>NZ_JBEZLL010000044.1:0-50903 GCF_040652135.1 Streptomyces sp. NPDC048295
CGCCGGCCTCGTCTCCGACCGCAACACCACCGGCTGACACAAACCCCAGCCCAGACCCCCCGCGTCTCCAACGCAATCACGCACCAGCTCGTAAGCCCGGCCGGGCGACACCGTCCACATCTCCGAGATGTTCCACCTCGTACGAGGCACCGGGCACATCCTCGACGTGCTCGGCGTCCTCCACCGCGACCAGGTAGCGCTGCGCATTCACGACGGCGCGTTCTCTGCGATGGACCTGACCGCCCGCCACCCGCGCACCGGCGAACTGCTGTCCACCGTGAAGTTCATGATGCAGACCCTCGCCGCCACCGGCGAACTCCAGCGCGACCCCCAGCGCGAGCTGTCCTACGACGGACT
The DNA here is from genome assembly GCF_040652135.1 of Streptomyces sp. NPDC048295. NCBI lineage: Bacteria > Bacillati > Actinomycetota > Actinomycetes > Kitasatosporales > Streptomycetaceae > Streptomyces > Streptomyces sp. NPDC048295. The sequence goes on from NZ_JBEZLL010000044.1 coordinate 358, forward strand.
GCGCGCCGCCGAGGCCGAGGGCAGCAAGGGCGGACGCCGCCCCGCAGTGGCAGCCACGAAGACCGGCACAGTCCGCGCCGCGTACCTGGAGGACCGTTCCATCGCCGCCCTCGCCCGTGACCACGGGGTCAGCCGCGGCGCGATCCGTACGGCTGTCGCCGACCTCCTGCCCGACCACACCGCCATCGAGGAGGGCACTCCCGCCCCGGAATTGCCGATCACCCTCGACATGCCGGGCAAGGACGCCGACTTCCTCCGCACCACCGACCTGGAGCCCGCCGAGCGGGCCGCGCTCGACCATGGGCGACCGTACGGCGAGGCCAGGGCTACACCATGCGCGTGACCGCCACACTCGCCGCACACCGCCAGCTCCTTGCCCGCTGTCAGCCGCTCGACGTCGGCCAGGGCGTGCCCGCGGTCCCGGCCCAGCGCAAGGCCCGCCACGAGTACGAAAAGAACTACGCTCCGGGCGCCCACAGCAGCTGCCCGACACAGTGGAGACGGCCGAACGGATCCGGTCACAGCCACCGCGTGGATCAGCCGCCAGCCAAGGCCATGAGAAACCGGGTCTCCGCATCGTCCCGCCCCGCACACATTCTCGGGACCGCAATGAGGGCAGCCAGGGCCCGGCACCAACCGAGCACACGACGAGGAGACATGCCAGGAACCAACGCCGCCAGCTCCTCGATCCTCTGCTCCAGCACGGTTGGATCTGCAACTCCTTCAAACACCCAGTCCACAGCGTCGAAGTCCGGGTCGCCCCACGTCGGCCTCGGATCGATCGCCACCATGCGGGCGCCCGGACCAGACAGCACGTTGGCTGGATGGAGATCACCGTGCACGAGCCCCACAGGCCCACTGGCCGCAAGTTCCAGGGCCGCCGCTCGGGCCTGACCGAGCACCGTCGGGGCAACCAAGCCGTTCGCGCGGGCCGCCGCCAGCCTGCGTTCAGTCAAGTCGAACAGGAAGTCGATCCGGTGTGAGAGTGGCCGCAGCACCGAGTGCTCCCCTGGCACGGGAAGCGAGACCCGCAGGTCCCGCAGCAGGGCTGCGACCTCGGGCACATTCCAAGCGAGCTGCCGCGCCGGCACTCCCGGCTCCACATGCTCCAGCAGCAGGGCCCCGGCAGCGAGGTCTGCTGCCAGGAGAGTGACGAGCGACGGCATATCTGCCCAGGTTCGCAGGGCTTCGGCCTCCTCGCGGGCGATCAAGGGCTCTGGCGTGAGCTTCAGCCACACCGAGGTACCGGTGTCACGCTGCAAGCAGCGGAACACCCGCGAGGTGCCTCCGCCACCCGCCTCAACAAGATCCAGATTCCAGCGAGCAGCGAGTTCATGGACGAGAGTCGTCAACTCGTCACACCAACCGAGCACATCAGCGCCGAACCGAACGACGAGCCGGTCCCGGACCTCTGGCGCGACGCAGGCCAGCTCACTCACACGTCCCCCGCAGGTGGTCGATGCATCCTGCGCATCCTATGAGCACGTTCAGTGCACGTCCCACCACATTTCACGGTCGCCGAGCGTGAAGAGCAACCGCCTCAATCTACCGAACACAGCGCTCAGGATTATCGTCGCTCACCAATCCCGAGGGCGGACATGCGTGCCCGCGGCTGCCCGGTCGGCATTCACCGGCAGCGGACTGACCGGACATCCGACAGGCTTCGGACGGCCACCGCTGGCCGCGCTGGTCGGCCGGGTGCGGACCCGGTGAAGACGGGTGAGCAATAGTCCCCGTGCTCGACGATCAGGCGCTTGCCGAGGGGTTCCGAGGCGATCAGGCCCCAGCCGGAACCCTGGACGGACGCGGCCGCAACGGTGAGATGCTTCTTGAACTGCCGCAAGCCGCCCAGGTGTTCGGCGAGGGCGCCGTCGGGGCGGTCGTCGCCGACCGGGGAGAGGTTCTGCCAGAGGATCGATTGCAGGACGTGGCCGGAGAGGTTGAAGGCGTAGGTCTTCTCCAGGCCGAGTTGATCTTGAAGTCCTGAGCGGCCATCCGAGAGTAATGCTTTGGGCTTTGGTTCCCTGGGCGGGCTTGGTCCGGGTAGCGTGCCGGGCACGTCTACCAAGAGGACCAGCCGATGCCTCGCGCCGGCGTTCTGTTCGGAAACGGGCTCCCGAGCCGGCAGCCGAAGCAGGACGGCCGTCGCGGGTCGGAGCCTGGCAACAGCGGCCGTCGGGTTACCCGGGGCTTTGCACATTACAGTCCGGCCGCCTGGACCAGTGATGCCCGGTCGTCCTCGTTCAGATGCAGGCTGGCCAGCAGTTCGTCGTCGGCCAGCAGACGCCGCACCCATGCTGCATGGGCAACGAATGCTGCTCGGCAGCAGGCGGGTACCGCCCAGCTCGCCCTGTTCGACCACATCGACATACGGCCGGACTTGGCCCGGATCGCGGTGCCGACCCTGGGCTGCGGGCACGCCGTCGCCGCTGAAGAGCCGCCTGGGTGGCGTCGATCCGATAATTCCTGACGTCGGTGGAGGAGACCCCGGGCCGCGTACGGGGTGACGCGGCCCGGCGGTCCAGCCCCGGCTCGGAAGGTCCAAGCGTGGCCGGCCCGGCGGTCTAGCCGAGCCGGCCGCTCTCCGGGGCCCGGCCCAGGGCGGCGACCAGCAGGGCGGCGAGCGCCAGGCCGCCGCCGAGCCACATCACGGCTTCGATCCCGACGCCGTCCGCAATGAGACCGCCGACCAGGGCGCCCAGCGCGATCGCCCCGTTGAAGACACCCACGAAGAGCGAGGCCGCCGCCTCACGGGCCTGCGGCGCGGCGGCCAGCAGCCAGGTCTGGGTGCTCACTGACACGCCGCCGTACGAGATCCCCCACACCGCGAGCAGCACACCGGCTGTCAGCACCGAGCCGCCGAGCAGAGGCAGGAGCCCCACCGCGGCCGCCAGGACGAGGGCGATCCCCAGGAGCGTGCCGCGCGGGGAGCGGCCCGCCCCGGCCCCGGCCGCGAAGTTCCCGAGGACGCCGGCGACGCCGTAGACGAGAAGCACGGTGCCGATCACCGCGGGGCTGGCCTCGGAGATCTCCTCCAGCGCGGGCCGTACATACGTGTAGGCGGCGAAGTGTCCGGTGACCAGCAAGGCCACCACGGCGAGCCCGGTCGCCACCCGTGGGTTGCCGATCAGCTTCAGCACACCGCCGAGCCGGATGACCTGCTCGGCCGGGAGCGGCGGCAGCAGGGCCGCGAGCGCGATCAGGACCACCACGGCGAGGGCCGCGAGGGCCGCGAACGCCGATCTCCAGTCGGCCAGTTCGCCGATGTACGTACCGGCTGGGACGCCCAGCACCGAGGCCACCGCGATCCCGCTGAAGATCAGTGAGGTGGCCGGGCCGATGGCGGTGCCGGACACGAGCCGTACAGCGAGACCGGCGGCGACCGCCCAGACCACGCCCATGCCGATGCCGACGATGACGCGGGCGACCACCATCACCCCGAAGTCGGGGGCCCACGCCGCGAGCAGGTTGCCCAGCACGAGCAGCGCCATCATGGAGCACAGCAGCACCCGACGATCCAGCCGACCGAGCAGCGGAGTCAGCAGCGGCGCGGAGACCGCGCCGACCAGACCCGTGATGGTGAGGGTCAGCCCTGCGGTCCCCTCGCTCACATGGAGCGTGTCACCGATGGGGGTGAGTAGCCCCACGGGCAGCATTTCGGAGGTGACCACCGTGAACGTCGCCCCGGCGACGGCGGCGACTGCGGGCCAGCCCCCGCGCCCTGCCGGCTGCCCCTCTACGGGCGCCTTGTCTGCGATTTCCTCTGTTTGTGCCATACAACCAGCCAAGCCGCAGGGCCGTTCGGGAACAACGGCCAATCTCTCATCCTTCTATGAGCGGGATTACTCGATCAGGTGGAGGAGGCCGGGATTCCGTGGGCGGTATCGAGATCCGTGAGTTGGAGGCGTTCCTCGTCCTGGCCGAGGAGCTGCACTTCGGCCGGGCGGGCGAGCGACTGTACGTCTCCCAGAGCAGGGTGAGCCAGCTGCTGCGCAGCCTGGAGGGACGGATCGGTGCCCCGCTGGTCGAGCGCACCAGCCGCCGGGTGCGGCTGACTCCGCTCGGAGAGTCCTTCATCGGCAGCCTGCGGCCCGCGTACGACGGGCTGCGCGCCACCCTGGACGAGGTGCGGGCCGCCGCCCGGGCAAAGGTGGGCGGGGTACTGCGGATCGGCTTCCAGGGCACCATCGACGACTACCTCGCCCAGGCGATAGCCCTGTTCGAGGAAGAGTGCCCGGGGCGCGTCCTGGAGCTGACGGAGATCCCGCTGTCGGACCCGTTCGGGCCGGTGCGCCGCCAGGAGGTGGACTGCGCGGTGGTGCTCATGCCAGTACGGGAGGAGGACCTGGTGCTCGGGCCAGTCTTCTCCCGGCAGCCGCAGACCCGCGCCGTCTCCGTCCGGAACCCGGTCGCGACCCGGGAGTCTGTATCTGCGGAGGAGCTGACCGGCTGCCAGCTCATCGGCGTGGGCGCGGGCGGGGTGCCTGGTCCCGCGCCCGCATACTGGCGCCTGGCACAGACCCCGGACCACACCCCGGAGCTGCGGCCGATCCCGGCGGGTCCACTGGTCAACACCCTTCAGGAGGGGCTGAGTCTGACGGCGGCGGACCGGGGCGCGATGCTGCTGTGCCGGTCCACGGCCGACTACCACGGGCGGCGCAGCGCTATCACCTTCATCCCGGTCGACGGACTGCCCCCCTCTGAGCTGGGGCTGATCTGGCACCGCTCCCATGTTCCCCCGACCGTCCTCGCCTTCGCGCGGGCGGTGAAGGGCATCACGTCGGGGCTGTAGTCGTGCCCCTTCCGGTGGGGGCCAGACAGAAGAGCGAGCCCGGCCCAGACCGCCTCCCGTGTCACGGGTCCCAGTCGTGTCCCTTTCCTGGCTGTCTCCGCCTGGTCAGTTGTGTCTCGTGATCTTCGGCGCACTCAACATCGCGACAGACCACACCGGCTTTGACCTGCAAGGAAGGGGCTGGTTCCGGTTGGGTTCGTACCACCAGCCCGGCCCCTCGGGCAGGACCGGGACGGCCTGGGCCAGTGCCACCTTGGTCGGGAACTTCACGGGACTGATCTTGCTGGGCCGGCTCCCCTCCGGCACGTCGGGCGGTCCGAACAGCTCCTACCCGTCGACGAGCCCTGTCCCGGGCTTGCAGATCTGGCACGGCTCGATGTCCGGCTCCGCCAAGGCGATCAGCGCCTCTTCCCGGGTGAGGAATCCGCCCTCGACCGGATACAGGGCACAGTCCCCGCGGTGCGCCAGAGCCGCCGATGATGACCGCCGCGGCTGGATCTTCCGCCGCAGCGCGGCATGCGCCTGCTCCCGACGCCGCCTGAAAGGGAGGGTGCGCGGCGGGGTGAGGCTGCTCAGGGTTACGCCACCGGTTCGTGCTCGGCGAGGAATGCGGTGGCGAGATCGACCGCGATCGTCCCGAGCCGGTGGCGCTCGTCCATGCCAAGATCGGCCGCACGGTCCCGGACGGTGGTCAAGTACTGGCAGAGAACCTGCCCGGTCACACTGTCCGGGACGAGCTGCCGGGCCAGGACCCGGTCGACCCGGCCGGCGGGCGCGGAAGGGCGTCCCTGGGTATCCGTAACAACGTGACGCGGCCCTGCCCACGGTCATCCGGAACGAGGGTGTCCAGTGGATGGGAGGTGTCGAAGAACACCAGACTGCCGGTGGAGATCTCGGCTTCGTTGTCGTGCTGGCGGGTGATCATCGGACTGCCGCTGATCAGGGCGAGCTGATATGTCTCCGGGTCACCGCGCCTGATGTGCCTCGGTGTCCGCGCGGCGTGAAGCGGTTCGAAGACGAGGTGCGTGAGCTGCGCGGAACCGAGATCCACTCCGGCAACACGAGCTTCGAAACCGTGGGCATGGAAACTTCCGAGGGAGAAGGGAGCGACGTTCTCCCGCACCAGCTCCACGTACCAGTCGAACCTGTCGCCCCGCGGCAGTTCACCACTCGACAGCGAGACCAGGGCGCCAGCGCCAGCACCTTGACTGCCTGCCGACACCCACTCCTGCGACATGACCACCATCATGGGCGTGACACCCGTGGCGCGGCAACCATCTCCCGGCGTTCACATCCGGACTGCCTGCGAACGTCTGGTAGGCACACCGCGTCAGTGCCCTGCCCTGGGCAGGCGCCCACGCTGCCGCACGAAGGTGAATATCCGCGCGGGTCGGCCCAGGCGCGCGAGGAGAAGGAACTGCGCGCTGGCATCGCAGCGGCAGAGGAAGGTCCAGGAGGCTCAGCGTGCCGCCGACCCGGAGCAGCGCATCGGGCGCCCGTCCGGCCTACGCCTGCACCAGCCCCGCCTCGGGCCGGCACACCTCGCAGGGCTCGATGTCCGGCTCGGCCAGAGCGATGAGTGCCTCTTCCCGGTCCAGGAAGCCGAGCGCGGCGTTGTACAGGCCGCACCCGCCGCGGTGCAACAGCGCCGTCCGGCCCGACCGCTGTGGCTGGATCTTCCGCGACTGCTCGGCCCGCGCCCGCTCCCGCCCCTCCTGCCGCTCTCGGATCTCAAGCTCCCGGATCCGGCCCCGGACCTGGCGCAACTGCCACCACTCCAGCCACTGCTCAAGCGCCCGGTTCTTGTCCAGGTCAGGTATCCCGTCAGCGCCGGGCGCGGCTAGGCCTCGCCCTCGGCAGAGCGTTCTGGAAGTGGTCATCTGCTCCGTCGCAGCTATGTGCGCCCACCGGGCTGTTTCGTGCCAGGGGCGTCAACCGGCCAGGACCGTGCCATAGCCAGCTCGCAGCCACTGCGACCGGTTCATTAACGGTGACTGCACTCCTTTCGGGCCTGTTCGCAGAAGGCCACCGGCCCGGTCCAGCCCGCTCACGGCAGGCGCAGTGGGCCAGGACCACAGGCTGGGGGTTCTCCATCCGATCGAGTACGGCCAGCCGCCCTTCCGTTTCGGTGTGTGCGCTCCAGTCCATGATCTGCCTGGCGCCCCAGTGGGCGTCCTAGTCGTCCAGGAACAGAAGGAACGGAGCAGTTCATGGCCCCCGAAGGCGGAGAACCCCTCGCGTCGGTCACCGACGCGACCATCGAGGACATCGCGGCCAACGGCATCTGGCGCGGTGCGAGCCTCGACATCAACCCGTCCGTGCTCGCCGTCGCCCGTGCCCTGCTCGCGGCCCTCCAGGGCACGGTCCCGGCCGGGGCGCTCCCCGAGGAGCTGCGGGAGCTGGTGGGGCGGGTCCTGCGGGAGGCCGGGGTCAGCTTCCCGCGCATTTCCGTGACGGAGGGGATCGGTCTCTCCGCGTTCGCGATCAAGCAGAAGACCTCGGAGCCGCGCCCAGTCGTGATCGTGCCCGCCGGCTGGAACCCGTACGGCTGGATGCCGTTCATGGTCGGCTACCTCTCCCTGGCGGCGCGCGGCTACCACGTTCTGGCGTACACGCCCCGCGGGTTCGGGGAGCCGGACGGGCCGTTCACGTCCGACGGGTTCATCGGTGTCGCCGGACCGGACGACTGGGCGGACGGGTCGAAGGTGATCGACCACGCAGAAGGGCTGTTCGCGCCGAGCCGGGTCGGGTTCATGGGCCTGTCCTACGGTTCCGGGATCAGTCAACTGGTCGCCGCGCACGACGAGAAGAACCGGGTCGCCGCCGTGGCCGCCCTCAGCACCTGGGGCAACCTGGCCACCAGCCTCTACGACAACGGCACCCGGCACGAGAAGGCCGTGGAACTGCTGATCGGCTTCACCGGAGCCGAGAAGGGCAAGGAGAAGGAGAAGTTCGACGAGGCGACGTGGGACATCCTCCAGAACTTCCAGGACGGGGAGAAGATGAAGGAGGTGGTGGAGTGGGGCACCGTGCGGTCCCCGGAGACCTACGTGGACACCACCAACGGGCGGGGCATCCCGACCTTCTACTCCAACACCTGGCACGAGAGCCTGTTCCCCGCCGGTGAGGCGATCGCGACCTTCGAGAAGCTCACCGTTCCCAAGCACCTGAACCTGTGGATCGGCGACCACGGCGCCCCGGAAGGCGTCGGCATCACCGGCGTGCCGAGCGGCACCCCGTTCTGGAGCTATCTGACACCGATGACAGAAACCTACGCCTGGCTCGACCACCACCTGCTCGGGAAGGGCGATGACGTGCCCGACTGGCCGGTGGTCAACAGCCAGGTGATGTTCACCTACAAGACCAAACCGACCGGCATCGGCGGCGACCGGATCGTCGAGGCGGCACGGCGCGAGCCGCTCCGCTCCTGGTCCGAGGCCACCACCGGCACCGAGACGTGGTACCTGGGCGGCACCAACGGGGACGGCGGGGCCTCCCTGTCGGACAAGCCGTCCACGGGCTGGAGCCGGGCATTCACCGCCGGGTACGAGACCACCGCCACCGCCATGGACGACATCATGGAGACCGGGCAGAAGGAGTGGTTCGGCAACCCCAAGCCGTACGACCCGGCCGGCTTCGAACCGGACCGGCTCCTGGTCTGGTCCACCGAGGAGCTGGCGGGCGGACGCCGCATCCGCGGCGCGGCCAGGCTCCGGCTCACCGTCCGCGTCGAGGAAGGGGACGCCGCCACCCTGGTCGCCTACCTCCTCGACGTGGATCCGGACGGCAGGGCCCGAATCATCACCCACGAGCCCGTCACCACCGCGGACCTGGACACCGGCACGGACCGGACCGTCGGCTGGACGCTCCAGCCCGCCGCCTACGACCTCGCCGACGGCCACCGCCTGGCCCTGGTCGTCAACAGCCGGGACCGGCTCTACTCCTTCACCGGCACGGAGGGCGCCACCACCACCGTCACCTCCCCGACCGGCCAGGAAGCCGTCCTGGAACTGCCGCTCGGCTGACCGGCACCCCGGACCCACCGGGCGGGCACTCGTAGACCGAACCCGCCCGGTGGGTCATCCCCTGCAACAGCGTCAGGCACTTCAGTCGGACGCAATTGATCTTCACGCTCCGTGACAGTGAAATGTGGTGGAGCGTGCACGGACCATGCCCAGCCGACTTGGGTTTGGGTGCTCTGCCATGCGGCGGACGGTCGCTCGGACGTTCTTCAGCGGCCATCGCACGGGTCGTCGTCCGCAGACACCGGCTTGGTGTCGGCCGCCAGGCAGGAGGAGTACACCCGCGGCGGCGTGGGCCGCGGCTTCGGTTTCGACGTGTCGCCAAACGCCTCCTCTGCGCCGGACCCACAGTTCGAGAAGTCCGTCAGTGCCGAGTGCGCCGAGCGCATCGCGGACTCAGGCTTGCCATCGCAGCGAGCCAGGTACCGCGGGCTCACTGATCGCCCCGGAAGCGGTTACGGAGATCGTCACGGCAGTCGTCGGCTTGCTGCTCAGCCACGACCAGCCGATGGCCTATATCACTGGCCTGGCTGTGCACCAGGCGTCGACCGCGTATCGGGGCCAGGGCAAGACGGATGAGAAGGACGCCTTCGTCATCGCCGACCAGGCCCGCATGCGCAAGGACCTCGGTCTACTGCGGCCCGGCGACGAGATAGCCGTTGACTTGCGCACTCTCATCGCCCGTCGCACTGACCTGGTCAACGATCGCACCCGGCACATCAACCGGCTCCGAGCTCAACTTCTTGAGATCTTCCAGGCGTTGGAGCGGGCGCTGAACTTGAGCAAGAAGGGCCCGGTCGTCCTGCTGGCCGGCTACCAGACACCGGCCGCGATCCGCCGCAGCGGTGCCAGCCGGATCGGGACCTGGCTGAAGAACCGCAAGGTTCTTTAACCTTTCGACCGTTGTAGGACGATGAGTGTCTTCTCGCGTCGGACGGTTTCGCCCACGTCGTAGCGGGGCACCCGCCTCCTGTTTCTCGTGCCGGGTGGTCGTCCGGAGCCGGGCCGGTGAGGTTTCGGTGCTCTGGCGGGACAGGGCAGCGGCTGTCGCACGGTTCCCGCCGGGTGAAGGTCAAGAGCGGTTCTTGGGCATGTGACTGATGAGCTTGTTGAGGTTGTGCACCGTCCCGAGGAGCTTGATTTCGGCGTCGACCGCCTGGCGGCCGCGGTAGTTGAGGTGCCGTCCGAATCGTTGGAAGAGCTGGGCGAATCCCGGCTCGACCAGGGCACTTCGTTGACGGTATTGGGCCCGTCCTGTCGGGGTGGCCAGGCGGGCTGCCATGTCCTGTTGGCCGGCAGGGGCCTGCTGGCGTTTCGCGGGGAAGCCGGCCTGGTCGGCGTCGCTGGTGACCGAGACCAACAGCGGGAGGTCCGCGAGGGCCTCGAAGGCGGCGGCGGAGGCGTACCCACTGTCGGCGAGCCAGAGTTCGATGTCGCCGGGGAGTTCTGCGGTCTGGTGATTCTGCTGTGTCTTCTTCACCATTGGGAGGAGAGCCGTTCGGTCCGAGGGATTGTCGTGCGCTTCGATGGCCAGCAGGAATTGCCGGCGGGCGCACGTGATCTGGATGTTGTATCCCTGCAGGTAGCCGCCACGTTTGCCGGGAATCAGCCGGGAGTCGGGGTCGCTCAGGCAGGCGCGGGACCCCGGAGAGGGGACCGGCCGGGGTGTGCGGGCCCGCTCCAGCCAGGCCCGCATTTTCGTCAGTCGCTCGCGCTGGCGGATGAGGACAGTCTTGCGCTCCATCGGGACTGGCGGTCGGCCGTTGGCTCCGCGGCGTCCTGCCGCACGGTCTTCTCGCGCCCGGAGCCCGTACTTGTTCAGCTTCTCCTGGTGAGCTGCGGTCTCGGCAGCCAGACGCTTCTCCGCGCGGGCCACCATCCGCTCGGCGGCCTCGACCTTGATCCGGATCTCGGTGGGTGAAGGCAGGGCCCGTTCGTGCAGTCTGTCCCTGGCAAGTCGGGCCCGGGCGAGCCGGTCGCACAAGCGGGAGGCCAGTTGTCGTACGTGCTCTCGTTGTCGTCCTGGAGCACCGTCCCGTCAGCCTCGACGTTCAGAGCGTGGTCGGCAACGTCTTCCATCAGAGCGTTGATCTCCCTCTCGCACCGGGAGACGGTCTCCTGCAGGCGTTGGAGCCGCTGGTTGGCGTCCCGCGAGGCGTTCGCTGCCATCGGTGAGCCGTCCACGGCCACCGCCGAAAGATCGACCAGTCCGCGTCGGCCGCACAGTGCCAGGACCTGCACGAACAGCGAGTTCAAGGCGGCACGATGGCGCCGAACGAACCGCGCAACGGTGGAGTGGTCCACTCGGCGGTTCCCGGTGAGGATCCGGCAGCCCACATCGTCCCAACACGCCTGCTCGATGCGGCGGGAGGAGCGTATTCCCTTGCTGTAGCAGTACAGGAGCAATGCCACCAGGCTCGCGGGAGGGTAGGCCGCCCCGCCTCGTCCGTCGTCTCGGTAGCTGTTCTCGAACGCCGACAGGTCGAGCAGCTCGACCACGTCGAGCACCTTCCAGCACAGGTGCTCGGGTGGCAGCCAGTTCCGCACATCCCGCGGCATCTCAAGATCACGTTCACGGTCGCACGACAAGAAGTTCCGCTCCACCAGCCAAGGCTCCGATGCCTCCTCGGCCCTCGGAACCGAACAGCGAATCGCTCTTGACCTTCACCCGGCGGGAACCGTGCGACAGCCTCGGCATGTGCTGGCGGAGGTTCCGAAACGTCCGGCGAACTCGGGCTGGGGTGAGCCGGCCGGGTGCGGTCGGCATCTCCCACGGGTGCCGCAGGTCCCGGGCCAGCGGACGGATCACCGCGCGCCTCGACGCCGGCTTCGACCTCGCCGTCGCGATCATCGCTCTCCGTAGAGTGATCCGCCAAACCTGGGTCACATCCTTGACACCAAGGATGTGAGAGCTCGTGACACGACGACATCCCGCCGGTGGAGTCGGGTCACGCGACGCACTGTGCGGCGGCGCGGCCGGCCTGGCGTCCGCTGAAGAGGCAGCCGCCCAGGAAGGTGCCCTCCAGCGCGTTGTAGCCGTGGACTCCGCCGCCGCCGAAGCCGGCGACCTCGCCTGCCGCGTACAAGCCGTCCACAGGGCGGCCGTCCTCCCCGAGGGCACGGGAGTCGAGGTCTGTCTGGATGCCTCCGAGGGTCTTGCGGGTGAGGACGTGGAGACGGACGGCTGTCAGGGGGCCGTGCGCCGGGTCGAGGACACGGTGGGGCGCGGCGGTTCGGGCGACGCGGTCGCCCAGGTAGCGGCGCGCGTTGCGGATGCCCTGGACCTGGGAGTCCTTGCTGTAGGGGTTGGCGATCTGCAGGTCGCGGGCCTCGATCTGACGGCGGAGGGCGGCGGCGTCGAGCAGGGGCTCGCCGGTGAGCCGGTTCATGCCGGCGACGAGCTCGTCGAGGGTGGTGGCGGTGACGAAATCCTCGCCGTTTCGCTGGAAGGCGTCGACGGCGGGCGGCGCGCCCTTGCCGAAGAGACGGGCGCGGAGGAACGCGGCACGGTCCTTGCCGGTGATGTCCGGGTTCTGCTCGGAGCCGGAGAGGGCGAACTCCCTCTCGATGATCTTCTGGGTGAGGATGAACCAGGAGTGGTCGTAGTCGGCGATGTCTGGTGTGGTGCGCAGGTGCCGGAGCGTGGCGAGGGTGTCGTAGCCGGGCAGGCAGGGGTCGGGCAGGCGACGGCCGAGGGCGTCGAACCACATGGGTGAGGGGCCGGGCAGGACGCGGATGCCGTGTCCTGGCCAGATCGGATTCCAGTTGGTCAGGCCCTCGGTGTAGTGCCACATCCGGTCGCGGTTGACCAGGCGAGCCCCCGCTGCGGCGCTGATGTCGAGCATCCGGCCGTCGACGTACGCGGGGACTCCGGTGACCATGTGCGAGGGTGGGGTGCCCAGACGCGCCGGCCAGTGCCTCCGCACGAGTTCGTGGTTGGCACCGATACCGCCGGTGGTGAGGATGACGGCCTGCGCGGTGAGCGTGAACTCGCCGGTCTCGGCCCGGGTGGTGGCGGCCCCGCGGGGTGCCGCGTCCTCGGCCAGCACCGCACCCCGTACGCCCTGGACCGCGTCGGAGCCGACGATCAGTTCGTCCACCCGGTGGCGGTGGTGAAAGGTGAGCAGGCCGGCGTCGGCCGCCCGCCACGCCTGACGTACGAAGGGTTCGACGACGCCGGGCCCGGTGCCCCAGGTGACGTGGAAGCGTGGCACGGAATTGCCGTGCCCGCCCGCGCGAAGACCCCCGCGTTCGGCCCAGCCCACGGTCGGCAGGAAGGAGATCCCGTGGCCGGCCAGCCATGCGCGCTTCTCCCCGGCCGCGAACTCCACGTAGGCGCGGGCCCAGCGGACGGACCAGGTGTCCTCGTCGCCGAGCCGGTCGAACCCCGCGCTGCCCTGCCAGTCGTTCCAGGCCAGGCTCAGGGAGTCTCGGACGCCCGTGCGGCGCTGCTCCGGCGAGTCGACGAGGAAGAGGCCGCCGAACGACCAGTACGCCTGCCCGCCGAGGTCGGCGGGTCCCTGCTGGTCGACGAGGGCGACGCGCCGGCCGCGCGAGGTCAGCTCGTGGGCGGCGACGAGTCCGGCGAGCCCGGCTCCGACGATGACGACATCGGCGTCCATGTGTCCTGGGTCCTTCTCTTTCCTGTGGCCCCTGGGGGCGGGCTGGGAATGCGGGGAGACCGGGTGTCAGGGTTTCCGGTCCCCCCGCGGCATGAGGGGGCGTGCCGGGCGGTCAGCCCGGGATGTGCAGTTCGGCGCCGAGCGTGGGCGACTGCGCGTGGCGCGCGGCCTGGATCACGTACCGGCCCGGTCGGGTAGTCCAGTTGCGGGCGGCCGTGTCCCAGATCTGGAAGGCGCGCCGGGACAGGGTGATGTCGGTCTCCACGCTCTCGCCTGCGTCCGCCGTGACGGCGGCGAAGCCGGCCAGCCTACGGTCCGGACCCTCCGGTCCCTCGGGAGCGGAGACGTACACCTGGACGACATCGCGGCCCGGCCGGGAGCCGGTGTTGCGGACGCGGACGCGGAGCGTGCGGTCGTCGGCGAGGACGAGGTGCTCGTGCTCCCAGGTGGTGTAGCCCTGCCCGTAGCCGAACGCGTAGGCCGGCTCGGCCTCGTGCCGCTGCCAGGCACGGTAGCCGATGGACGTGCCCTCGTCGTAGCGAAGTACCCCGTCCCGCGGCGTGACCTGGCGGACGGGAACGTCGTCCAGACGTGCGGGCCAGGTCGTGGGGAGGCGACCACCCGGTTCTGCGCGGCCGAACAGGACATCGGCGAGGGCCGCGCCGCCCTGTTCGCCCGGGAACCAGGTCAGCAGCACCGCTGCCACGTCCTCGCGCCACGGCATCTCGACCGGTGCGCCGGCGTTGACCACGACGACGGTACGGGGGTTGGCGGCGGCCACGCGGGCGACGAGCTCGTCCTGGCGTCCCGGCAGGCGCAGGCAACTGCGGTCGAAGCCCTCGCTCTCCACGGTCTCGGTGGTCGCCACGACCACGATCGCGGTGTCGGCGGCGCGGGCGGCGGCGACCGCCTCCTCGATCAGCCGGTCCTCCTCGCCGGCGGCTTCGCGGTGGGCGAGCCCGAAGGTGACGCCGCGCAGAGAGCCGTAGCTCATTCGGGGCTCCCGGGCGAGCAGGCTGACCTCGACCGGGCGCCCGGCCGTCAGCTCCACCGTGCCGCGCGGCACCGGTCGTCCGGTGACGGCCTCCAGCGGGTCGGCGTCGGCGGGCCGGTGAACTCCGTCGAAGAGGGTGGTGCCATCCACTGTGAGCCGGAAGGCGCCTAGGCCGCGGGTGCCGAACCTGTGCGGTCCGTCGGTGCGCGGCGTGAAGGTGCCGAGCAGTTCGACGGAGTCCAGGGCGTCGAAGTCCGTGCCCCCGGGGAGGGTTTCGGCCGTCCATCGGATTCGCCCGTCGGGCAGCGGGGTGTCGGCGAGCACTTGGCCGTCGGCACCACGCAGGACGGCGTGCAGGGTGAAGCCGTCGGCAGCGGGGTTCAGGCCCTCGCCGAGGTCGGCGCCCTGGGCCCAGGTGAGCGGGGTACCGGCGGGCAGGGCGGCGCGCAGTCCGTCCAGTGGGGACACGACGTGGCCGGGGAAGACGGTCGCGGAGCCACCGCCGAGGATGCGCGCGTGGCGGGCGGCGTGGCCGATGAGGGCGATGCCCCCACCGCTCATGGTGTCGTCCGCCGGATCCAGAGGCAGGACTCCGCCCTCGTTGCGGAGCAGCACGAAGGAGCGGGCGGCGGTGTCGCGGGCGACGGCGGCACCGTCCAGCGGGGCCGGACGCCGGTCGGCGGGGACGGCGGGCTCGGCCCCTTTGAGGAGCCCCAGCCGGGCGGCGAGCAGCAGCACGTGCCGAACGGCCTCGTCCACGGCCGTCTCGTCGGCCGTGCCGTCCCGTACGGCGGCGGCCAGCGCCGGTCCGTACACGGTGTGCGGTCCGGGCATGGCCACGTCCAGGCCGCCTTCGATCGCCCGGACGGTGTCGCGGGCGGCGAGCCAGTCGGAGACGACCAACCCGTCGAAGCCCCATTCCTTACGCAGTACGCCGATCTGGAGCGCGCGGTGCTCGGTCATGGTGCTGCCGTTGACCGAGTTGTACGCGGACATCAGCAGCCAGGGCCGGGCGGTCGCGATGATCTCTTCGAAGGGGGCCAGGTACAGCTCGCGCAGTGCCTGCTCGCTCACGTGGTTGTCGACGGTGAAGCGCTCGGTCTCGGCGTCGTTGGCGACGAAGTGCTTGAGGGTCGCGGCGACGCCGCTCTCCTGGAGGCCGGTGACGTATCCGGCGCCGATCCGTGCGGTGAGCAGCGGGTCTTCGGAGTATGCCTCGAAGTGGCGTCCGCTCAGGGGCGAGCGGTGCAGGTTGATCGTCGGGGCGAGCAGGACGTGTACGCCCTTGCGGTGGGCTTCCTGGGCCAGTACACGGCCCACGGTCCGCGCCAGTGCGGGGTCCCAGGACGCGGCGAGCGCTGTCGGGCTGGGCAGGGTCAGGGACGGGTCGTCCGGTGACCAGCCGGAGCCGCGTACGCCGACCGGTCCGTCGGACATGACCAGTGGGGCGAGCCCGATCTCCGGCAGCGCCGGCAGCGACCACAGGTCCTGGCCGGACAACAGCCGGGCCTTGGCGTCCAGGTCGAGGCGGGCGAGGGCCGCCTCGACCAGGCGGTGGTGGGCGGGAGCGTCCGCGTATGCGTCGGCTGCGCCTTTGTCGACAGGGGATGCCATGGTGGTGAACTCCCGGTGAGATGACAGGTTGTCTCAGGAACGCGGGCCGGCAGTGGCGAGCTCGTCGGCGACGGTGCGCAGCAGATCGTTCGGCAGCATGCCGATGGCGACGGCTGCGATCTGCAGGAGGGACAGGTCGGCGGCGGCGTGCACGAACGGGCTGTCGAGCAGTGTGGCGAAGTGCCGGCGCAGGACGGCTTCGGCCCCGGGGTGGGACAGCAGTTCGCGCAGCGGTACGTGGACGCTGCACGGGCCGTCGGGAAAGTCCTCGGCGCGGGGCGGCGGCTCGCAGGCGGCCTCGGCCTGCGGTTGCTGGGTGCGGGCCAGCAGGTGCTCGGCAGTCACGGGACCGGCGGGGGGCAGCCCGAGCCGCTCGTACTGTCCGGGTGGGGCGTCGGCCAGGCGCAGTTGCTCGGTCAGCAGTCCTGCCATGCGCAGTTCGAGGTCGTCGTCGACGAGCGGGTGTTGCTGGTCCGGATCCGTTTCGAGGTCGAAGAGGAGGGTGCCGAAGGCGTACGGGTTGGACATGGTGTGGCCGGGCACCTTGAGCAGTGGCACCTCCTTGGTGAACGAGAACGGTGCGACCAGCGCGGCGTCCTTGAGTTCGGCTGGGCTGAACCGGCCGCGCATGTGCGTGGGCATCACGGTGTGCTCGTGCAGGGGTCGGTTCGACCGGTCGGCGCAGGCCCGCATGTAGACGTACCGGCCGTCGGTCACGCTCACATGGCCGCCGAACGCGCCGAAAAGGCCTGCCTCGCGCACCGGGGTGTCGTCGGCGACCGTCTGCCGCAACGGGCGGCCCTGCATGTCCGGGGTCGGCTCGATGCCGAAGTACTCCAGGAGTGTGGGGCCTAGGTCGATGGTCTGCACGAGCGACGAGCGCCGCTCACCCCGGATCCGGCTGCGGGGGTCCCAGACGAAGAGCGGGGCGTGGATGGTCTCGTCGTACCAGGGCTGGACGCCTTTGCCCCACCATCCGTGCTCGCCGAGCAGCAGTCCGTGGTCGGTGCACACGATCAGCATCGTGTCGTCCCACAGAGCGAGTTCGTCCATGGCGTCGAGCACACGCCCCAGGGAGGCGTCGCACATGGTCAGCAGCGCCGCGTACTCGTGGCGTGCGTGGGTGATCTCGTCGTCCGACTCGGTGGTGCGCTGGTAGTCGGGCCAGTCGAAATGCGGGCCGGAATAGGCGTGCGGGTAGTGCTGCTTGTGGCGGGCGTAGCTGAAGAAGGGCTCGTGCGGGTCGAAGGTCTCGATCTGCAGGAACCAGCCGTCCTCGGAGCGGTTGGTACGGAGGAACTCCAGGCCGGCATCGAAGGTGCGGGTCTGCGGGTGGTCCGCCTCGTCGGCCAGGTACTGCCGGTTGATCCAGTCCTGGCGCCAGGTCTCGCCGCGCCGGGCGCGCCGGGCTTGCGGGATCTCGGGGTCGGCGACATGGCCCTTCCACGCGTCGCCCTCCTGGCCGCGGAAGAACTCGAAGGTGCGGTAGCGGCCGTGGTAGGTGGCGCCGCCGTCCTCCCAGTAGTGCTGGTGGTCGGTGACCAGGTGGGTGTACATGCCGTGTTCGGTGAGCAGCTGCGGCATGGAGTCGTCGAACGGTTCCAGGGGGCCCCAGCCGCGGTGAAGGAAGTTGTGGCGGCCGGTGTGCAGCTCCCGCCGCGCCGGCATGCAGGGCATCGAGCCCGCGTAGCAGGTGTCGAAGGTCGCCGTCCGCTCCGCGAGGCGGGTGAAGTTCGGGGCGCGTGTACCTTCCGCGCCGTAGGGCGGGAGGAAGCGGCGGTTGAGCGTGTCGAACATGACCATGATGGCCTTCATGGGGGCCCCTCGTGCTCGGTCTGTCGGTGGAGACCTATGTACGTTAGAACATAAGAATGGGATTGCAACAGTCTTCGGGGGAGGACCTGGAATCCGATCGTCCGACCCAAGGCCGGACTGTTGAAGCCCGCCGCACCGAGGACATCCGCCGAGAAGGAGCCACCGTCATGACCGACCCCACCACGCCTCCACGCTGCTGCATGCCCGGGTCCGCCCGGTCCGCCCCGGCCTCCAACGGGCTCGCGGCGCCAAAGCCGCGAGCGATCGCGCCCGGGGCCGGGACGGAGGGGATGGTACTGCTGCCCGGCGGCGAGTTCCTGATGGGCACCGAGGACGCCGAGGGATTCCCGGACGACGGGGAGGGTCCGGTGCGCGCCGTCCGGCTCGCACCGTTCCGTATCGACGCCTGCGCGGTGACCAACGAGCGGTTCGCGGCGTTCGCCGCCGACACCGGCTACCGCACCGACGCCGAGCGCCTGGGCTGGTCGTACGTGTTCGCCGGGTTCCTGCCGGCAGGACTGCGGCGTGGCGCCCCCAGGCCGGAGCGGACCCCCTGGTGGTGCGGCGTCGACGGCGCTTCCTGGGACCGGCCCGAGGGACCCGGCAGTACCGTCGTCGACCGGGGCGACCACCCGGTGGTCCACATGTCCTGGAACGACGCCGCCGCCTACGCGCACTGGGCCGGCAAGCGACTGCCGACCGAGGCCGAATGGGAGTACGCGGCGCGCGGAGGAATGGAGCAGAAGCGCTACCCCTGGGGCGACGAGCTGGATCCGCAGGGTACGTACCGCTGCAACATCTGGCGCGGCACCTTCCCGTCGAAGAACAACGGCGCCGACGGCTACCGGGGCACCGCCCCCGTCGACGCCTTCGAGCCGAACGGCCTCGGCCTGTTCAACATGTCGGGAAACGTGTGGGAGTGGTGCGCCGACTGGTGGACCACCGACCACGGCGCACGGGCCGGGCGCCCGCTGGTGAACCCCCGGGGCCCCGCCACCGGCACCGACAAAGTCATCCGCGGCGGCTCCCACATGTGCCACCGCTCCTACTGCAACCGCTACCGTGTCGCCGCCCGCACCGCCAACAGCCCGGACAGCTCCAGCGGTCACGCGGGTTTCCGTTGCGTTGCTGCCGCGTGAAGACTCTTGACACTGCCCGGTTGACCGGGCAAGTCTGAACCCCATCAGTTCTCAGGAACATAGGTACCTTTCATGCACCTCGACTATGTGATTCTGGGGGCGCTGGCCTTGCGCCGGCTCTCCGGCTACGACCTGCGGGGATGGATGGACCGGTCCGGCCGTTACCTCGGCTACGGCGTCCAGCTCCCGCAGATCTACCGCCGGCTGTCGAAGCTGGTGGAGCGCGGCTGGGTCGACTTCGAGGTCGATCCACGCGAAGGACGCCCTGACGCGAAGGTCTACCGCCTCACCGAGGAAGGGCGCGCCGCGCTATTGGAGTGGGCCCGCTCACCGTTCGAACCGTCGCCGCGGCCCATGGACCCCGACTTCAAGCTGCGGTTCATCTTCGGCGGCCAGCTCGGTCCGGAGATCGCGCTCGACATCGTACGGACCGAGCTGGAGTACCGGCTCCAGCACGACGTCACTGCCGCCACACCGCCGTTCCCCGCGGAGTACGAGGCACAGATCCCCGAACTCGACCCGGCCTGGGCGCGTGAGGTCCATGTCATGGCCCATGAGCACGGTTACGCCTTCAGCGCCTCCTACATCGCCTGGCTCCAGCTCACCGCGGCCCGCCTGGAACGGGCCGTCGAAGGGCGCCCGGACGCCGAGTGACCCCACCCGGTCCCGGGCGCCAAGCGATCCCACCCGGGCGCCCGTGCCGCCACTGCCGGGTGAACGCCCCTGACTCCGCCGCCCGCACCCGCGGGCTCCCCTCGGTGAGCCCGCGGTCGGCCGTACCCGAAAACACCCGTGCTCCCCCTGCACGTCCACCTGGAGTCCCGCCATGCGCATCATCTACGTCGACGTGGACACACTCCGCGCCGACCACACCACCCCGTACGGCTATCACCGCCCCACCACCCCGAACCTGCAGAAGCTGGCCGACAAGTCCGTCGTCTTCGAGCGCTACTACTGCTCCGACTCGCCCTGCCTGCCCTCCCGTACCGCCCTGACGAGCGGCCAGTTCGGCATCACCAACGGCGTGGTCGGCCACTTCGGGCCCGCCGCCCAGTTCCGCCTCGATGCCGGCCACGGCCCCGAACCCGACCGGCCGCTGCTGGGCCAGCGGCTCGGCTGGGGCGGCTACTACACCGCAGCCGTCTCCGTCTTCGCCGAACGCCATCGCGCCTACTTCTTCCACGGCAACTTCCGCGAGTCGATCCGCGCGACCGACCGGTTCGGCGACGAGGAGGCCCCGGACGTCAACCGTGCTGCGATCGACTGGATCCGCCGCCACGCCGACGAAGACGACTGGTACCTCCACCTCACCTACTGGGACCCGCACACCGACTACACCCAGCCCGCCGAGTGGACCGAACGGATGGCCGCCTCGGGACCCGTGCAGGAGTGGCCCGACGCGGAGACCATCGCCCGCCACGGAGCCGAGACCTACGGCCCTCGCAGCGCGCTCGACCTGCACTACTCGCTGCGCGGGCCCGCCGGTTCGCCCGTGCCGCACAACATGCCCGACGCGATCCGCTCCCGCGCGGACTTCGAGCACCTGATCAACGGCTACGACGGGGCGGTCGCCTACTGGGACCATCATTTCGGCCGGCTCCTCGCCGCACTGGAGGAACTGGGCATCGCAGAGGACACCGCCGTCATCGTCAGCGCCGACCACGGCGAGTCCTTCGGCGAGCAGGGCTCGTACGCGGAGCACGGCCTCGCCAACGAGCCCACCCACCGGCTGCCACTGGTCGTGTACTGGCCCGGCGTCACCAACCGGCTGTCCGACACGGCCCGCCGCAACGACGCCCTCCTCTACAACATCGACCTCGCGCCCACCCTCTGCGACCTGCTCGGTATGGACATACCGGCGGGGTGGCAGGGCGAGTCGTTCGCGGCGGCCGTCCACGGCGAGACCATCGAGTCCCGCGACCACCTCGTCCTGGGCCACGGCGCCCACACCTACCAGCGCGCGGTCCGCACCCGTGACCACCTCTACATCCGCACCTACCACCCCGGCGCGTTCCGAGCCGAGTGGGAACAGCTCTTCCACGTCACGGAAGACCCCTACCTGACACGGGACCTGATGGCAGAGGAGCCGGACCTCGCGGCGCGGATGCGGGCACACCTCGCCGATTGGTGGCACGCCTACGCCGGCCGCCCCGGCTCCCTGCCCGACCCCATGCAGGTCACCCTTCAGACCGGCCCGACCTACTACACCGACCCCGTCCGCTACGCCCGCCATCTGCGCGACACCGGGCGCGAGCACCTCGCCGAGGATCTCGAAGCCCGCCTCACGACCCTGAACGTGCCCGTCTCCTGGCACGCCCCGGACCGCCCCCGGACCGCCGGTCTCCTCCAACGGTGGGCGCACCTGTTGCAGACCCGCGACCAGACCCACGTCCGGACCGCAGAACAGGCCCACACGCAGACCACCGACCAGGTCGGCTGACCCCTCCACCCGGAATCCCGGACCTCGCCCGGCACCGACAAAGGAGTCACACGATGCCGACCGAAGCAGACTCGCTCTCTCCTTCTCCCTCGATCCCGGCCGACACGGACCGCCCGGCACCCGGCCGCTGGCGGCAAGTTTCCCTGTTGGGCGGCCTGTTGAGCGTGGACAACGGCGAATCGAGCGTTGTCTCGGTGCTTTTCCCCGCCCTGCGGACCGCCCTCGGCCTGCCCCTGGCCGCGCTCGGCGCCCTCACCTCCGTCAGCAAGCTCGTGGCCGTGTTCCTCGGCCCCCTATGGGTCCTGGTGGCCCAGCGCTACCCCCGCAAGACGGTCCTCGCCGTGTGCAGCGGCCTGTGGGGCG
This sequence comes from Streptomyces sp. NPDC048295, assembly GCF_040652135.1. Lineage (NCBI taxonomy): Bacteria > Bacillati > Actinomycetota > Actinomycetes > Kitasatosporales > Streptomycetaceae > Streptomyces > Streptomyces sp. NPDC048295. The sequence goes on from NZ_JBEZLL010000044.1 coordinate 22,159, forward strand.
TCTGGACCATGGCCTGTGGACTCGCCCAGAACTACGTCCAGTTGCTGCTCCTCTTCACCATCGCCGCAGCCGGTGTCGCGGGCGGCGGTCCGCTGGCCAACGGCCTGCTCGCCGACCTCTTCGACGACGGCACACGCGGCCGGGCCTCCTCCTACCTCTACGGCCTGGCGGCGATCGGCGTGGGTGTGTCCGGCCCCCTGCTCGGCCAACTCGCGGACACCGAGGACGGCTGGCGCTACGGCTTCTTCGCCGCGGGCGCCCTGCAGGTCGTCGCAGGCACCCTGGTCCTGCTCTTCCTGCGGGACCCCGGCGTCGGCGCCGCCGAACCCCAGCTCGGCGCCAACACTCACCCGTCGGTACGCGAGCGCGACCTGACCTGGGCGCGGATCCGGGAACTGCTGCGCAACCGCACGCTACTCGTCATCTGCGGCCAGCGCCTGTTCACCGGCCAGTTCGTGCTATTGGCCTTCGGTGTGACGTTCCTGGTGGAGGAGAGGGGTTTCAGCAACGCCGCAGCCTCCACCATCACTCTCCCGGTCGCCGTCGCATACATCGCGGGAACCCTGCTCGGCGGCGTCGTCACCGACCGGCTGCACCGGCGCAACCCGCGCACCGGACGCATCCGGGTGATGCAGTGCGTGCTCTTCGCGTACGTCGCCATGGCGGCAGTCACCACCCAGATCGCGTGGTCGTCACCAGCCGTCTACTTCCTCCTGTTCGCGCTCGTCGCCGCTGTGCAGAGCGCCCTGCCCGGCATCAACAGGCCACTGATGATGGCGGCCGTCCTGCCGGAACTGCGCAGTGCCGCCTTCGCCCTGATGCTCTCGGTCGAGGCCGCCGGCTGGGCCGTCACCACACTCTGCGTGGGCTTCATCGGTGACGCCTTCGGCCTCCGGACCGCCTTCCTCTGGTTCGTCGTCGTACTGACTTCGATCGGCGCCCTTCTGATCACCCTGCTCTACCGCACCTACCCGCGCGACGCCGCCGCGGTCCAGGCGGCACTCGACCGCCGCTCGGCGACGGCCGCGACCCTGTGAAAGGACCCACCATGACCTCCCACCCCAATTTCGTGGTTTTCATGCCCGACCAGCTGCGTGCCGATGCCATCGAGCACATCGACACCCCGCACATCGACGCGCTCGCTGCCCACGGCACCCGCTTCACCAACGCCTTCGTCCAGCACCCGGTGTGCTCCCCCAGCCGCGCATCGATCCTCACCGGCTGGTACCCGCACACCGCCGGTCACCGGTCCCTGACCAACCTCCTCAAGGAGCACGAGCCGAACCTGCTCCGGCTCCTCAAAGAGGCCGGCTACCACGTCACCTGGGCGGGCGCCCGGGGCGACACCTTCGCACCCGGCGTCACCGAGCAGAGCGTCCACGAATACGGCTTCTCCATCCCGCCGACCGTCGGATACAAGGGGGACTACCCGGACGGCGTCTGGTCCCGGCTGTTCTACCGGGGGCAGGTGCCCGACGACGGCCGGATCGACCCGGACGAGGCCGCTGTACGCACCGCCGAACAGTGGCTCGCGCATCCTCCCGAGCGCCCCTGGGTGCTGTTCGTGCCGCTTGTGGCCCCGCACTGCCCGTTCCAGGTCGAGGAGCCCTGGTTCTCCCGGTTCGACCGGGCAACGGTGCCCGCCCCCTCCGCTCCCGGCGACCCCTCCGGCGAACCCCGCTTCATGCAGGCGATCCGCGACCGCTACGGCATCGGCGAGGTCACCCCGGAACAGTGGCGCGAGGTGGTGGCCACGTATTACGGCATGATCGCCCGCCTCGACGACCAGCTCGGCCGGGTGACGCGGGCGGTCGAGGCGGCGGGCGCGGCCGACGACACCGTGACCCTCTTCTTCACCGACCACGGCGAATACCTCGGCGACTACGGCCTGATCGAGAAGTGGCCCTCTGCGATGCACGACTGCATCACCCGCGACCCGCTGATCATCAGCGGCCCGGGATTCACCGGCGGCCAGGTCAGCGACGCGATGGTGGAGATGATCGACGTCCTGCCGACCGTCCTGGAACTGGCCGGAATCGAGGCCCCCCACCGCCACTTCGGCCGCAGCCTCACCCCGCTGCTGCGCGACCCGGACACCGCGCACCGCACGTACGCCTTCACCGAAGGCGGCTTCACGGTGGAGGAGGAACCGCAGATGGAACGCCCCGGCTTCCCCTACGACCTGAAGGGGGCCCTCCAGCACGAACAGCCCGAGCTGGTCGGCAAGGCGGTCGCGGTACGGGACAGGGACTGGACGTACGTATGGCGGCTCTACGAGCAGCCCGAGCTGTACGACCGCACGAACGACCCGCGCGAGCGGACCAACCTCGCAGGCAACCCCGCCTACGCGGACATCGAGCGGCGCCTGCACGACGCAGTGCTCCGCTGGCTGGTGGAAACCACCGACATCATCCCCTCCGAACCCGACCCCCGCCTCCCCCAGGTGGCCCTGCCGGCACCAGGCACGGCCCGGCCCCACTGATCCACCTCGGGGCGATCCGGGAGCCCATTCCTGGGGAGTGCCCGCACATCAACTGCCGGCTGGCGTGCCTTGCGGATGGAACATACTGACCGGAATGTGTGGAAAAATGCAAGTAGTCCGGCCGTCCTTTCCAGGGCGGCCGCCCTGCTCGTCGGCGCAAGTGCTGTGGCACCGCCTTGGAATCGGTGAACTCGTACGTTGAGGTCCCCGTAGGCAAGTCGGTCGAGCAGATCCAGCCCGGCTTGATCATCCCTACCGGCAAGCGCAGGAGACGCAACCCGACGATGGCAAGCGTCTACCGGCTGCGGGGCGGGGGGCCTCCATGCCCGGGCGGATCCATCCGCGGGTTGTCCGCCGCGAACGCGGCGAATCCGGGGTCGGCTCTCAACAGCTCCACGATCACGTCTCGGAGCCCTTCGCAGCTCGGACCTGAACGCCTGTCCCAGAGATCCGTCATGTCGTCGTCGTGCACTGTCACGTTGGCTGACCGGGTGGGATGCTCTTCGTGAACGAAGTCACTCCCGCGCACAGGCGCCCTCGGTCAAGGCCTGAGCCTGAGCACGAAAGGTGTCGTTGCACGACAACTGTGGTCATCCGCGTTCGGCCTCCTGGCGCAGGTTCTCCTGGGTCGGCCTCCATGAGGCTCCGAGAAGCGGCGTTGTCAGTGGACTCTGCCAGGGTGTGCGTCGTGGACGAACTGGTGGAGCGTGTCGACGACCAAGATCGTGTGCTGGGGATGGCGGTCAGCCGTCGACAGGCCATCCAGGAGGGTTGGCTGCACCGGGTCGCCGTGACGGTGTGTCGTGGTGAGCGTGGGCGGATCCTCGTTCACCGGCGGTCGGAGCAGCTGTCGCGCTTCCCCGGGCTCTACGAGGTCGTGGTCGGTGGCGCCGTGGATGTCGGTGAGTCCTATGAACAGGCCGCCGCGCGGGAGCTGGCCGAAGAGCTGGGCATTCGTGTACTGCCGCGCTTGCTGTTCACGTTCCTCAATCGCAGCGGCTTGAGCCCCCACTGGCTCGGCGTGCACGAAGCCGTGGTACCGGACACGGTGGCCGTCGATCCTGATGAGGTCGCCTGGCATGGCTGGCTGACCGAGCCGGAGCTGCAGTCGGCCCTGCTGGAGTGGCGTTTCACCCCCGACAGCCACGAAGCCTTCAGCCGGTATCTCGCGTTCCGGACCACGCAGTCCTGACCTGCCCGCCCCGCGGGCTGGGACGCCGCGACAACGTGCCTGCGAGAAGCACGGAACACGTCAACAACGATGCGAATTCGGCGACAGATATCGTGCTGAGTGCTTCAAGAAGAGCCGGGTCGGGATAGGAGGTCAACGACAACTTTCGTGCCCAGGCTCGCGGCCGCAGTTTCGCGCGCCCCTTCGCCAGGGCCGTCGGCGGAACCAGCCGCGGCCCCTCTCCTCCTCCGGGTCGTCGTCCGGCTCCGGCGGCGCGGCAGCCCGGAGACAGAAGGATTTGGCGGCGGCCTCCTCGCGGGCGACGTCGTCGACGTGACAGGTGCCGCGCCCGGACGGGTTCCCGGCCGACCATGCGCCGCCGCGCACGGTGGTCTCCGCCCAACGCTGATCGGTCAGCTTCTGCGCGCACCGTTTGCACACGGGGCGCCGCGCCTCCTGGTCACGGAAGAGGACGTCGCTGTCGGGGTTGTCGGCGTACTCCTGAAAGTAAGTGCGCACCTGAGTACGGATGGGCGTACTCGAGCCCGGGTGATTCATCGGAAGGCACTGGCGTTCTCTGAAGCCCACTGCTGGAACGGGCGGGCCGGCGTTCCAGTGATCTGTGAAACCGTGTCGCGCACCATCAGCAGCTCATCGTTCACGTCTCCACCCGTGACGTCGAGCACCGCGTCCGCGGCCTCGGTCCCGAAGACCGCGGCCATCTGCGCGCGAGCCTGCCGGCGGCTGATCTCGGCGAAGGGAACGTCCCGACCCAGTGCTGCTGCGATGGCCTCGACCTGTTGTCGGGCGGTCACCGCCTCTGGACCGGTCAAGGCATACGTGCGTCCCTGGTGGCCGGGTTCGGTCAGAGCCACCCGAGCCACCGACGCGATGTCCGCGGGGTGGATGGTCGGGAGCGCGGTCTCGGCGTACGGAGCACGGATGGTCTCGTGGCCACGGATGGAAGCCGCCCACATCAGAGCGTTCGAGGCGAACTGTGTCGGACGTAGGATCGTCCAGGCCATGCCGCTTGCCTTGAGCAGTTGCTCCACCGCCAGGTTCTCACGGGCGGGGCCGAGGTGCGGGTGGGTCTGGACGGTGATGGACGACACCAGCACCACGTGATCCGCACCCGCCTGCCGGGCGGCTTCGAGTATGCCGGCGTCTGAGCCCAGACGCGACACGAGAAACAACGAGCGCACCCCTTCCAATGCGGGCTTCAACGAAGCCGGTTCCACGAAGTCGCCTTGCACGGCCTCGACCCCGTCGGGGAAGACGGCCCGTGCGGCATCACGCGTGAGCCCTCTCAATGGCCCGACACCGTGTGCGTGCAACTCCTTCAGCAGGGCATTGCCAATGTTTCCGGTGGCTCCGGTCACGAGGATCACAGGCATGTTTCCCATCGTTAGGTGTCAAGTAGGCGGCACGCTAAGACCTCAATCACGCTTCAGGTCAAGGGGTCGGTCGGCAGTACGCGCACCGGGTGCCGCGCGGGACATCGGGTGCGGTACACCGGACGCGCGAGGGTGCCGGGTATCGTCGGATGGTGCGCACCACGGTGGCGTCCACTCGATGCCGTGCGCCGCCACTGGATGCAGAGCATCGTGGGTTCCGCTCGGTGGACAATGCCCGGCAGCGACGCGGCTCGCGGGAGGTGTGCCGCTTCCTAGCACGCTTGATGTCGCCAACCCCGGTGACAGGCTCGCGCTGGACGCAGCAGTGCGTGAGGTGGTCTGCTACCGCCCGCAGTTCCTGCCGGGGTGGGAGCACTCCGCCTCCCTGCCCGCAGACCTGACTCGGCTCGGCGAGTCTTGGCTCACACTTGCCCTCCGCCACCGCGACGGGAGGATCCGTCAGGAGGCAGCGCGCCAGTCGGTCCGATACCCGGGCACGGCCAGCCGCCGACCTCCTGTGACCGAGGGCCGGTGCACATGGGTCGGCAACCGTCGAGCCGCCGTATGAAACATCCTGAACTGTGGAAATTCAGTTGTGACACCGGATGCGGAACTGCAGAATGCCTGCGCTGAGGCACAAGTGATCTATCAAGGATGAAATTGACTGAGAACGACGAGCAGCGCCAGACCCTGACCAACGGGCAGGGTGTGCCGGTACTGACTTATCTGGAGGGTGTTCGGGAAGGGCACCCATGGGCAGACCTGGCCGAAGTGGTCGGCCCCTACCCCGTGGACACCATCATCGCCGGCATGTCCGGATGGGCGGTCTCGGGATCCGTGGAGCTCGGCGAGCAACTGCTGGGCCGTGGAGCCCGGGTGATGCGACATGCCCATGAAATGCGGAGAGACCTGGTCGCATGTCCGCCACCGGGCGACTGGTCATCACGAGTCCTGGGCAACGGACTTCGGGCAGTCCCTTGCAAGCTCGATGCCGATGCGGTGTTCCCGGCGTGGCGAGCCGCCTTTCATGCCGACCATCCCGACCATCACTCCGGCAGCGACGAAGAAGCGCTCAACGAGAGACTGGCGCCGATGCTGGCGGGATCCGTCCTCGGGCCGGTGCTTCCGTGCAGCGCCTTGGTGGTGGACGAGACGAACCGCGTGGTCGCCGGGGCGATCCTCACCGATCGCGACGGCCTGCCGTGGATCGCGGACGTGTTCCGCCGACCCGAAGCGCTCTACGCGGGCCTTGGCGCCAATCTGCTGCGTCGAGTGCTGAGCGATGCCGCGGCCGACGGGCTGGCCGATGTCTCGCTCGTCGTGAGCGATGCGAATCCGGCCCGCCGCGTTTACGAGAAGCTCGGTTTCCAACTGACCAGCACATCGCTGACTGTCGTAGTGCCCTAGGTGTTCTGTCCCGGGAGGTTGTGGACGGGGTGAGTGAGATCTCGGCTGAGGGATCTAGAACAGGTGAGGGCCTTCCGGGTTCGGTGTGGATTGCGACGTCTACACCGACCGAAAGGCCCTCGTGCCCCACCGTAATGCACCCCTGACCGAGACCGGCCGTCTGCGTGGTAGAGGACGGCCGGCCTCTGCGCCGGGCCGCCGAACACTTCCGGGTCTCCCCGACCATGGCCCAACGCTGGGCGTACCGATACCGTCTCCTCCGTGAGGCCGGCATGACCGACCGTTCGAGTCGCCCGCACCGCAGCCCGCGCCAGACCCCCGCACCGCAGCCCGCGCCAGACCCCCACCCGCACCGAGCGACGGATCACCAAGGTCGTTCTGCGGCGGTGGGGTCCGGCCCGCATCGCCCACCTGCTGCGACTGGCGCCCGCCACCGTCCACCGCGTCCTGACCCGCTACCGGCTTGCCCGCCTCACGTATCTGGACCGGTACACGGACCGGGTCCTCCGCCGCTACGAGCGAGACAGCCGTGGCGAACTGGCGCATGTCGACATCAAGAAACGCGGCAACATCCCCGACAGCGGCGGCCACAAAGCCCTCGGCCGGACAAGCAGGCCCCAAGAACGTCGGCTACAGCTACCTCCACACCGCCGTCCACAACCACTCCCGCCTCACCCACAGCGAGATCCTCACCGACGAGAAGAAGGAGACCGCCGGCGCGTCCTGGACCAGGGCCCAGGCGTTCTTCACCTCCTGAGGGATCGCCGTCGAACGCGTACTGACCGACAACGGCTCCGGCTACCGCTCACGCGACTGGCGCGACCTCTTCGTTCCCCATGCCCATTCCCCCAGTTGCCGCAGTTCCGTGTCGCCGCGCCAACGCTTCGGTCGAACTGCTGAGTCCCGGCGAAGCGAACCGCCCAGGCCGCGAGCGGTGTCAGCCACAGCAGCGCGACCGACACCAGGGTGAGCGGCCAGGTCGTGAACGAGGTCATCGGTGGCCACAGCGTGGATATCGCTGTGATGATGCCGTCCTGTTGTGCGACCTCGGCGGGGGCCGCCCCGTTCGTCAGCGACTCCCGCATCTCCAGCGCCGATTGAGGCAGGTCGTCGACGAACGTCACTCCGTACCCCTGCCACCAGGCGAACCAGGCGGAAAGGAGGACGCTCCCGACGAGAGCTCCTAGGATCAGCACGGGGCGGAGGGTGGTTCCCGGCCACGTTCTGGACCACAAACGGGCGCACTGGGTGGTCCACCAGCCGAAGAACGCGCCTGCGCAGACCGGTAGCAGCAGTGTCGGGGTAAAGGCGAAAAGCAGTGAGTCCAGCCCTGCCCGGTGCCCGGCCAGTTCGCCGGCGGCCATGCCTGTCCCGAGCCACAGCCCGGCCCGTGCCCCCGAGTGCGGTCGCCGCCCGGTGAAGACGGCGTCGACCGCCGCCCGCCACAGCGCAGTCCCGGCGACGCCTGCGACGAGCACCGCCGGCAGGGCCCATGCGCCGTTGCCAAGCCACCTGAGGTGGAACGCCGCACCGTACAGCGACAGTTGGAAGTCGAGAAGTGGGGCGAGGACACCGGTGAGGAACATCGGCAGGGCCCTGGCGGCGTAGAGCGGGGTGGGATCGGACAAAGACTCCTGCCGCAGCTCGTCCCGTGGGTGGGTGCGCCATGCCTCCCGGAAGGTCAGCAACGCGCGGCGAGATCGCCGGGACCCGCTGTCGGACGTAGCGAGGTGGGCCGCGCCGGCCCAGATGCGCGGGTCGGCCCCCCAGCGGACCGCAGCGAGGCCGGCGTACGTCTCCCGGGTGCGCAGGACATCCGCGCGCGAGAGATGGACCAGTACCGCGAGGATCGCCGGTGTGGCGAGCAGCTTCACCAGGACGATGGGGAAGTTGCCGCCGAGCCCTCGCATCACTTCGGGGTCCAAGGGCGCACGCACTCCGATGAAGAACAGCGCCGCCCATACTGTGAGGGTGAGGAGGACCGCGAGGTAGGGCAGCAGCACTAGGCCGAGGAACGCTCTCCACAAGGCCACGGTGAGGTAGGTGAGAGTGATGTCACCGTTGCGGATGTGGGCGTACTCGTGGAGGACCACGGCTCGGAAGCGTTCCGGGTCGGTGTGCCGGCGGACGAGGAGCCCGCCGTGCAGGCGGATGGTCGGCCGGCGGTTGCTGCCGAAGACCACCGCACTGCCTGACACCGCCGCAGGGTCGACGATCACGCGCGGCAGGCGGTCAAGTCCGGCCACCGTGGCGAGTTGACGCAGAACCGCGTGGATCTCCCCCTCGGGATCGACCGTCTCCAGCGGGACGACCCGGCTTCGTCGTGCCTTCCACGCGGGTATCACCCACATGAGTACGGCGGCCACTGCCACGACGAGGAGCGGCCACACCACGGACAGCCACGGGGAAGGGTCCGAGAGGGAGGAGACCTTGTCGATGCAGGTGCGATAGGCGCTGGTGTCCTCCTGGGGGACGGGACCACCGATCCGGCCGGGGTCTCCCCCCGCGGCAAGCTCGCATCCGCTGGGGCCCCCGATCGGTGTGCTGCCGGACGGGGTGTGTCCCGCGGCGAGGAGCAGGAGGCTCATCCAGGCGCTGCTCACCAGGATCAGCACCACGAGTACGGCGAAGCGCAGTGTGGTACCGGAGACCAGGACGTGCTCGTCCGGCCGCTCCGGTGCACGGCGTCCGGCGATGCTCATCCGGTTCCGGTATCCCGTGCTGAAGCTCTCCGGACGGCCCCGCGCACTGGTAACCAGCCTGTGCCAGCGTCCACTCGTGTCCCTCCTCCGGTCCGAGCCGACTCTGCCAGCAGCATCCAAGTCAGCGCCGGGGACCACTGCTCGCCAGGAGCGCTCCCCGATACGCGGGGGCGCGCACGCGGTGCCGGGCGGAGCGTTCAGCCAGTGCGGCCGTCTACTCGACCTCCGGTCAACTCCCCCGCCAGGCAAGGCGATCCGTCAGCCAGACGACGCGGCCGAAGGTGCGCCGCCGATCGCGCCGACTACGTGCTGAGGGCCGTGTTCTGGGACACCGGGACCGCCCGGCTGCCGCCCCGCCTGCTCAAGGGCCGCACCTGCGGAGCCGGGCACGGGTTGCTTTCCATCCGACGGACCGGGCGGAATCCGGCTGTGCACCTGGTCAATAGGGTGTGGAGGGGGGCGCTCCCCCGCGCCCTCGCCTTCCCCGTCGTCTCCGGCGTTGATCGCGTCGCCCACGTCCCGGCAGGTGCGTCGGCAACTTCTCCCGTCGTCCCGCGAGGCGGGCCCGTGCTCCAGGACCCTCCCGAATGCGGACGCACCGACACTCACGGACGGAAGGCTGGGGCATGCGGAAACTGATCTACAGCATGGACCTGCCCCTGGACGGCCACATTGCCGCGGCCGGCGACGGCACACGCCCACCGCGGCCGGTGCCGTGAAGGCCGCGGCGTCTCCGGACACGAAACCGCTCGCGGCGACTGAGGCGGTTGTGGCGTGATGCGTGGCCACCGAGGACTCCTTGCGCGAGCGCGACCAGGAGGTTGCTGAGGAACAGGTTCCGGATGCGCGAGAACCGTCCGCGAGCACCCCGCCCTCCGGGATGACGACGGTGGCCGGCACGGAGTTCGTGGCCAGGACGACACCGAGGGAGCCTGCTCCGCCGCCCGGCCCGGTCACAGCGTAGGCCAGCGCGAGCGGGGCCATCTCGGAGCCGGTCGTGGAGACGAGGTTGGCGAGCCGGAACCGCCGGCGGCGGCCGGTGCGGTTGCGTGCCCCCGCCCTCGGGCGTGGCGGTCCGTTCCGGCTCCTCGCCGGTCGCCGCCCACGGCATTTCGTGCCGGGGCGAGGGTGTAGCGATCGTCGGCCCGGCGGGCGGGAAGCGGTCCGGACCGGGTGGGGGCGCAGGCTGCTCGTCCGGGAGGGCGGGTCACCCTGAGGCACCGAGCTCTGACGTGTCCCGTCGGCGGACGCCGTGGACGCCGTGCTCAGACCACGCCCACCAGCACGATGACCAGGGCAGGCAGTGCGATGAAGACGGCGCCGAGGTAGACGGCAAGGACCCAGCGGTGTTTGGAAGCGATGAGTGCGAGGTTCTCGGCGCAGAACAGCGGCAGGGGGCGCAGCAGCGGAATCACGTAGATCCCGACGATCGCGAAGAGGTTGTAGACCAGATGCACGAAGGCTGCCTGCAGTCCGATCTTCGCGTCCTGCCCGACGCCCGCGAACGCCGCGAAGACCACTGTGAACGTGGTGCCGAGGTTGGAGCCGACGACGACGGGATACACCTGCGCCGGTGTGAGGATGCCTGTACCGGCAAAGGGGACCAGCACGGACGTGGTGATGGTCGAGGACTGGGTGACGACGGTCACCCCCATGCCTGACGCCATGGCCAGGTAGGGGTTGCGGCCGACGGCCTTGATCAGGACGTCGCGAGCCCTGCCGACCATCAGCAGTTTGAGCAGCTTTCCCAGGTAGCGGACGGCGACCAGGATCAGCGCGGCGCCGATCACGATGGTGAACAGCGGGCCGAGTGTGCTGCTGATGTGAGAGGTCACGTGGATCACCGCGTGTTCCACCGGCCCTGTGGCTGCCCGGATGAAGTTGAAGTGGGCCGGGTTCGGCAGCCAGTCGGTGCCGTACAGCGCATGGGTCAACGCCCCACTGATGTGCTGCAGCGGATGCCAGATCAGCTCGATGGGAAAGAAGATCAGCAGCGCGAGCCAGTTGTAGAAGTCGTGGACGGTCGAGGCGCCCAGCGCCCTGCGGAACTTCGCGCGGTCGCCGATGAAGGTGAGCGCGACCAGGCTCGTCGTCACGGTGGTGCCGACGTTCGCACCCAGAATGATAGGGATTGCACCCTGGATGGGCAGCACACCCGACCCCACGGCGGTGACTGCGATGGCCGTCGTCGTGGTCGACGACTGGATGAGGACCGTACCGAGAACGCCGACGCTCAGCCCGACCCACGGGTTTACGGCGAAGGCGAACATGGCGTGCGCAGCGTCGCTGCCCAGCCCCGCGAAACCGCGACTGATGATGCTCACGGCACAGATCAGCAGGTAGATCAGCCCGGCGACACCGAACCAGCCGAGGGCCTTGGCCCATGTGGGGAGTCGGATGTCTCCGGCGCCGTTCTCGGCAGTGGGCGGTGCGGGCGCCGATCCGCCGGAAGAGGTTCGCCCGGCGGCGTCTCCCTTGTGGTGGGTGTTGTCCGGCCCGCTGTCGGATGTGGCTTCCGCCATGGACCAAGGCTACGAGTTCCTGACGAGGGGCGCGCGTGGTTGAGCACCCGTACGTGTGCAACGGCGGCCGGTGCCGTCGACGGCCGCGGTTTCTCCCGGCCCGGCCGCCTGGTGCCCGTGGCCGGACTCGCCGGTCCGGGTCCCGGCAATAGCTGCGGCTTCTCTGTTCGCTGCCAGGTTCGATGCCAAGGTCGTGAGATTGTGCCGCGAGTTTTGAGACCCCACACAAGTGGTTCAGGTCTGGGACATGTCGACGATGCGGCGGTAGTGGCCCTGGAACGCGGTGGTGATCACGGCGGTTGGTCCGCTTCGCAGCGTTTGTACAGTACGTCCACTTCCCGATCCCTCCCTCAACGGACGAGTAGTACGCCGTTCCAGGAGTGCCAGGGTGAATCAGGAATTCTGACGCACGTGCTCTCAGCAACACTCCACGGTTCCCGTGGACGACCCCCAGCACCACGCTGACCTGCGAGTTCACCAAAATCACAGAGCAATCGGTTTCGACCGAAACGAACCCCACCGCAATCCCGAACCAGCACCGGCCCACGTCAGGGGCAGACAGAAGCATCCCCGGCGCACACCACGGGGCCTACCACGCCTCTGCGCGCGCTTTCGCAATGCACAACCAACAACGCCGGACTGTTCTACCGACCGACCCGTCCGAGCCGCAGGTCCCGGTGAAGGAACCACGCCGTAGCCGCGACGGCCGTCCCGCAGACCGTGGGTACGAGCAACCACGGAAGGCCCGTCCAAACGGTGGACAGACCCACGACGGCGCAGCCGGCCCCCGTGACGATGAGCATCCATTTGCCGTACGGCTGCCAGGTGAAGAATCCGGGGTCGCGCGGCCTGACCAGACGCACCGCACCGAACATCAGCGCCAATGCGGCCAGCAGCCCCGCGAACGTGCCGAAGGCTGCTGTCATCTGCGGTTCATCGCGAGGCGCGTCGGCGGAATTCTGTCGTACGTCCCCCTCGGCGAGCACCACGACGACGCCGCGCCACACGGTACCGGTGACCCGGTCCCCCCTCTCAAGCCCGCTCAGCGTCGGTCCCCGGTCGCCGAACGGCACGACCATCCTCGGGAAGGGCTCCGGGCCGAGCAGGGTCGCCCGCAGGTGCTTGGGGTGCTTCTCGGCGCCCTCGACCGTGAAGGTGACCTCCCGCAGGCAGTCTTCTGCCGTCGGTATCACTCTGCGGGTGGGACACGCCTCGGCCTGCTTGTACTCCCGGTACAGGGCGCGATCAGCGGGCAGCCAGACGGTGAAGATGGCATGGCAGCTCAGCGCGGCGATCAGGGACAGAACGATCAGCGCCGCACCCACCGACCGATTCCCGCCCGCCCTCGGCGGCGGTCCGTCCTCTCCCTTAATGGTGCCGCTTCTTATCGTGGTCATCGCTCGTCTCCCCGCCGTCGCCCACCGACATGCGCCAGTTTCTTCCAGCCGCGATGAAGCAGGCAAGGAGAGCGACCGGCAGTCGGAGGTCACTGGTAATTGCCGTATCCGGACAACGGACGGCTCCAGGGTTTCGGCCGTGGTGCCCGTATGGCTGCCTGACGTACTCCCGGCCCGGAGGCCGGCCGTGCCTCCGGTGGACGGCCCTGAGCGCCACGATCCCGAACCAGCACCAGCACCAGCACCAGCACCAAGTCAGGCGCAGCAGAAGCATCCCCAGCGCGCCACGGGATTTACCACGCCCCCGGCGCGCACCGAAGGTGCGCTGGATCGCTGACCTGCGCATTCGTGGGTTCGGGTCAGCGATCGGGGCAGGGGTGCCGAGCAGAGTTCATGGCATCACCTGGAGGGGAAGCTGTCGCGACTGGGCCAGGGGATTTTGAGTCGCTGGATACCGAAGGGGCTCTGGTCTGGGCCGAGTCCGGGATGCCGAAGTGGTGCTTGTCGGGCAGGTGCACTTCGTATGCCGGGATATCCATTGACGGATACGTCTGGCGTTACTGGCTTCGGCTCATCAGGGTGAACTTTCCCGAAGTCCCTGATGGGCTCGGTGTGATGGCTGTATCGGCAGGTATGTGAGCTATGCGGATTTCAGGCTGACCGCCGCGGGACGGCTGCGCCGGGAGACGGCGCGGATGCAGGCGGCCGGGCCGTTCGAGCAGAGGATCAAGCCGTCGGAAGTGGCGCAGCGTCTGCGGGTGAGCCGGAAGTCGGCCCACCAGTGGCACCAGTCGTGGCGGGACGGCGGTGTGCGGGCTCTGGCCTCTCGCGGCCCGAGTGAGTCGCGGTGCCGTTTTTCGTCGCGCTGCCCGGAGAAACTCGCCGCGTATCCGGAGCAGGAGTTCGCAGTCCGACCTGTAGGTTTCGCCGGGCGGCTGGAGTGTAGCGGGCTGTGGAGTGGTCAGGGGCGGCTTCACGGAGGCCGCCCCTGACCTTGCGACAACGCCGCAGGTAATGACAGCGGCGGGCGACTGCTTGGCGTCGTCGGCGCCACTGCGACCAGCTCACCGCGTGGTGGCGGCCTTGACGGCCACGCAGGTGCGGGGCCGGGGACGATACGCTGCCAGGAGTCGCGGAGCCTCCGTCACTGTGAGCTCGATGACCCCGGCTGCCTCACCGGTTGCGCCCCCTTTTCCCGGGCCCGGTGTGCCGTGGCTGCCAGGAAGGCGTGCGCGAGTATCGCCGGGGTGATGTGCCGGTACCAACCCGGGTAACGACGGACTTCGTACTGATCCAGACCGCACTCGTTCTTCGCGGCCTGGAAGAACTCCTCGATCGCCCAGCGCGTCCCGGCGATCCGCACCGGCTTCTGGGCGGTGGTCTCCCAAGGGGCGTGGGCAAGGTAGTAGGCGATCTCGTCGGGCTTGCGGACATTGCGACGGGCCAGCGCCCACCGCATCCGGTGAGGGACCTTGCCCTGGTGGTCGAAGTCGGCAGTCGCACCGCCACCCAGTGGTAGGCGCGAGGTCCCTTCGCGCCGTTGCCGCATGAGACCTTCTCCCACGCCTCGACCGGGGCCTGCGCGAACAGACCCTCGATGCGGGACACCCCATGGTGGACTGGGACTTGGGCACTGCCAGCACGTAGCCGACGCCCGACTGCTCCCGCAGCCGGCGGAAGCGGCTCTCCTGTCCGTAGGCGGAATCCGCGGTGACTCGGGTGACGGGCAGCGGCGAGCCGAGAGCACGCAACACTTGCACCGGGCCTGTGCCCCCCTGGTGGCGAACTCCCGATCGTCGGGGACCTTGGCCGCGCGGCAGCGTTCGCGGTCCTCGGCCCAGGACTTGGGGAGATACAGCTCACGGTCGACCAAGGCCCGGCCGCGGTCGGTGGCATAGCCGGCGAACACGCCGATCCGGCAGTTCTCGGTGCGACCGGCGATCCCGGAGTGCAGGCTGTCGGGGGTGGCCTGGCCTGCCTGCTCGGCCAGCTGCCAGCTGTTCTTGCGGGCCACCGGGGCGAGCAGCCCCCGCACGTAGTCACACATGCAGAGCGAAGTCCGATGTCACGAAGAGGTCGTCCAGCTCAAGTTCCCGCTGCTAGGCATCCTGCTCGGTGATCACGTGGGGGCATTCCCACCCGCCGTCCTTGCCTGCGGCGTTGTCGCACGGTCGAGGGGCGGCCTCCGTGAAGCCGCCCCTGACCACTCCACAGCCCGCTACACTCCAGCCGCCCAGCGAAACCTGCAGGTCGGACTGCGAAATCCTGCTGGAGTGCTAGGGCGTGTCCGACAAGGCGTACAGCTGCTGCCGTATACGCGTCTATCTGCGCAAACGTCAGATCCCTCACAGCATCCCGGAGAAGAAGGATCAGATCGGCCACCGCTTGTCTCGCGGCTCAGCCAGCGGTCGCCCCCAGTCTTCGATCGCGGTACCTATGGGCGCCGCGATCGAGGTCGAGAGGGTGATCAACAGACTCAAGGGCTTTCGGGCGGTGGCGACGCGCTACGACAAACGCGCCTATGTCTTCCACGGAACGGTCACCGTAGCGGCGATCCGACTGTGGCTCCGCTCCTGACCGTGTCCTCAATGTGCGGGTTCGGCCAGGACCAGGGCGTTGAGGGTTGCGTAGTCGAATCCGCCCTCCAACGATGTCGTCGTGCCCTTCTCCAGTAGTTCATGGGCTGCTTGCCGGACCAGTCCGTACGCCGCCTCGGCGATGGAAGATCCTGCGCTGACCCGGGCAACTCCGGCGGAGGCAAGCTCGGAAACGGGCAGTGCGCCGGGGCCGGCCAGGAGGTTCACCGGCAGGTGCTGAGAGCCCACGAGCGTCCTGGCCTCCTCGGTATCGAGTGTGCCAAGAACGAAGATGCCGTCCGCGCCGGCCGCCGCGTACGCGCGGGCGCGTGCCAGCGTCTCGTCCAGCCAGGCTGTACGGTCACCGGGCGGCAGGCGGTGCGTGTCGATGCGGGCGTTGATGAACAACGGGACGCCCGTCTCGTCCGCGGCCCTGCGTGCGGCTGCGATCCGTTCGGCCTGCTCGGCGACGGGACGCAGGGTGTCCTCCAGGTTGATGCCCACGGCTCCGGCCACCAGGACGCCGCGTACGGTCTCGGCCACGCCTGCCGGGTCGGTCGCGTAGCCCCGCTCGATGTCGGCGGTGACCGGCACATCGACGACGGCCGTGATCCGTGTGATCGCGTCCAGTACCTGGCCGCGGGTCAGATGATCGCCGTCGCCGTGACCCAGGGACCACGCGACCCCGGCGCTGGTGGTCGCGATCGCGGAAGCACCAGCGTGCGCCACTATCCGGGCGGACGCCGCGTCCCAAGCGTTGGGCAGGACCAGTGGTGTGCCCGGTACGTGCAGAGATCGGAATATCTGGGCTTTGTCGAGAAGTGTTGCCATGCGCAGCATTGCACCATGAGCGCTCAACGAACGATCAGCATTTTCCAGTCGTCCTGATTCGCCGGACACGACCTAAGACCGGCTGGGCAGGGTGGAGAGGTAGGCGGGTGCCTTGCGGACCGGGTTGGCCTTCTCGAAAGCGTACGCGTAGCTGAGCAGCTTCGCGTCGCTGTAGCGCGTTCCGAGGAAAGAGACGCCCAGCGGCAGCGTGTCCCGTGCGTAGCCGACGGGCACAGTGATGTGGGGGTAGCCGGCCACTGCGGAGTTGCGGGTGGAGCTTTCGAAGGGGGTGGGGTCGAGCGCTTCGACGGTAGGAGCGGGGATTCCGGTGGGGGTGACGATGGCATCGAGCCGGTGGTCGGCGAGAACGCCGTCGATGGCCTGACGGGCCTGACGAGTCGCGGCGCTGCGGTGCTGGCGGTAGGCCGGAGCGTTGACATCTCCGTCGGTCTTGTCGGCCATCTCGAAGAGTTCCTGGCCGAACTTCGGCATCTCGACGGTGGAGTTCCGCTTGTTGAACGCGATGAGTTCGGTGAGGTTCTTGGGGTGGGGGCCTGGGGTGGCGGCCAGGTAGGCGTTGAGGTCGTGCTTGAACTCGGTCAGCACGGCGGGAAGCATGTCCTTCTGCATCATGTCTTTGGAGTCGGCCACGTCCGCGCCCTCGACGACGGTTGCGCCGAGCGCTCGGAGCCGCTGGACAGCCGCGTCGAAGGTACGGTCCACGTCCGGGTCGATGCCGATGTGTCCCTTGCGCCATACGCCGATGCGCTTGCCGCGCAGGGCGTTTGGGTCGAGCACCTCGCGGTAGTCGGAGGGGAGGGCAGTGTCGGCGTCGGAGGTAGCCGTGTCGGCGGTGTCCGATCCATGGATGGCCCAGAGCGCCAGGGCGGCGTCCGTCGTGTTGCGGGCGATCGGGCCGGCGGTGTCGTGGCGGCTGGTGATAGGGATCATGCCGCTGCGGCTGACCATGCCGAGGGTGGGCTTGATGCCGACGGTGGAGGTGACGCTCGCGGGGCACACGATGGAGCCGTCGGTCTCGGAGCCGATGGTCACAGCGGCCAGGGCGGCTGCGGCGGCGACTGCGGAGCCGCTGGACGATCCGCAGGGGCTCCGGTCGAGTACGTAGGGGTTACGGGTCTGGCCGCCAGTGGCACTCCATCCTGCCGTCTGCTCGGGGGACCTGAAGTTGGCCCATTCCGACATGTTGGTCTTGCCCAGGATCACCGCACCCGCGTCGCGCAGTTTCTTCACCAGGAAGGCGTCCTGAGCCGGCCTCGAGTGCAACAGGGCCGTGGAGCCGGCGGTGGTGGGCTGGCGGTCTGCGGTGTCGATGTTGTCCTTGATGAGAACGGGGATGCCTTCCAGCGGTCCCCGCACTTCACCGGTGCGGCGCAGCTCGTCGCTCTTGCGTGCAAGGTCCAGTGCGTCTGGGTTCACGGTGACGACGGCATTGAGGCGGGGGTTGAGGCGATGGATCCGGTCCAGGTATGCCTGGGTCAGTTCTTTGGACGTCAGCCGCTTGCCCTTCATGTCCTCCTGGAGTTCCAGGATCGTGGCGCGGTCCAGCCGCTCGTCCAATCGTCCGTCGCGCTTCCCGTCGTTCTTCGGAGCGTAAGGGGCTGCTCCGACAGTCGAGGTGGCGGTAGCGGCCGGTCGCGGTCCGTCGCCCGGTGTGCAGGCCGCCAGGGGAACGAGCAGGCAGGCTGCAGATACCGCGATTACCGTGTGCCGTCGCGTGGTTCGAGTGAGCGAGCGCATCAGTTGCTTCTCCATAGAGGCGAGGGAAGGAAGGACCTGTGTCCGTACAAATGAGCCTATGAACGGCGTCTTTTCGGAACGACAGGGATGACTCCCCGTTCGGGAGTGGTGCGGACTACACCACCCGAGGGGGTGTCCGTTTTCCGCGTCACACGTGAGGAGGGGGTGTCCGGCTCAGTGCCGGACACCCCCTCCTCAGGTGCTCTCGCCGCTCTGGGTTACTTCTTGCTGCTGGTCAGCCACAGCCCCAGCGCCGATCCGACGAAGAAGACGCCGGTTCCGACTCCGGCCAGGACCCTCGTGGTGCCGGTGTAGTGGGCGAAGGTGCTGACGTAGACCGCCGCCACCGTGGAGACGAAGAGCAGCAGCCAGAGCACGGGCTTCATCAGGGGTTCCTCCTGTTGTGCGCCCCGGCGACCCGATGGGCGGCAGGGGTGGGATCTCTTACGTCGTCCACCTTCTCCCCGCGCCCCCGGTCGGCACATCGGACCGTCCCCCCGAACCTGAGGTGTAGCCCGCTACACCCCACCCATGCGGTGACGGATACGTCGCCGTACAGGACGGCCGTACGGGACGGCCGTCCGGGACGCGGGTCAGGCGTTCAGGTAGGCAAGCACCGCGAGGACCCGGCGGTGACCGCTGTCACTCGGCGGCAGGTTCAGCTTGGCGAGGATGCTGCCGATGTGCTTGCTGACGGAACGCTCGGTGATGAACAGGGTCGTGGCGATCGTGGGATTGTCCAGGCCCTGCGCCATCAGCCCGAGGACCTCCCGTTCGCGGGGGGACAGCGCGTCGAGCGGGTCCCGGCGGCTCATCAGCTGGGAGACGACCTCGGGGTCCAGCGCCGTTCCGCCCGCAGCGACGCGCTCCAACGCGTCCTGGAATTCCTCGATATGTCCCACACGGTCCTTGAGCAGGTAGCCGATCCCCGATGCGCCCTGTCCGAGCAGTTCAGCGGCGTAGCTCTCCTCGACGTACTGGGAGAGCACCAGGAGCGGCAGGTCGGGAATGAGTTTCCGGGCCTCGATGGCGGCACGCAGCCCCTCGTCGCGGAATCCGGGCGGCAGCCGGACGTCCAGGACGGCGACGTCCGGCCGGTGTTCCAGCAGGGCGGGGACAATCTCGGGCCCGCTTCCCACGACGGCCACGATCTCGTGCCCGACGTCCTCCAGGAGCAGAATCAGGCCCTCGCGGAGAAGGACGTTGTCCTCCGCGATCACGATCCGCACGGCAGCACCACCTCAATCGTCGTTCCGGAACCGACAGGGCTGTCGATCCTCGTCGTACCGTCCAGGGCGGCGACCCGTCGGCGCACCCCGGCAAGTCCGCTGCCCCCGGCGGAGCCGGCTGCGGCCCCGCCGCACCCGTCGTCCCGCACGACGACGCGCAGCATGGGGCCGTCGTACCGGAGCGACACCTGGGCACGGCTCGCGTCGCTGTGCCGGGCGATGTTGGTCAGCGCCTCGGCGACGACGAAGTAGGCGGCCGCCTCGACGGCGGCGGGGGGACGGCGGTCGGTCTCGGGCAGGTCCAGGGTAGTGGGGATCGGCCGGCCCGCGGCCAGGGAGCGGATGGCTCCGTTCAGTCCCCGGTCGGAGAGGATCGGCGGGTGGATACCACGGATGACGGTGCGCAATTGGACGAGTGCTTCGTCCACGGTGGTCCTGGCCTCGAGCACCATTCTCCTGGAACTCTGAGGGTCCTTGTCGAACCGGCGCTCGGCCAGGGCCAGTCGCATGGCCACCGCCACGAGCTGCGCCTGGGTGCCGTCGTGGAGGTCGCGTTCGATCCGTCGGAGTTCCGCCTCGTGGGCCTGGAGGGCTCCCGCGCGCGAGGTGGTCAGTTCCTCGATCCGCCGGCCGGCGCCGGTCCACGTACCGAGCATGATCTCCGCGACCCGTGTCTCCAGCTTCACCGTGGCGGGGGCCAGCCAGAAGAAGAGGGCGGCGAAGAGCCAGGCACACACCGCGGACAGGACGATCGCCTGCATCCAGGTGGTGAGGGGGGCCGCGAGGAGGGTGAGGGTTCCGCCGGGCAGGGTCCACCACCACAGCGGGATGGAGATCGTCAGCAGCAGACTGAGCAGCACTCCCAGAACGAGGACGGGAAGGACGAGCCCTACGACGCCGTGAACCAGCATCCATGCCACGTCCTTGCGGGTACTTGGGAACCGCAGCAGTTGGAGCGTCCGTTGGTAGGCATTGCCTTCGGGCGTCGGGTAGGGCCGGCGTACGGGGCGGCCGAGAACGCGTTCGGCGCGTCGGCGTTCGACATCGGCCAAGGCGCGCAACGGCTGCACCGCCCACGGAAGGATCGGCGCGAAGATCAGCGAGAAGCAGACGAGCGGCAACAGAACGTAACCAACCAGCGAAGGTAGAGCGGTGGCGAGTCCACCCAGCAGATACCTCGTGGATCGTAGGCTGTGGAGTGCTCTTGCCTTCAGGTCCATGGAGCAAGACCGTACTTCACGGGGGTTCCCTTGTCATAAGTGCGCGCTCCACCTGGCAGGTGTAGCGCGCTACACCCCCGGTTCGGGGGAGAGACCGCTGCCGCCCGCTGGGCTTGCGCGATTACTTTCGGTACCCGTTCTGACCGATCGAGGGAACCGAAGGACCCATCATGCAACCGATGACGACGACCCTGGCCACGCCGTTCGCCGTGTCACTGGAGGAGGTCTCCCAGTCCTACGGCGAGGTGACCGCGCTGGACCGGGTCAGCTGGGGGTTCCGCAAGGGCAGTCTCACCGCGATCATGGGCCCGTCCGGATCGGGCAAGAGCACCCTCCTGCACTGCGCCTCCGGCCTCGACCGGCCCAGCAGCGGAACGGTACGGCTCGGGGATCTGGACATGGGCGGGCTCCGCGAGACGGAGTTGACCCGGCTGCGCCGTGAACGGATCGGGTTCGTCTTCCAGGGCTACAACCTCATGCCCTCGATGGATGTCGAGCGCAACATCACCCTCCCGCTGTCCCTCGGGAACCGTCAGGTGGACAGGCGCTGGCTGGACGAAGTGGTCCACCGGGTGGGGATGGCCGACCACCTGGACCGGCTTCCAGCACGTTTGTCCGGCGGCCAGCAGCAGCGTGTGGCGGTCGCCCGAGCGCTTGTCACCCGCCCGGAGATCGTCTTCGCCGACGAGCCGACGGCCGCGCTCGATCCGAAGTCGGCCGAGCACGTCCTGAAACTGCTGCGTGACGCGGTCGACCAGATGGGACAGACGGTCGTACTGGTCACCCACGACCCGACGGCGGCGGCCTGGGCCGACAGCGTCGTTTTCCTGAGCGGCGGCAGCATCGTCGACGAGCTCACAGCTCCCTCCGCCGCAGCCGTCCTGGCTCGTTGGGGCACCCTGTGAGGCGCGGGATCGCCGCCGGAGTGGCGGCGGCACTGTTGTGCGCGGCAGCGTTGACGGGCGCGTTCGGGGTCCTGCTGGAGTCCGCACTACGGGCGCACGGATCGGCCGACCGCTATGAGCGCGCCGTGGCCGTCGTCGCCGCGAGCCAGCGCGTGGAGACCGTCCGGGACGACCAGACCGATGCCAGGCCGCTGGTGGAGCGGGCCCGGGTACCGGTATCGGTGGCGGACCGGGCGCGCGCAGTACCAGGAGTCACCGAGGTGGTCGCGGACGTCTCTCTGCCGGTGGTCACCGCCGACGGGGCCGTGCGGACCGGCCGCGGCTGGGCTGCGACCGCGCTCACTGCTGTCGAATTGCGCGCCGGCCGGGCTCCGCAGGCAGAACACGAGGTCGCAGTGGACTCCGGCAGCGGCAGGGCCGTCGGTGACACCGTCCGCCTCCAGGTCGGCGGCAGGGTGCCGGAGCCCTACCGGGTCACCGGCCTCGTGGCCGACCGATCCGCCGCAGGCCACGACGTCTGGTTCGGTCAGCGCACGGCACAGGTCCTCGGTGGCCACCCTGAGCACGCGGACGCGCTGGTCGTGCTCGGCACGAAGGAGACGTCTGCCCAGTCGCTGCGGGCCGCCGCCCCCGGTCTCGTCGTCGCGACCGGCGCGGACCGTGGCGACGTCGAGAACCCGGAGGTGGCCGCGGCACGACTCGACCTGATCGGCGTGTGTGCGTCGATCGGCGGTGTCGCCCTCCTGGTGGTGCTGATGATCGTGACGGGTCTCCTGGACATGTCCGTACGGGACCGGACCCGCGAGCTCGCGGTCCTGCGCGCCATCGGTGCCACCCCTCGGCAGGTCCGCCGGGTGATTGTCCGCGAGACACTCAAGGTCGCCGTACCGGCCTCGTTCCTGGGCGGTCTGCTGTCGCTGGGGCTGGGCACCCTGCTGCACCGCTTCATGGCCGAGCAGGGCGTCCTGCCCCAGGGGCTGGGGCTCGCTCTGGGACCGTTGCCCGTCGTCGGCGCCCTGGCCCTCACGGTCCTCACCGCAGTCGGTTCCGCCTGGCTCGCGGCACGACGCATCTCCGGGATCCGGCCGGCCAAGGCCGTGAGCGAGACCTCCACCGAACCGACCCAGCTACCGCGCTGGCGCATGGTCACCGGCCTGGTGTTGCTGGCCGTCGGACTCGGTTCGGCCAGCACCGCGTTCGCGTTCGGCGGGCAGGTGGCGACCGCGGCCATGGGCGGACTCGTGATCTCCCTGATCTGGGCCGCAGCTCTGCTGGGCCCCTGGATCGCCCGCGCGGGAATCGTCGTCCTCAGCCCCATCATGCGTCTGCTGTTCCCGGTCCCGGGGCGGCTCGCCACCGACACGGCCACCGCCGCGGCCGTGCGACTCGCATCGGTCATCACCCCGATCGCGCTCGCCCTCTCCTTCGGCGCCAGCCAGCTGTTCGTGCAGACCACCGCGGTCAACGCCACCCGGACGCAGGCAGCCGCGGGTTTGCGTGCGGACCACGTCCTCGTCTCGAACGGGCCAGGCGTGCCCCGGGCCATGTACCAGGCGGTGAAGAAGACAGCCGGGCCGGACACCGTGACCGCAGTGAAACGCACCACCGTGGTGATGTCGGTCGCGGACCAGCTCCAGTCCCTGCCCACCCAAGGGATGAAGGGCGCACTGTCGAACCTGGACCCAGGTGTGAAGGCGGGCTCGCTGAAAGACCTGCGCGGCAAGAACACGGTCGCGCTCAGTTCGAACGTCGGCAGCACGGCCGACGTCGGTTCGACCGTGTCCCTCTGGCTCGGCGACGGCACCCTGATCCACCCCGAGGTGGTAGCCGTCTACAACCGGGGCCAAGGTTTCGGGGATGTCCTGCTGCCTCACGATGTGGTCGCCGCCCACGTCACCGACGCGGGCCACGACGACTACCTCCTGGTGAAGGGAGAAGCCGACCTGCGACCGGTGCTCGACCACTTCCCCGGCACCCATGCCACGTCCGCGGGGCAGTACAGTGCGGCCCTCACCGAGAAAGCCCGCCAGCAGGGCCTGCCCGGGCTGCTCGCAGTCGCGGCGATCTCCCTGTTCACCCTGATCGGCGTGGTGACCACACTGGCCGTCGCCACCGCGTCCCGCCGTCGTGAACTGGCTCTGCTCCGGCTCATCGGCGCGACCCGCGGCCAGGTCCTGGCAATGCTGCGGCTGGAGACCTGCCTCGTACTCGGTACGGGGGCCGCCGTCGGCTCCCTGGTCGCGGCGGTGACCCTGCTGACCTTCGGCGGCGCGGTGACCGGTCTGTCCGCGCTGTCGGTGTCCCCCTCGGTCTGCGCGGCCGTACTCGGCACGGTCTTCCTGTCGGGCACGGCAGCTGTCATGCTGCCCGCCCGCCGGCTGCTGCGCCGCCGGAGGTCTCCTCGAATCACGTAGCGGAACCAGATCCCGCCTCTCTCATACTCCCCGTCCTCGGGCGGGGAGCATGAGAGGAGGGCCGTTCCTTCATGCGCAGCGACCATCACAGGACCAGGCCGAGCCACCGGCAGGCCCGTCGCACCACGACCACCTCTCACTGACCCACTGACGTTGTTCCCTACCGGCAGGAGTGGTTCCATGCACGCACGTGTATCGCCGAGGTTTCGTCCCACCCTTTCGCAAGGTGTCCCGCCGTAAGGCATTGCCGGCCGTGACCGTGCTCACCGGAGCCGTCATGACCACCGGTGCACCGTTCCCGCCCGCGGCCTCCGCCGCCAGGCCGGACGCCGTTCAGAAGAGCCTGAACGCCTTGGTGCTCGACGACCGGATGCCCGCCGCGCCGGCGAGCGTCGCGGACCGCGAGGGCCGGACGCGTAACTACACCGCGGGTGTCGGCGACCTCAGGACCGGGGCGAAGGTACCCAAGGACGGGCAGGTGCGGGCGGGCAGCAACACCAAGGCGTTCACGGCCGTGTTCGCGCTGCAGCTGGTCGCCGAGAAGAAGATCGCCCTGGACGCCCCCGTCGACACCTATCTGCCCGGCCTGCTGCGCGGTGAGGGGATCGACGGACGCCACATCACCATCCGCCAACTCCTCCAGCACACCAGCGGCCTGCCCGAGTACATGGGATCCCCCGTCTTCGCGGACTTCCCCGCCGTCCGGTACCGGTACTTCGAGCCGCGCGACCTGCTTGACGGCGCCCTGAAGCAGGAGGCCCACTTCTCCCCGGGTGCGACGTGGGAGTACAGCAACACGAACTACCTGGTCGCGGGCCTGATCATCCAGAAGGTCACCGGCCGCCCCATAGGCGAGGAGATCGACCGGCGCATCATCGACCGCATCGGATTGCGCCACACCTACTTCCCCACGCCGGGAGAGACAACCATCCACGAGCCTCACCCCAAGGGCTACGAACGGGAAGCGGCCGACGGACCTCTGATCGACTACACCACCATGGACATGTCCATGGCGTGGGCTGCGGGTGCTCTGGTGTCCACCAACAGCGACCTCAACCGCTTCTACACCGCCCTCCTCAGCGGCGAACTCCTGCCCCCGGCCCAGCTCGCCCAGATGCGCACCACCGTCCCCGCAGAGGCACGCGGCCCCGGCGTCCGCTACGGACTGGGCCTGACCAGCACGCCGGTGTCATGCGGCGGCGTCTACTGGGGTCACGGCGGAACCGCCCTGGGATACCGGACACGAGGAGGCGTCACTGAGGGCGGACGTGCCGCCGCCATCGCGGTGACCACCGCCCCGACGGGTGCAGCCTCCCAGCGGGTGGAGGCCGCCGTCGACACGGCGCTGTGCCGCTGATCCAGGCAGAGACAGGCGGGAAGACGGCCCGCAGGGTCGCCGGCGCGTTCCGGCGGCCCCGGCCCCGGCCCCGGCCCCGTTCCGTGGAAATGTGCAGGTGCTGACCAGCACGCAGGGCGGACGCTGACACGCCAGATGTACGCCTCCCTCGGACCTGGCGGGAGGCCTCGGGTGATCAAGCCGCCCCGCTCTGTCCAAGCCCGGATCACAAGCCCGGGCAGCAGCGACCGGACCACGACCCACTCCGCGCCCGTCATGTCCGAGGGATACCGCCGAACACACACCGGGCGATCGGCCGCATTC
Organism: Streptomyces sp. NPDC048295; assembly: GCF_040652135.1. Taxonomy (NCBI): domain Bacteria; kingdom Bacillati; phylum Actinomycetota; class Actinomycetes; order Kitasatosporales; family Streptomycetaceae; genus Streptomyces; species Streptomyces sp. NPDC048295. The sequence continues at coordinate 47,827 of NZ_JBEZLL010000044.1, forward strand.
CCGAACCGGTGAGCGACACAATCACACGCCGGATCAGCTGAGTTGAACTCCACCGGCACGAGCACGTACAACCCCGGCAACAGGGTCTCCTGGATCTCGGTCGGCTTCGCGATCCCGAGCCGACGTCGCCGCCGCACTACACAACGGTCTGCGAGTTCTGGCAGTGGGCTCCGGCCGGCCGAGTACGGCAGAAATGCGTACGGCCGGTGCCACCATGACGATCCCCAGCCTCGAAGACCCCCGTCCCCTGCTCACGCTTCTCGGGCAGGTATCGCTCATGCGGGCGCGGGTGTCGATGGCGAAGCCGCCGGTGCTGGCCGCCCGCTGCCGGGCCTTGGCCCGGATCTGCGGCTACCACCGCTTCTTCACCTCGCGCTCCAGGCGCGCGGCGAGGTCCGGGCAGGGCTTCCTGATCCGGTCCTTCACGTACCGCTCGACGGTGCGCTGGGAGATCCGCAGCATCTGGGCGACTGCCTTCGTGCCCTTCATCTGCTTGACCAGGTACCGCATCTGCACGCCCGCGCTCTTGGACGCCGGGCGGTTGAACGCCTTCTGCACCGCGGCGTCCAGGCCGTCCCCGAACATGCTCATCGCCCTCAAAATCGCGGGTACCCCACCGCGGACCGTCCGCTGATCAGGGCTCCCTTGCGCTTGGCCTTCACGGCGCGTGCGACCTGGTCGTCGGCAAAGTCGAGGAACCGCTGCGGCTCTTCCCTCGCCTCCGGATCGCCCGCCTAATCCTGCAGGTGAGGGAGCGTATTCCACTCATGGCAGATCGCCACCGGAAAGGTGCCGAACGCTACTTCACATACCGGACCCAAGCCATATCGGGTGTCGATGAGGAGGTCGGTGAACAGCCGAACCGTGCCCTGATAGCTGCAGATCGTGGACGGCGCCAGATGCTTCTGCTCGTCAGGGTGGCCGACCACTCGTCCAGGTGGGCCGGTGTCCACAGCCACGGGTACTCGTTCGCGAACTCGAGGAAACGGCGGATCAGCCGTTCCCGCGGGTCGATCGTCTCGTCCTTCAGACCTCGCGACTTCCGCTGAGCCCGCCAACCCCTCAGCATCGCGTCAAACATCGCGTCCTCGGGGCGCAACTGGACCCCCCGGAGACGAGCTTCATACGAGCCCGACCCCGCCAGGGCTACCTTCTGCTGATGCGCCTCTCCAGACCATCCCTTCTGAAGAGCAGATCATGCATCAGAAGTGATAGCCTCGGTAATGCCCCTCCCCAGAATGCCAGTTCGTAGAGTCCGCGGACTGCTTCCGTTTCCCGCTGTGACCACGCGACCTGCGACTTCTCGCCCGCCTGATGCAATTCCCGAAGGTTCACGTAGATCACGGTCGTGTTGAGCCCTTCATGTCCGAGAATCTCTTGGATGGCAACGACGTCCATGCCGTTGCGGTAGAGGTCGGAGGGGGCGAAGTGCCGCAGCACGTGCGGCGTGAGCTGGTCGATCTGGTGCGGCAAATACTGGGCGACCATCTCGGCGAGCCCGGTCCGCAGAGCGTCGTCCTGCTGGAGCCGTCACCGTATCTGCGTTCCGAGGGAAACAGCGGGGCAAGAGGGTCGTTGACCTTGTCGTCGAAGTCCCGGCGCGGCCCGGTGACCCAGCAGGTCGCGGGAGCCATTGATGAGCGGGAAGAGCCGTTCCTTCTTGCCGCGGCCCTGGCTGCCCTTGCCCCTGAGGAGGCAGTCGTGACCACCGCAGGGGTACCGTGGCCCAACCAAGGCCACTGGGACGGCTTTGCCGCACGAAAGGGACCAAACGATGAACGACTCCACGCTGCCCGCACCGCCCCCGACGAGCGCGCATCCCGCCCGTGTCTACAACGCTTGGCTGGGCGGTAAGGACCACTACCCGGTGGACCAGGAGGCAGCCGAACTCGCCTCCCGGGCGAACCCGACGATCGTGCCGTCGGTCCAGGCCAACCGGGCCTTCCTCGGCCGCGCCGTACGTCACCTCGCGGGAGTCGGGATCCGCCAGTTCCTCGACATAGGCACAGGCATTCCTGCGGCCGAGAACACCCACGAGGTGGCGCAGCGGGCTGCTCCCGAGTCGCGTGTCGTCTACGTCGACAACGACCCGATCGTCCTCACCCACGCGCGGGCGCTGCTGGTCAGTGGGCCCGAGGGACAGACGGACTATGTGGAGGCGGATGCGAGGGACGTGGACACGATTCTCGGCTCGGCTGCCCGCACCCTGGACCTGGACCAGCCGGTCGGTCTCATGCTGGTGGCGATCCTGCAGTACATCAAGGACGCCGAGGACCCGTGGGACGTCACCACCCGGCTGCTGGACCGCCTCGCCCCGGGCAGTCACCTCGTTCTGTCCCATCCGGCCGTCGACGTCACCGCTCCTGAGGTCGCCGAATCCATGCGGATCTACAACCAGCGAGCCGCCAGCCACGCCTCCGCCACCCCCCGCACCCACCACGAGGTGCGGCGATTCTGCGACGGCCTGGAGATCCTGGAGCCGGGCGTGGTCACCCTGACCCGCTGGCGTCCCGGACCGTCCGACACCCCGAACGACACCCTGCCCATGTGGTGCGCCGTCGCACGCAAGCCCTGATCCTCCAGCGGCTACGGGCCCGGAGTACGGTGCGGGCCCGACAGCGAGCTGAGAGCCACCATTACTCGCGTGCGGAAGTTGGACGGCTGGGGGATGCGGGTGCGATTCCAGTCGTGCGGCTCGGACGGAACACTCGCCAGTGGTGAGCTCGCGATTGCGGACCCGCCCCAGAACACCCTTACTTCCGGATGGATTTATTCCCGTCTACAGGCATACGCACTGGGCGGCGACTTCGTCGGCACTTGGACGAGCGTCGTCATGACCCAATGAGCGCGTCGGCTCACGATCTCCACCACGGCCGGGGTCCTGTCAGGAGGCTGGTGAGTCCTCATGATCGCCAGTAGTGGGTGACACGGTGCCACATCCGTGTCGCGGGCCCGCCGACCGCCAGGCCAGAGGGCGAAGCACTAAGACCGTGTCCTATGTGGTGAGTCGGACGAGTCGTTTGTAGCAGCAGAGTGCGGCGGCGAGTCCGAGGAAGGCCAGGTAGTTGCGGGGGTGG
>NZ_JBEZLL010000045.1:0-43835 GCF_040652135.1 Streptomyces sp. NPDC048295
AAGCTCACCATCAACCCCGCCATCGCCCACGGCCTCGCCCACGAGGTCGGCTCCATCGAGACCGGCAAACTCGCCGACATCGTGCTCTGGCGCCCGGAGTTCTTCGGCGCGAAGCCGCAGCTCGTACTGAAGTCCGGCTTCCCCGCGTACGGGGTCACGGGCGACCCGAACGCCGCCACCGACACCTGCGAACCCCTGGTCCTCGGGCCGCAGTTCGGGGCGTACGGCGCCACCGCCGCCGACATCTCCGTGGCCTTCGTCTCGCAGGCGGCCACCCAGCTCGGCGCCGACTCGATGCCCACCCGCCGTCGCCGCGTCGGCGTGCGCGGCACCCGGGGCATCGGCCCCGGCGACCTGATCCACAACTCCCGTACCGGAGAGGTCGCCGTGGACGCCCGCAGCGGTCTGGTCACCCTGGACGGCGACCCGCTGCGCTCCGAGCCCGCCGAATCCGTCTCCCTCAACCGCCTCTACTTCCTCTAAGGACCCGCAGTGACCTTCCGCATGCCGCCCGAGTGGGCCCCGCACGAACGCACCTGGATGGCCTGGCCGGGCCCCAACCCCACCTTCGACACCGACGCCGAACTGGACGAGGCCCGCGCCGCCTGGGCCACCGTCGCCCGCGCCGTGCGCCGCTTCGAACCCGTCACGATGGTGGTGGGCCCCGGCCAGGAGGACCGTGCCCGCGCGCTCCTCGGCCCGGACGTCGAGCTCGCCGTCCGCCCCCTCGACGACGCCTGGATGCGGGACATCGGCCCCACCTTCGTCACCGACGGGAACCGGCTGGCCGCCGTCGACTGGACGTTCAACGGCTGGGGCGCCCAGGACTGGGCCCGCTGGGAGCACGACCAGCACATCGCCCGCTCCGTCGCCGAGCTCGCCGGCGTACCCGTGCAGAGCTCCCGGCTGGTCAACGAGGGCGGCGCCATCCACGTGGACGGCGAGGGCACCGTACTGCTCACCGAGACCGTGCAGCTCGGCAACGAGCGCAACCCCGACTGGACGCGTGAGCAGGTCGAATCCGAGATCCACGCCCGGCTCGGCACCGAGAAGGCCATCTGGCTGCCGCGCGGACTGGCCGGTGACTACGGCATGTACGGCACCCTCGGCCATGTCGACATCGTCGCCGCCTTCGCCCGTCCCGGCACCGTCGTCGCCCACGTCCAGCCGGACCCGGCCCACCCCGACCACGAGATCACCCGCGAGACCGTGCGCATCCTGCGCGAGGCCACCGACGCCAGGGGCCGCTCGCTGAACGTCGTCGAGGTCCCGGCGCCCACCGTGCTGCAGGCGGACGGGGAGTGGGTCGACTACTCCTACATCAACCACTACCTCTGCAACGGCGGTGTGGTCCTCTGCGCCTTCGACGACCCGCGCGACAAGGAAGCGGCGGAGATCTTCGGCGAGCTGTTCCCCGACCGTACGGTGACCCTCGTCGACGCCCGTACGATCTTTGCCGGCGGTGGAGGCATCCACTGCATCACCCAGCAGCAGCCGAAGGTCTGAAACGTGCCCCCCGCGCCACGCCGTCGCAACACCGCCCCGCCCCGTGAGGAACTGCTGGCCGCCGCCATGGCCACCATCGCCGAACGGGGGCTCGACGGCCTCACCATGGCCGGACTCGGCCGCGAGGTCCGGATGAGCAGCGGACACCTCCTCTACTACTTCCGCACCAAGGACGAGCTGCTGCTCCAGACCCTGGAGTGGAGCGAGGGACGGCTCGGCGCGGAGCGGCGCGCCCTGCTCTCGGGGCCGGCGACGGCCCGCGAGCGGCTCGACGGGTACATCGACCTGTACCTCCCCGACGGCCCCCGCGATCCGCACTGGACGCTCTGGCTGGAGGTGTGGAACCGCTCGCAGAAAGCGGACGACGACGCGCGTGCCCGTCAGGCCGCCATCGAGGCCGCCTGGCACCGCGACCTGGTGGACCTGCTGGAGCGGGGCGCGTCGGCCGGGGAGTTCCGGCCGGTCGACGCCGAACGGTTCGCGACCCGGCTGCGCGCCCTGCTCGACGGCTTCAGCGTCCATGTCGCGGTCGGCCTCCCCGGCACCGGACGTTCCCAAGTCATCGCGCAGGTCAGGGAGTTCGTCGAGGAATCGCTCGCCGTCCGGTAGCGCCCACCGGACCGTGAACGAAACGCACGTAAGTACGCGCGATCGTTGCGCACGGCGCCCTTGTTCCGGTCCCCGCGGTTCGGGCACGGTGACGGACCATGGGACGAGAGCAGTGGAAGAAAATCTGGGTCGGCTCGGCCGGCAACATGGTCGAGTGGTTCGACTGGTTCGTGTACGCGACCTTCGCGGTCTACTTCGCGGATTCGTTCTTCCCCGAAGGCAATGAGACCGCCAATCTCATGAACACCATGGGCATCTTCGCCGTCGGCTTCTTCATGCGGCCGGTCGGCGGCTGGCTGCTCGGGCGGATCGGCGACCGCAGGGGCCGCAAGGCCGCGCTCACCCTCACCGTCACGCTGATGTCGGCCTCCGCGATCCTCATCGCCGCCGCGCCGACGTACGACGTCGCGGGGTACGGCGGTGTCGCCGTCCTGCTGGTGGCCCGGCTGCTCCAGGGCCTGTCCGTCGGCGGCGAGTACGCCGCCAGCGCCACGTACCTCACCGAGGCGTCCGCACCCCACCGGCGCGGCTTCGCCTCCAGCTTCCAGTACGTGTCCATGACCGCCGGGCAGCTGATCGGCCTCGGCCTCCAGATCGTGCTGCAGCGCAACATGTCCGAGGCGGCCCTGCACAGCTGGGGCTGGCGCATCCCCTTCATCGTCGGTGCGCTCGGCGCCGCGATCGTCTTCTACCTGCGCCGTTCGATGCTGGAGACCGAGGTGTACGCGGAGTCCGGCGCCGCCGAGCAGGAGGACCGCGGCACGCTGAAGGCCCTGTGGCAGCACAGGCGCGAGGCGTTCCTGGTGATGGCGCTGACCATGGGCGGGACCGTCGCGTACTACACGTACACGACCTACCTCTCCAAGTTCCTCTCCACGAGCGCCGGCATGGACAAGCCCACCGCCTCGCTCGTCAGCTTCTGCGCCCTGTTCGTCTTCATGTGCATCCAGCCGCTGGCAGGTCTCCTCTCCGACCGGATCGGCCGCCGCCCGCTGCTGATCACCTTCGCCGTCGGCTCCACCTTCCTGACCGTGCCGATCATGACGATGCTCAAGCACGCGGGCACGTTCTGGCCCGCCTTCGGCCTGGCGCTGCTCGCCCTGGTCGTGGTCACCGGGTACACCTCGATCAACGCCTGCGTGAAGGCGGAACTCTTCCCGACCGGCATCCGCGCCCTGGGCGTCGCCCTGCCGTACGCCATCGCCAACGCGCTCTTCGGCGGCACCGCCGAATACGTGGCGCTCTGGTTCAAGAAGGCGGGCATCGAGTCCGGCTTCTACTGGTACGTGGCCGGCTGCGCGGCGGTCTCCCTGGTCGTCTACCTGACCATGCGCGAGACCCGCGACATCGACCTGGGCCGGGTCGGCGCCGAGGAAGCGGACCCGGCAGGCGCGGAGCCGTCCGGAGCGACCACCGTCACGCCCGCATCCTGAGACGGGGCGGGGCACGGCGGCAGCCCTGTGCAAGACTGCTTCCGTGCCCTCGTCCGTCATGATTATTGGCAGCAGGCGCGCCGGTCCGCAGTGACCGTCCCGCACCACCATGTGCGGCACGGCCACCGTGCCCCAGACCCGCGCGCAGACCTCTCGCACCCGCGAGGGGTTTTTTCGTTTTCCGGCCCTCACCTCGGCCGGGGCGAGGCGCGCACGGGATGATGGGGGCAAGTGGAGCCAGATCGTCCGGATCCGCTCATCCGACAGGAGTCAGACCAGCATGACCACCAAGGCCAAGGCCACCGACGACAGTTTCCATGTCTTCGACACCACACTGCGCGACGGGGCCCAGCGTGAAGGCATCAACCTGACGGTCGCGGACAAGCTGACCATCGCCCGGCACCTGGACAACTTCGGCGTGGGCTTCATCGAGGGCGGCTGGCCCGGCGCCAACCCCCGCGACACCGAGTTCTTCGCCCGCGCGCAGCAGGAGATCGAGTTCAAGAACGCCGAGCTGGTCGCCTTCGGCGCGACCCGCCGGGCCGGCGGCAAGGCCGCCGAGGACCCCCAGGTCAAGGCGTTGCTGGCGTCCGGCGCCCCGGTGATCACCCTGGTCGCGAAGTCCCACGACCGCCATGTGGAACTCGCGCTGCGCACCACCCTCGAAGAGAACCTGGAGATGGTCGTCGACACCGTCTCCTACCTCCGCGAGCAGGGCCGCCGGGTCTTCGTCGACTGCGAGCACTTCTTCGACGGCTACCGCGCCAACCCCGAGTACGCCAAGGCCGTCGTACGCGCCGCCTCCGAGGCCGGCGCCGATGTCGTCATCCTCTGCGACACCAACGGCGGCATGCTGCCCGCCCAGGTCCAGGCCGTGGTCTCCACGGTGCTCGCCGACACCGGCGCCCGGCTCGGCATCCACGCCCAGGACGACACCGGCTGCGCGGTCGCCAACACCCTCGCCGCCGTCGACGCGGGCGCCACCCATGTCCAGTGCACCGCCAACGGCTACGGCGAGCGGGTCGGCAACGCCAACCTCTTCCCCGTCGTCGCCGCCCTGGAGCTCAAGTACGGCAAGACCGTCCTGCCCGAGGGCGCGCTCGCCGACATGACCCGCGTCTCGCACGCCATCGCCGAGGTCGTCAATCTGACGCCCTCCACCCACCAGCCCTATGTGGGTGTTTCCGCCTTCGCCCACAAGGCCGGACTGCACGCCTCCGCGATCAAGGTCGACCCCGACCTCTACCAGCACATCGACCCCGCCCTGGTCGGCAACACCATGCGGATGCTCGTCTCGGACATGGCGGGCCGCGCCTCCATCGAGCTCAAGGGCAAGGAACTCGGCATCGACCTCGGCGGCGACCGCGAGCTCGTCGGCCGCGTCGTCGAGCGGGTCAAGGAGCGCGAGCTCAAGGGCTACACGTACGAGGCCGCCGATGCCTCCTTCGAGCTGCTGCTGCGCGCCGAGGTCGAGGGCCGGGTACGCCGCTACTTCCGCACCGAGTCCTGGCGCGCCATCGTCGAGGACCGCCCCGACGGCACGCACGCCAACGAGGCGACCGTGAAGCTCTGGGCCAAGGGCGAACGCATCGTCGCCACCGCCGAGGGCAACGGCCCGGTCAACGCCCTCGACCGGGCGCTCCGTGTCGCCCTGGAACGGATCTACCCCCAGCTCGCCAAGCTGGAGCTGATCGACTACAAGGTCCGCATCCTGGAAGGCCGCACCGGCACCGAGTCCATCACCCGAGTCCTGATCACCACGGGCGACGGAGCCGGCGACTGGGCCACGGTCGGCGTGGCGGAGAACGTCATCGCCGCGTCCTGGCAGGCCCTGGAGGACGCGTACACCTACGGCCTGCTGCGGGCGGGGATCGAGCCGACGGAGTAGCCCTCGCGGGGGACGGGCCCATGGCACGGCTGCCGTGGGCCCGGAATTCCTCCGCCCGGTAGTCCGGTTGTCCGCGTCACGGCGCCGGGTCGTCGCCCTCCGGGAGCGTGGAGGGATCGGACCCGGGGTTCCCGCCGTCGCCGGGGTCCTCCGCCCCTGGCACATACCGCCATGTGTCGTCGGTCTCCGTGCTCACCGGTGAGGGGGACGACGGGTACGCGAACGGGCCCGCGCGAAGATGCATGAGAAGGAGCATCCCTCCCACGAGCAGGACGCTGATGACGATCAGGGCGAAGCCGACCGGGTTGCGGGGGTTGTACTCGTAGCGGTTCGTCCCCAAGCGGCTTTTCCTGAACACCGGTTCGTCGTCTTCGAAGTGCATGGCGCGACGGTACGCGGGCGCACCACCACCTGGTAGGCCACGCATCGGCAGTCGCGGAGCGGACTTCATTGCCTGCTCCGCCCACCTCCCCGGTCACCTGGACCTCGGCGTCGGCGTGGACCGGCATCGAGGGGCCGCGAGTGGTTGTGCAGCGGGGCGGAAGCCGGGCGACGGCCCACGCACACGGCGGCGGGCAGAGCTTGCGTTCAGAAACTGAACGCACAACTCGCCCTGCCGGTAAGGAAAATGGGTCCGGACCAATGTCGGCGTGAAGTATTGACGGCACTGTTCCGGCGGGGTTAACTCACGCCGCAACGCCGGTACCGGTTCCGGAACCGGTTCCATCTCCGTAGCCACGCCTTGTCCCGGAGGCCTCGATGCGCGTCACCATCGCCGATGTCGCCCGTGCGGCCGGCGTCAGCAAGACGACCGTGTCGCGGGTCGTCAACGCCAAGGGCGAGGTGGACGGTGCCACGGCCGCCCGCGTTCGTGAAGTGATCGCACAACTCGGCTACGTACCCAGCTCGGGCGCCGTCGGACTGGCCCGCGGCAGCAGCCGTACGGTCGGCATGCTGGTGCCCTCGCTCACCTGGCCGTGGATGGGCGAAGTACTCCAGGGCGTCGTGGACACCGTCGAGGCGGCCGATTACGGGCTGCTGCTCTTCACCTGCAACCGCGGCGCCGAGTCCGTACAGCGCTTCACCGGGCAGGTGTCGGCGCGCGCCTTCGACGGGCTCCTGGTCGTCGAGCCCGAGAACACGCTCGACCATCTCACCGCCCTGCACCGCGGCGGGCTGCCGATCGTGCTGATCGACGATCGCGGCCACCACCCCGAGTTCCCCTCCGTCGTGACCACCAATCGCGAAGGGGGCGCGAGCGCCGCCCGCCATCTGCTGGCCGCCGGACGCACCAGACCCCTGGTCATCACGGGGCCCCGGCACTTCGGCTGCGTACGCGACCGGCTGGACGGATTCCTTACGGTCCTGCCCACCGATCTCGTCGTCCACGGGGACTTCACCGAACGCAGCGGCCGGCTGGCCGTGGAGCAACTCCTCGCCTCCGGTGCGCGGTTCGACTCGGTCTTCGCGCACAACGACATCAGCGCCGCCGGTGTGCTGCGGGCCCTGCGCGCGGCCGGGCGCTCGGTGCCGGACGACATCGCCGTGGTCGGCTTCGACGACATCCCCATGGCCGAGCACACCGAACCGCCACTGACCACCGTGCGCCAGCCCACCCGGCAGATGGGCGAGACGGCCGCGCGGATGCTGCTCTCCCACCTCGGCGGCACGCCCGTGCCCGACGCACCGGTCGTGCTGCCCACCGAACTGGTCGTGCGCCACTCGGCGCCGTAGCGGTCCGGCCGGAGCCCGCGGCCGACCGCTCCTTCGTACTCCCCGGATCCTCCCGACCGCAGTCCCTCTTGGAGTCGCCATGTCCGAACGACGTCACGCCACGTTGAGAGCGCTCTCGATCGCCACCGCAGTGGTGGCGCTCGCCGCCGGTTGCTCGTCCGCCAACTCGGGTGCGGGCAAAGGGGGCGGCGCCTCCGGCGTGCTGACCCTGGGCAAGCCGGACGGTCCGCAGACCGACAACAGCAACCCGTTCCTCAGCACCTCGGCGGGTGCCACGCTCGGCTACCGCTTCATGATCTACGAGCCGCTCGCCATGACGAACCAGATCCGGCCCGCGGACAAGGCCGCCCCGTGGCTGGCGACCGACTGGAAGTGGGAGTCCAACTTCACCCGGGTCACCTTCACCCTCGACCCCGAGGCCAAGTGGGCCGACGGCAAGCCGCTGACCGCCGACGACGTCGCGTACACCTTCGAGCTCCTCAAGAAGCACCCGGCGCTGAACGGCAACGGCATCCCGTTCGACGGGATCGCGGTGCGCGGCAAGCAGGTCGAGCTGACCTTCAAGGAGTCCCAGTACGTCAACCAGAACAAGATCATCCAGCAGTTCATCGTGCCCAAGCACATCTGGCAGGGCGTCAAGAACCCCGAGACCTGGCCCAACCGCACACCCGTCGGCTCGGGCCCGTACAAGCTGAAGACGTTCACCCCACAGACCACCACGCTGACCGCCACGCCCACGTACTGGAAGGGCGGGACCAAGGTCAAGGAGCTGCGCTACACCGCGTACAACGACAACAGCGCGGCGACCACGGCACTGGCCAACGGCAAGGTCGAGTGGTCGTTCGTCTTCATGCCCAACTACAAGCAGCTGTTCATCGCCAAGGACCCGAAGAACCACAAGCTGTGGTTCCCCTCCGGGCTCGGCATCCACGGACTCTGGTTCAACACCGCCCGCAAGCCGTTCGACAACCCGGCGCTGCGCAAGGCCATGGCGATGGTCGTCGACCGCAAGGCGATCTACACCCAGGCCGAGGCCACCCTCTACCCCGAGATCACCAACCCGACCGGAATCCCGCTGCCCGCCGGTGAGTCCTTCCTCGCCCCCGAGTACAAGAACGCCACCACCGCGCCCGACGTGGCGGGCGCCAGGAAGGTGCTCGCCGACGCCGGGTTCGAGCTCAGCGGCGGCGTACTGAAGGACCCGGACGGCAAGCCGGTGAAGCTCACCTTCACCGACCCGGCCGGCTGGAACGACTACATCACCGGTCTCGCCATCATCAAGGACAACATCAAGCAGCTCGGCATCGAGGCCAAGGTCAAGACGCAGACGGCGGAGGCCTGGGGCGCGGACGTCGCCAACGGCAACTTCGACGCCACCCTGCACTGGACCAACAGCGGCGCCACCCCGTACGACATGTACCAGAACATCATGGACGGCGCGCTGCTCCAGCCCCTCGGCAAGGCGTCCCAGCTCGGCAACTTCGGCCGCTTCAAGAACGACGAGGCCACCGCGGCGCTCAAGGACTTCGCGAGCGCCACCGAGGACTCCGCCCGCACCGCGGCCATGAACACCCTCCAGAAGATCATGGTCGAGCAGGCGCCGATGATCCCGACGGCCGCCGCCCCCATCGGAGCCGAGTACTCCACGAAGAACTGGGTGGGCTGGCCCACCGAGGCCGACCCGTACGCGCCGCCGCAGCACACCCAGCCCTCCGCGCTCCAGATCGTGCTGAAGCTCCAGCCCGCCAAGTAGAGCCAGGGACACGGGACACAGGGAACGGCCATGTCGAATCAGCCCCCACCGAACCACGTCGTGCTCGAAGCACGCTCCATCACCAAGCACTTCCCCGTACGCCGCACCGGACGCGACCTCGTCACGGGCAGACGACGTACCGTCCACGCCGTCGACGACGTCTCGCTGGAACTGCGGCGCGGCACCGTCACGGCGCTGGTGGGGGAGTCGGGCTCCGGGAAGTCCACCGTGGCCAGACTGCTCGCCCGGCTCCATCCGCTCACCGCCGGCGAGATCCGGCTGGACGGCACGCCCGTGAAGGCCGGAGCGGGCCGGTCCTTCCGCGCCTACGTACGCCGGGTCCAGCTCATCTTCCAGGACCCGTTCGCCTCGCTGAACCCGGTGCACACCGTGCGCTACCACCTCACCCGCGCGCTGCGGATCCACGGCCGGGCGGGCAGCGGCGACGCGGAGCTGGAGGAGAACCTGACCGCGCTGCTCGACCGGGTCCAGCTGACCCCCGCGCACCAGTACCTGGACCGGTTCCCGCACGAGCTGTCGGGCGGACAGCGCCAGCGGGTGGCCATCGCCCGCGCACTCGGCGCCGATCCCCGGGTGCTGCTCGCCGACGAGCCCGTCTCGATGCTGGACGTGTCGATCCGGCTCGGCGTGCTCAATCTGCTGAAGGACCTCAAGGACCGGCTGAGCCTGGCGGTCCTCTACATCACCCACGACATCGCGTCGGCCCGCTACTTCGCGGACACGACGCTGGTGATGTACGCGGGCCGGATCGTCGAGGGCGGCGAGAGCGAGACCGTCACCCAGCGCCCCGCCCACCCCTACACCCAGCTCCTCATCGCCTCGGCACCCGACCCGGACCGGGTGGTCGCCGAGGCGGAGCGGGAGGAGACCGGCAGCGGCGAACCGCCCTCGCTCATCGACCCGCCCCCGGGCTGCCGCTTCCACCCCCGCTGCCCCAAGGCCATGGCCCGCTGCCGCACCGAGGCGCCGCCCCGCTTCGACCTCGAAGGCGGCCAGTGGGCGGCCTGCTGGCTGTACGCGGACGGAGCGGGAGCCGGCCACGAGCCCCGGAAGGATAGCGCGGCGTGAAATACCTCCTGCAACGGCTCGCCTTCTACCTGGTCACCGCCTGGGCGGCCATCACCATCAACTTCCTGATCCCGCGCATGATGCCGGGCGACCCGGTCCAGGCGCTGCTCGCCCGCTTCCAGGGCCAGCTCGACACCAACGCCGTCGACTCGCTCAAGGCACTCTTCGGCCTGGACGAGCAGCGCTCGCTCTGGCAGCAGTACACCGACTACTGGTCGCATCTGATCGACGGCGACCTCGGGCTCTCCTTCACCTTCTTCCCGACGCCGGTCAGCGAGGTGATCGCCCAGTCGCTGCCGTGGACGCTCGCGCTCGTCGGCATCACCACACTGATCAGCTTCCTGCTCGGCACCGGCATCGGCGTCTTCACCGGCTGGCGGCGCGGCTCCTGGATGGACAGCCTGCTGCCCGTCACCACCTTCATCTCGGCCATCCCGTACTTCTGGCTGGGGCTCATCGCCATCGCCCTGTTCGCCGTGAAATGGCCGCTCTTCCCGGCCGCCGGGGGCTACGACAGCTCGCTCGTGCCCGCCTTCGACTGGCCGTTCGTCTCCAGCGCGCTCTACCACGGGGCACTGCCCGGCCTCACCATCGTGCTCAGCGCCGTGGCCGGCTGGATCCTCGGCATGCGGAACATGATGGTGACGGTGTCCTCCGAGGACTACGTCATGGTCGCCCAGGCCAAGGGGCTCTCCGAGCGCCGGGTGATGTTCGGGTACGCGGCACGCAACGCGATCCTCCCCAACATCTCCGGCTTCGCCCTCTCACTGGGCTTCATCGTCGGCGGCACCCTGCTGGTGGAGATGGTCTTCTCCTATCCCGGCATCGGCTACCAGCTCTTCCAGGCCGTGGGCGCCAAGGACTACCCCCTGATGCAGGGCGTCTTCCTGATCATCACGCTCTCCGTCCTCGCGGCGAACCTGCTCGCCGACATCCTCTACATGGCCCTCGACCCCCGTACCCGAAGGGAGGCCTAGTCCATGGCCACCGCTGCCGCCGAGGCCGTCGTGACCGGCCCGGCCGGGACCGATCCGGACGGGACCCGGGCGCCCGGCAGACGCGGGACGCGCCTGCTGCGCGGCCGCAAGACCGTCATCGGCCTCGGGATCCTCGCCTTCTTCGCCGTGATCGCGGTCCTCGGACCGTGGATCGCCCCGTACGACCCCGACACCATGAGCGACCAACTGCTCCGACCGCCCTCCGCCGCCCACTGGTTCGGCACCACGCAGACCGGTCAGGACGTGCTCTCGCAGATCCTCGTCGGCACCCGCGGAGTCCTGGTCGTCGGCTTCGTCGCCGGGATACTCGCGACGGTCCTGTCCGTACTGATCGGAGTCAGCGCCGGCTTCCTCGGCGGCACCGCCGACGAGCTGCTCTCCCTGCTCTCCAACGTCTTCCTGGTCATCCCGGGGCTGCCGCTGATCATCATCATCGCCAGCTTCGTCTCCGACACCGGCGACATCCTGATCGCCGCCGTCATCGCCCTCACCTCCTGGGCCTGGGGGGCGCGGGTGCTGCGCGCCCAGACGCTCTCGCTGCGCCGCCGGGACTACGTCGAGGCTGCCCGAGCCACCGGCGAACCGACCTGGCGGATCATCTTCTTCGAGGTGCTGCCCAATCTGACGGCCGTCATCGCCTCCGGTTTCGTCTCCACCGTGATCTTCGCGATCCTCTCCGAGATCACCCTCGCCTTCATAGGCGTCGCCGACATCTCCGACTGGAACTGGGGGACCGTCCTGTTCTGGGCGCAGTCCAACCAGGCCCTGGCCCAGGGCGCCTGGTGGTGGTTCGTCCCCGCCGGGCTCTGCATCGCCCTGCTCGGCATGTCGCTCGCCCTGATCAACTTCGGCATCGACGAGTTCGTCAACCCGCGCCTGCGCACCGGGACCGGCGCGTCCCGGAAGGTCCGGATGCGGGTCGGCTTCACCCCCGTGACGCGCGGATCCGCGACCCGCGGTACGGACGACAAGGAGACCGGCTCATGAGCGGCGACGAGGCCGTCCTCACCGTCCGCGGCCTGAACGTGGACTACGGCACCGGGGCCGGCGCCGTGCACGCGCTGCGCGACGTCGACCTCACCCTGCACCGGGGCGAAGTCCTCGGCCTGGCCGGGGAGTCGGGCTCCGGCAAGTCCACGCTGGCGTACGCGGTGACCCGGCTGCTCCAGCCGCCCGGGGTGATCACCGGCGGCGAGGTCCACTACCACCGACGGGACGGCGGGGCGCTCGACCTGCTGGCCCTGTCGGCCGCCGGGCTGCGGGCCTTCCGCTGGCAGGAGCTGTCCATCGTGTTCCAGGGCGCGATGAACTCGCTCAACCCGGTGCACACCGTCCACAGCCAGCTCACCGACGTACTGCGGGCCCACCGCCCCGAGCTGAAACGGGCCGGACGGACCGCCCGGGCAAAGGAGTTGCTGGAGCTCGTCGGCATCTCCGCCGACCGGCTCCCCGCCTACCCGCACCAGCTCTCCGGCGGGATGCGCCAGCGCGTGATGATCGCGATGGCGCTCGCGCTGGAGCCCGAGATCGTCATCATGGACGAGCCGACGACGGCCCTGGACGTCGTCATGCAGCGCCAGATCCTGCGCCAACTGGTCGGACTCCGCGAGGAGCTGGGCTTCTCGGTCGTCTTCATCACCCACGACATCTCGCTGCTGATCGAGTTCTCGGACCGGATCGCGATCATGTACGGCGGCCGGATCGTCGAGGAGGCGGCGGCCTCCACGATCTACCGGGACCCCCGCCACCCCTACAGCGACGGGCTGCTGCACTCCTTCCCCGCCCTGCACGGCGCCCGCCGCGAACTCACCGGCATCCCCGGCTCGCCCCCGCACCTGTCCGCGATGCCGGCCGGCTGCGCCTTCCACCCCCGCTGCGGCCGGGCGCTCGACGCCTGCGCCACCCATGTCCCGGCGCTCGCCGCACCGGACGGCGACGACTCCCGCACGGTCGCCTGCTGGCTCCACGCGCAGGCACCGGCCATGACCTCCCGCCCGTAGCGCCCCACCCACACCACAGGAGCCCCGTGAACACCACCCCCGCCACCGCCTCCGAGACCTACGCCCGCGAGATCACCGCCGCGGCCGTCCCCGGCCTGCCCCCCGGCTTCCGCTGGGGCGTCGCCACCGCCGCGTACCAGATCGAGGGCGCCGCCGCCGAGGACGGCCGGACCCCCTCCATCTGGGACACGTACTGCAGGGTGCCCGGCATGGTCGTCCGCGGTGAGAACGGCGACGTGGCCTGCGACCACTACCACCGGATGCCCGAGGACGTGCGGCTCATCGCGGACCTGGGCGTCGACACCTACCGGTTCTCGCTCGCCTGGCCGCGCATCCAGCCCGGCGGGCGCGGACCGGCCAACGCGAAGGGGCTGGACTTCTACAAGCGCCTGCTGGACGAGCTGGAGGCCAGGGACATCACCCCCTGGATCACCCTCTACCACTGGGACCTCCCGCAGGAACTGGAGGACGCCGGCGGCTGGCCCGCCCGGGACACCGCCCACCGCTTCGCCGAGTACGCCGCGCTCGCCCACGACGCGCTCGGTGACCGGGTGAAGCACTGGACGACGCTGAACGAGCCGTGGTGCTCGGCCATGCTCGGCTACGCGTACGGCAACCAGGCGCCCGGCAGGCAGGACTTCGGCGACGCGATCAGGGCCGTCCACCACCTGCTCCTCGGCCATGGCCTCGCCGCACGGCACATCCGCGGGACGGCCGCCGCCCGGGGCCACGAACTCGAACTCGGCATCACGCTGAACCTCGGCACCGCCACCCCCGAGACCGACCGCCCCGAGGACGCCCAGGCATGCCGCCGCGCCGACGGGATGGGCCGCCGCCTCTACCTGGACCCGCTGGTCAGGGGCGCCTACCCCGAGGACGTCGTCGCCGATCTCGCCCTGCACGGGGCCGAGCTCCCGGTCCGGGACGGCGACCTGGACATCATCTCCACCCCGATCGACGTCCTCGGCGTCAACTTCTACCGAGGCACCCTCTTCTCCGGCGTCACGGAGGAGGGCTCCCCGGCCGACGCCGAGGGGCTGCCCGTCACCCGGGGGGTGGAGCGCGACCTGCCGCGTACCGCGATGGACTGGGAGATCACCCCCACCGCCCTCACCGACCTGCTCGTGGGCCTGGAGGAGGAGTACGGCGTCCCGACGGTGGTCACCGAGAACGGCGCCGCGTTCGACGACACCGTCTCCGAGGACGGGCAGATCCATGACGCCGACCGCACCACCTACCTCGCCGACCACATCGCCGCCGTCGCCGCGGCCCGCGCCGCCGGGGCCGACGTCCGGGGCTACTTCGCCTGGTCGCTGCTGGACAACTTCGAGTGGTCCTACGGCTACGACAAACGGTTCGGCATCGTCCGCGTCGACTACGGCACACAGGAGCGGACGCTCAAGGACAGCGCCAAGTGGTACCGCGACACCATCCGGCTCACCAGGGGCCGGTGAGGAAGGCTCGCGACGGCTGTCGCAGGCGGTGCCCATCCGGGTTAGCTTCGAGGTATGCGGAACAGACTGTTCCCGTCGATGCTCGCCGCCCTGCTGCTGATCCTGGCGGCGGCCGGCCTCGGTATGGCGCCCGGCGCGCCCGCGGCGACGGGAGCATCCACCGTCGACGATGTCGCGCAGGCCCTGCGCAAGGGCCCGGTGTACGTCGATCCGGCGGCGTCCGGCCGGCTCCCACCGGGCCGGGCCGCCGCCCTGGCGAAGAAGATCAAGGACGCCGGCAAGCCCGTGTTCGTGGCGGTGCTGCCCCGGACCTCCGCGTTCCCCGCCAAGACCCTGCTGGCCACCCTGCGCACCGACACCGGGATCACCGGCGTCTACGCGGTCCGCCTCGGCGACGGCTTCGACGCGGGCGCCGACCCCCAGGTGATGTCCACCCGAGCGGTCCACAACCTCACCGCCGCGGTGAAGACGCCCGGCGCGGACACCGACGCCGCCACGCAGCTGAACGCCTTCGTCGACCGGGCCGTCGAGCAGGCCCGGGGCAGCGCCCCCGACTCCTGGGGCGGCTCGTCCGGGGGCGGCGGGTCCTCGCCCGCCGCCGGGCTGATCACGGCCGGCGCGGTCCTGGTGCTGGGCGGCGGCACCGCCTACGCGCTCGTCCGCCGGGGCCGCAGGCGCAAGGAGACCGAGGAGCGGGCCGCACTCGACCGGCTCCGGGTCGTCGTGGACGAGGACATCACCGCGTACGGCGAGACCCTCGACCGGCTCGACTTCCACCCGGCCGAACCGGGCGCCGACGACAACATGCGCGCGGACTACGAGCGGGCCCTCGACTCCTACGAGACCGCGAAGTCCCGGATGGAGCGGGCCCGGCACCCGTCCGACGTGCGCGGGGTCACCCGGGCGCTGGAGGACGGCCGCTTCTCCCTCGCCGTCCTGGAGGCCCGCCGCACCGGCGGCGAACTGCCGGCCCGCCGCCCGCCGTGCTTCTTCGACCCGCGCCACGGCCCATCGGTCGCCGACGTCCGGTGGTCCCCGTCCGGCGGCACGGCCCGCGAGGTCCCGGTCTGCGCCGCCGATGAAGTCCGGCTGCGCGAGGGCGAGGAACCGCTGAGCCGCACCGTCGACACCGGCGACGGCCGCCGCCCCTACTGGGAGGCGGGCCCGGCGTACGGTCCGTGGGCGGGCGGCTACTTCGGCGGCGGCCTGCTCCCCGGCCTGCTCGTCGGCACGGTGCTCGGGTCCATGCTGTCGAGCCCGGCCGACGCGGCGGATTACGGCGGCGGCGACTTCGGCTCCGGCGCGGACTGGAGCGGTGGCGCCTTCTCCGGCTCCGACTTCGACCCTTCCGGCTTCGACGGCGGGGGCTTCGACGGGGGCGGCGGCGACTTCGGAGGTGGCGGCGGCTTCGACGGCGGCGGGTTCTGAGCCGCTGACCAGCGACCTCTCGGGCAGGTGTGATTCATGCTAGACCTGAATACATGTCTGGTATCGGCCGATTCCGGGCGCGGCTGCGACGCTCCGTCCGGCGATCACATCGGCACGATGGAGGACGCACGGGCCGGGCGGCCCCCGCGCCGTCCGGACCGGACATGACCGGCCGGTCGCCGAACCGCCCGGTGCGCGCCCTGTTCAGCACGCGCACCGTGGCGGGCCAGGTCTTCGTCTTCGTGCTCGGCCTCGTGCTGCTGCTGGTCTGCGCCGGGGCGATCGCCCTGGTGGTGCAGGGCCGCCGCGACAGCATGGCCGAGGCCCGCGCCCACACCCTGAGCGTCGCCGAGACCTTCGCCTACGCGCCCGGGACCGCCATCGCGCTCGACAGCAGGAACCCCACCGCGATCCTTCAGCCGCGCGCCGAGGAGGTGCGCAAACGGGCCCAGGTCGAGTACGTCGTGGTGGCCGGCCGGGAGGGCATCCGCTACACCCACCCCGATCCCGCGCTGATCGGCGGGCACCTCACCGGCCCGTACAAGGAGGCACTGGCCGGGCACACGTACACCTGGACGTTCACCGGAGACCACGGGCCCTCGGTCAACTCGGTCGTGCCCGTGCCCCGGGCGGACGGCTCGATCGCCGGGCTGGTCTCGGTCGGGATCACCGTCGAGTCGGTGAACGCGGTGGCGGACCGCTCCATCCCGCTCGCCGCGGGCGCCGCGGTGGTCGCCCTCGCGATCACCACAGCCGGCGCCACGCTCCTGAGCAGACGGCTGAGCCGCCAGACCCATGGCCTCGGGGCCGCCGAGATGACCCGGATGTACGAGCACCACGACGCGGTGCTGCACGCCGTCCGCGAGGGCGTCCTGATCGTCGGGGCCGACCGGCGGCTGACCCTGGCCAACGACGAGGCCCGCAGACTTCTCGACCTGCCCCCGGGCGCCGAGGGCCGGGCCGTCGCGGAACTCGGACTGGACCCGGACACCGAGGACCTGCTGGTCTCCGGCCGCACCGTCACGGACGAGGTGCTGCGGGCCGGCAAGCGGCTGCTCGCCGTCAACCTCCGGCCCACCGAAACGGACGGGGGGCCGCTCGGCACGGTGGTCACCCTGCGGGACACCACCGAACTCCGCGCGGTCACGGGACAGGCGGAATTCGCGACCGAACGACTGCTGCTCCTGTACGAGGCCGGCGCCCGGATCGGCACCACGCTCGATATGACCCGGACGGCCCAGGAGCTGGCCGACGTGGCGATCCCCGGATTCGCCGACGCCGCGACGGTCGACCTCGCCGACCCGGTACGACGCGGGGACGAACCGGTCGTCCCGGACGGCGGCCTGCTGGAGATGCGCCGCACCGCCGTCGCGGCGGTGCGCGCGGACCACCCGCTGTATCCGGTCGGCCATGTGGTGGGCTTCGTCCCGGCCAGGACCCGGGCCATGCGGGTGCACCGGGACGACGCCGATCTGAAGACCGATTTCGAGAGGCTGGGCTGGCGGAACTGGGACCACACCACGGCCGAGCGGCTCAGGGAGCAGGGATTCCACTCGATCGTCTCGGTGCCGCTGCACGCGCGCGGCACCATCCTGGGCATGGCCAACTTCTGGCGCTCGGGCGAATCGGAACCCTTCGACGACGACGACGTGTCCTTCGCGGAGGAACTGGCGGCCCGGGCCGCGGTGGGTGTGGACAACGCCCGCCGCTACACGCGCGAGCACGCACTGGCCGTGACCCTGCAACGCAGTCTGCTGCCCCGCGCCCTGCCCGAGCAGAACGCCCTTGAGGTGGCCCACCGCTATCTGCCGGCGTACGAGGGGGTCGGCGGCGACTGGTTCGACGTCATCCCGCTGTCCGGCGCCCGGGTGGCGCTGGTCGTCGGCGACGTGGTCGGTCACGGGCTGCACGCCGCGGCCACCATGGGGCGGCTGCGCACCAGCGTCCACAACTTCTCCTCGCTGGACCCCGCGCCCGACGAACTCCTCGGGCATCTCGACGAACTGGTGACCCGGATCGACCGGGACGAGGCGGAGGAGGGCGATCCCGAGATCGCCGGTGCCACCTGCCTGTACGCGATCTACGACGCGGTCTCCGGGAACTGCGCGGTGGCGCGGGCCGGCCACCCCGGGCCCGTGCTGGTGCTCCCGGACGGCACCGTCGCGTTCCCCGAGCTCCCGATCGGACTTCCTCTCGGCATCGGCGGCATGCCCTTCGAGGCGGCCGAGTTCCACGTACCCGAGGGAAGCCGGCTGGTCCTCTACACGGACGGCCTCGTCGAGCGGCGGGGCCGGGACATCGACACCGGTCTCGGTCTGCTGCGCGAGGCCCTGGCCGGCCGCGACCGGACGCCGGAGGAGACCTGCGACGACGTGCTCGCCGCACTGCTGCCGGACCGGCCGGACGACGACGTCGCCCTGCTCGTGGCCCGCACCCGCACGCTCGATCCCGACCAGGTCGCACAGTGGGCCGTGGCCACCGATCCGGCGGCCGTCGCCGGAGTGCGCAAGAACGTCGCCCAGTGGCTGACCGACCGGGGCCTGGAGGAGGAGGCGTTCGCCACCGAGCTGATCCTGAGCGAACTGGTCACCAACGCGGTGCGCTACGGCACAGCACCCATCGAGGTCCGTCTGCTCTACGACCGCAACCTGATCTGCGAGGTGTCCGACAGCAGCAGCACCTCACCGCATCTGCGCTATGCGGCGACGACGGACGAGGGCGGCCGGGGACTGTTCCTCGTCGCCCAGTTCGCCGAACGCTGGGGCACCCGTTACACCGAGACGGGCAAGGTCATCTGGTCGGAGCAGACGGTCGGCGAACCGGAGGAGGACGACCTCTAGAGAGACGCTATTTGCCGTTACGGCAATGTTTCTTGCTGAAATAGCGTGTCCTCGCGGACGCTCTCCGGTGAAAGGGAGGTGCTCCTCATGAGCGAAATGACCGGACACGAGGGCGTGGACAGCGGCGGCGGGGCGACGGCCAGGGACGGCGGCGCGGAACGGCGCTACGACGTGGTGGTGATCGGCGGTGGTGCCGCCGGACTGAGTGGAGCCGTGACCCTGGCCAGGGCGCGGCGGTCGGTGCTGGTGATCGACGCCGGGCAGCCGCGCAACGCCCCGGCCTCGCACATGCACGGCTACCTGGGACACGACGGCCTCCCGCCCTCCCGGCTGCTGGCCACCGGCCGGGACGAGGTGACCCGTTACGGGGCGGAGGTCGTCCAGGACGCCGTGGTGGCCGCCGAGCGACTGCCCGGAGGTGAGGGATTCCGCGTCGTACGCAAGGACGGGGCCCCGGTCGTGGCGCGCCGGCTCCTGGTGACCACCGGCCTCGTCGACGAGCTGCCCCCGGTGCCGGGCCTGGCCGAACGGTGGGGGCACGAGGTCCTGCACTGCCCGTACTGCCACGGCTGGGAGGTCGGTTCCCGCCCGGTCGGTGTCCTGGCCACCGGGCCGCTGGCCGTGCACCAGGCGCTGATGTGGCGTCAGTGGAGCGAGGACGTCACCCTCTTCCGTCACACCGGGCCCGAGCCCACGGACGAGGAGTACGAGCAGCTGGCCGCCCGCGGCATCGCCGTGGTCGACGGCGAGGTGACCGGTCTCGGCGTGGCGGACGAGCGGCTCACCGGCGTCCGGCTGGCGGGAGGCCGGGTCGTCGCCGCCGAGGCCGTCGTGGTGCAGCCCCGCTTCACCGCCCGCGCGGACTTCCTCGCGAGCCTGGGGCTGGGCGTGGCCGAGATGAAGGCGGCGGACCAGGTGATCGGGACGTACGTCGCCGCCGACCCGGACGGGGAAACGGAGGTGCCCGGCGTCCGGGTGGCCGGCAATGTCGCCGACCCGAAGGGGAAGGTCGTCGCGGCCGCCGCCGCCGGGGTGCGGGCCGCCATGGCGATCAACGCCGAGCTGATCACGGACGACGTGAACCGCGCGGTCGCCGCCCGCCGGGCCTGACCGGGCGGACGCCGAGCGCCCGCCTCCCTCCCCGGCGGGGGAGAGGAGGGCGGGCGCGCTCGGGTTCGGGCGTGAGGGGCCAGGAGCCGAAGGCGTCGTGGCGGTGGGGCCTCAGCCCTGCGTCACGGCGGACTTGATCGCGGAGATGTCGAAGTTGAGCTTGACCTTGTCGCTGACCATCACGCCGCCGGTCTCCAGCGCCGCGTTCCAGGTCAGGCCCCAGTCGGAGCGCAGGATGTCGGCACTGCCCTCGAAGCCGACCCGCTCGTTGCCGTAGACGTCGGTGGCGGAGCCGTTGAACTCCAGGTCGATGGAGAGCGGACGGGTGACGTCCTTGATGGTCAGGTCGCCCGTGACGCGGTACTTGTCGCCGCCGAGCTGCTCGGCCTGCGTGGAGCGGAACGTCATGAGCGGGAACTTCTCGGCGTCGAAGAAGTCGCCGCTGACCAGGTGGCCGTCGCGGTCGGCGATACCGGTGTCGACGCTGCCGATCCTGACGTCGATCGAGGCGGTGGAGTTGGCCGGGTCGGAGCCGTCCAGCTTCAGGCTGCCCTCGTGCTCGCCGAAGGTGCCGCGCACGTTGGTGACCATGGCGTGGCGCACGGTGAAGCCGATGCTGCTGTGGGCCGGGTCGATCGCGTAGTCGCCGGTGAGGGCGGCCAGGGCCGGGTCCACGGCGGGGGCGACGGTGGTGGCGGACGGGGCGTTGTTGTTCTTGCGGTTGAACAGAGCCATGGCTCCTCCTCGGGGGACGTGATCGAGCGGCGATCGAGCGGGGGTCGAACTGTGGTTGAGCAGTGGGGTCGAGCGGTGGGGTCGAGCAGTGGTCGAAGTGGTTGTTTAACCTTCAACGAGATTGACTGTAGCGCGATCTAGTTCAATGTTCAACATCAAGGCTGCGTGTGTTCGTGAATGGCGGCCGAACGATGGCGCAACTCCCGCGCCCGATCGCCGCTCCCCTCTGGCGGACGCGCGTAGAACTCGGGCAGTATCTCCATGCCCTTACTTGTCATGAGCAGGAGGAGTCCCCCCATGCTGTCCCATATGAGACTGCGCCCCGTGCTGACCGCTTTCGCCCTCGTTCTGGGCGTTCTCTTCGCCCCGGGCATCGGTGTCCTCGGCGGCGGCGCCACCCAGGCCCACGCCGACACCAAGCTCACCCACGCCCAGGCCACCGCCCGGTTCAGCTCCTCCGGGGTCACCTGGTCGTCCTCCGGCGGCTGCTCCAACCGCAACGTCGCCACCTGCACCTCGTTCGACCAGCTCAACCTGGCCACCGCGCAGGGCGCCCAGACCCTCAAGAGCGCCACGGGCTGCGCGCTGAACATCACCGGCGGCACCGAGACCGGCCACGCCAGCGGCACGTACTCCCACTGGAACGGCTACAAGCTCGACTTCGCCAAGTCGACCTGCCTCACCAACTACGTCCACAACGTCTTCACCTACATCGGTGTGCGTGGTGACGGTGCCCCCCAGTACCAGGCGGGCTCCGGCAACGTCTACGCCGACGAGGGCAACCACTGGGACGTGACGTACTACAACTGCGGCGGCTGCTGATCTCCGCACGCATCACCTCGCACGGGGTGCCCCTGCCCGCCGGACAGGGGCACCCCGTGCTGCTCTCCGTGACCGGATCAGCCTGGTCGACTGCCGAGGTCCTGACCCGGACCGACCAGCCATCGCGATCACCGGAACCCGGAAGGGCGAGGTATCAGTGACACACTCCGCAGGCCCGCCGACCCCCGATCGCAGCCGCCCGGACCTGTGGTACCGACTGAGTCCCCGGAGTTCACGGTCGTTCGTCCTCGGTCTCTGCATGGCCGTGGGCGGGCTCGCCGGCGGGGTGCGCTCCGCGATGGACGGAAAGGGGATCTGGACGGCCGTCGGCATCTTCGGCGTGGGGGTTGCCGGTGTCGTACTCGCCGTCGCGTGGATCGTGACGTACGCGCGGGAGCGCTGAGCTAAACGCGAATGGTCACGGCCACGGTCACCTCGTCACCCGCCGAGAGCCCCTGCGGCTCACGGACCGCGCTCTTGAGCGGCAGCAGGTAGCCGCCGTCCTTGGGGACGAGCGACGTGGTGAACGCGGTCTCGCCGATGCGCGCGTCCACGGGAACCGCGCCCCAGGCGTACGCGGCCGGCGCGGCCACCTCGCGGATGTCGGCGGCCTGTTCGGCCGGCACGGCGGCGAAGTAGAACGGTGAAGGCCCCCGCCGCTCGATGACGCGGCCGGTGAATTCAACGTGCACGTGAGCGATCCGTTCATCAAGGGATCCGAATGCCGGGCAGCGTACCCTGAGGCGCGTCCGCGCTATCTGGGAGAGTCATGACAAGTAGGTTCACCGAGCTGACAGTTGACTGCCGTGATCCGGAGAGGCTCGCGGCCTTCTGGTGCGAGGTCCTGGACTTCAAGGTGATCGACCGGAGCGAGGGCAAGGTCGAGATCGGCTCCTGGGTGCCGACCATCGAGGACGTCCGGGCCCGCCAGATGCCGCCCACTCTGCTGTTCATTCAGGTGCCCGAGGGCAGGACCGTGAAGAACAGGCTCCACCTCGACGTCAGCCCGATCGACGGCAGCACCGAGGACGAGGTGACCAGATTGCTCGGGCTTGGCGCCACCAGGACGGATGTGGGCCAGGGCCCGGACCGGAACTGGGTGGTCATGGCAGACCCCGAGGGCAACGAGTTCTGCGTCCTGCGCACCCTCGCACCGCAGAACTAGGCCCTCTCGTCCGGCCGTGAGCGGGCACCCGCGGATGAATGCGGGCCGTTGCCATGTCCACGGTTCTGAGTGATCCATCAGGGTTCGCGAATGGCAGGTGCCGTTTGATGTACGCAACAGAGCTGACAGAAGCCCGCATCGAGAATGCGAGCAACATCTTGGTCGCACCTTCGATGTTGCAGGACAATGACTTGATCAAGGACTTCTTCGGGTCCACGATCACGCCGGAGGACCTTGCTTCCGGTTCGCCCGACCTCGCACAGAAGAACGTCTACCTGTGTGGCGACATATCCGGGATCAGCGGCCGCCAACTGCATGCGGCTGCCCGGGTATTCGTCATCCGCGAGGAGCACGCGTTCCAGTCCCTGACGGAGTCCACCAAGCCTGGAACGGCCCATCGCAGCGGAATCTGTCTGACGCTAGCGCGGACAGTGGCTGGCAGTCGAGAGCTTTCAAAGGACTGGACGCCAAGAACGCCATCGCCAACGTGAAGTACCGGATCAGCGCTTCGGTTTCCGTCGGCTCGGACGATCGCGTCAGCACGACGTATCGTGTGGACCTTTTCAAGAACTGGAACTTCGGCAGGGGAAAGAAGGCAGCCATCCCGTACACCGGCATGTCGATCGACCTGGGGCAGTTCCTGGACCTTCATGAGCATGGATATGCGCAGGAGCACGACATGGTCGGCACAAGTTCACTGCACGACTTCTAAGAGGTGTTCCGTAAATGATCTCCGGATCGGCTCGGGCAGGGTTGGCCGCCGCACGGCCCTCTGATCTAGCCGGCGAGGGCGAGGTTGTGCATCCGGGCGATGCCGAGCACGGCGTGATGGACGCCGTCGCCTTTGAGGCGGCAGTCGCGGAGGATTTTCCAGGTCTTCATGCGGGCGAAGACGTGCTCGACGCGGGCGCGGACCTGCTTGTGGGACTTGTCGTGTTCCTCTTTCCAATCCGGGAGTTCGGCCTGGCCCCGCTCACGACGGTGCGGGATGACGAGTCCGGTGCCCGGGTAGCCGCCGTCGGCGATCGTGGGGGTCTTGCCGACAGCGGCCTTGGCGCCAGACTCCTCCCACGCCTTGCAGTCGTTGCGGTTGCCGGCGAGCGGCCGACCGACCACGACGACCAGGCGAGTGTCGGCATCGATGACGACCTGGTGGTTGGTGGAGTACCGATAATTCTTCGACCGCTCGGCGATGGTGTGATCCCGGGTGGGGACCAGGGTGCCGTCCACGATGAGCGCGGTGCCCTTGGCGAACCGCCTGCGAGGCCGCACGGCAAGCGCGAGACCGAGGTGGTCGATAATCCGGTCGGCCGCGGACTTCGAGATGCCGAAGAGCGGCGCGAGTTGGCGCATCGTCAAATTCGTACGCCAGTAGGCCGGCACGAGCAGTACCCGGTCCTCCAGCGGAAGGGACCACGGCCGGCCCTTGCGGACCGGATCCGCACCTTCGCGGCGCAGCGCGGTCACCAGCTTCCTGGAGGAACGCGGGCTCAGCCCGCTGAACGGGGCTGTCCAAGACGACTCCGACGCCGTGATCACACCAGCCACCACAAGATCGTTCCACGATCCCCGGCACAACATCGCGATCCTCTGTCTCCCCGCCCAGCGCCGGTCACGCCGCATCCTGTAGCAACGCCCACATGCAGTCTCTAGAGTCACCGCATGGCCACCGAAGACGAGCCCCCATGGCACCCCGACATCGCCGCGATGCTCACCGACCAGACGAGCGCGTGCAAGCCAGCACGCGACGCCATCGCCGCCGGTGGCGAGGTACGGGTCTCGGACGGGGAGGCGCCCCACTGGATGGTCGCCGGCATCGCCGCAACGAGGTTGAGACGGTCGTTGAAGCGCGGCCTGCCCGAGACCATCGGCCTCGACGAGACCGTTGAGATCCTCGCACGGCACCGTGGCGAGCAACTGCGTACCGGGACCATCCTCGCAGCAGACCGGCTCTGGTTCTTCAACCTGTACTTCGACGCCACCGGGACCGAGCTCCTGGCGTGCAGCGGTGTCAAACGCCCTCGGAGGCCCAGCACGAATGACTCGTTCGAGCCCTGAGCTGATCCGCATCCACCCTCTGCCCGACCGCAGCCGCCACTACCTGCAAGAACCTCAGCTTCGAGGAGCAGGTCGTGGAGGCAGGCATGGCGACGAAATCTCAAGTGCGGTCAGGTGTTACGGGACAAGCCTCAGGTGATGAGGAATGGGGCAACATGAAGAAGTGGCACAGCAGGCGCAGAATGACGCTCGGGCTTGTGATGCCGGGGCTGCTCGCACTGTCGTGCTGGGGGTGTGGTGCCGTTCGTGTGGAGGCGAGCGGGGAGGCCCCGGGGAAGGGGGACTCTCGGCTGTACGAGGGTTGCACCGACGGGCAAAGCCTTGAGGAGACCCGGCGGACGTACGGGCTCGAAATCCCGGTCGGAGCGGCGAATCTGCGCTATTGCGGACAGGAGCAATGGTAGGGCTCCATCGGGGAGTTGCAGTTCGATACCAACCGCAAAGGCTTGGATTCCTTCCTTCGCGGATCCGCGCCCATGGAGCTGAAGTTCTTCAAGGCTGATTCATCGGAAGTGGAACGGGATTGGCAGAAGATCCCGCAGGGAGCGCAGATCGAAAGAGCAAGGTACGCAAAAAGGGTCGGTGGATGCGACAACAGCGTCACGATCCTGATCCAGGAGATGCGTACCGATCAAGTGCGGGTCTATCTATCCATGGTCTGCGCCTCGTGACCCACCCAGGCCCGAAGGCCTCAGGCCCCCACGGTCACCGTGAAGCGGCGGGGGTTGCCGTCGTTGGCGGCGCCCGAGACGTCGGGTTCGCCGTCGGGGCGGACGTCGTCGTAGGGGAAGGCGTAGCCGATCGGGGTGTTGGCGTGGACGACGCGGGACCAGTGGTTGGTGGCCGGGTCCCGGTAGTAGTCGGCGCCCGAGGTGCCGTTCGGCTGGTCGGGGTGGGTGAGCATCAGGGAGCGGTTGAAGCCGGAAGCCAGGCGGGCCAGCAGGGCCTTCTTGTCGTCCGGGTCACCCGGGTTGTTGGCGAACGGGCCGTGGTTGCAGGTGAAGACGTCCTTGGAGACGGGCTTGGTGAAGGTGTGCCCGCCCTCGAAGGTCAGGACGTCCCCGCTGACCCGGCCGGTGCGTACTCCCCGGCCGCCCTGGAGGTCGATCCGCAGGTCGGTGGAGCGGTACTTCTCCCAGACCCGGTCGATGTACGACGTGAACACATCCCGGAACGGCATCTCGTCCGGGCGGTCGAAGAACGGTGCCATCAGGTTCTGCGGCGAGATCACCCGCAGTACGTTGCCATCCGTCCCGCGGATCACCAGCTTGTCCCACGGCTGGCCGTCGGCGGCGGCCTGGGCGGTGAGGCCGTCCGCGATCCGCTGCACCGCGCCGTCCGGGAGCGGCGCCACGGTGTGCGTCGCGTCGCCGGTCAGGGTCAGGCCGATCGGCAGTGCGGTGACCAGGTCGACGTAGCTGATGTTCGCGTACAGCTGCTGAGGGTTGAAGGTGAACTCGCAGAACGACCAGGTGCGGCCGTAGTTGGCGTCGGTGGACGTCGCGAACGCCGGCTCGACCAAGGCGGGGCCCGGGTTGAGATAGAACGTGAGCGTGTCGTCGCGTACGAAGTAGACGCGGGCTCCGTACATCTGGGGGAGCGTGAGCACCACCGGAGCGCCGCCCGCCGCGTTCAGCGGGATGGCGCAGTCGACGGGCAGTGGGGTCTGCGGTGCGCCGGGGGAGTCGGGGCGGTAGACGCCGCCGTCGGCCCGCAGTAGCACCCAGCGGTCGGTGCCCTGCTCGTGGCCGGTCACGTAGGCGTTGACCCTGCCCGGCAACGAACGGTTCTCCAGGGCAAGTTCACAGGTCGCGGGGGCGGCGGACGCGCTCGGGCTGAGGGCGCTTCCCCAGACCGGGTAGGTGAGGGCGGTCGCGGTGGCGGCGGCGCCGCCCGTCAGGAACATTCTGCGCGAGATCACGAGAGACTCCCGAAGTGTGTGGGGGGTCAACCACTCTCGTGAGGGCCGCATCAGGCGTCAAGACTTATGACTGAGAGCGCTCTCAGAAACGGGAAGTCTTCACAACTCGACGTAGTGCGAGGGAGGTTGCGGCCCGGCGTACCGGGCCGTAGCGCGATCAGACCGTGGCGTCCAGGAACGCGGTCCAGGCGGCGGAGGGAACGGTGAGGACGGGGCCGTCGGTCGCCTTGGAGTCGCGGATGTGCACGGCGGCAGGGTGGGTGGCCACTTCGACGCAGTCACCGCCTTGGCCGCTGCTGTAGCTCGACTTGCGCCATTCGTAGGCGACTTCGAGGCAGGCGCCGCCCTGGTCGCTGCTGTAGCTGGACTTGAACCAGGCGAGGGCGGTGGTACGTGCGTGGGTCATGTCTCTCCAAGCAGTTCGTCCAGTAGGCGAGCGCTCTCCTCGACGGAATGCGCCTGCGAACGCAGCATCCCATATTTGTGCTGGAGCGGACTGACGTCATCTGGATCTTCGTGAAGGTAGCTGGTCAGCTGTCCCTCCACGTAGACGAGGTGGTCGTGGTCGGCTGTCTCCAGCAGCACCATCGGCCCCGCCAACCCGGCATGCCTCGGGAGTTTCATCGGCATGATCCGGAGCCCAAGGAACGGGAGCTCCATGCACTGACGTAGGTGTCGGATCTGCTCCCGCAACATGGTGGGGTCGCCGATCCGGCTGCGCAGAATGCTCTCCTCCAGGATGAAGTGCAGCATGGGGCGGGGTTTGCGGCTGAGTAGCTTCTGTCGACCGAGCCGGTCTGCGACCCACTGCTCAGCTTGATCTTCTTCGAGCGGCGGGTATTCGCAGGCGAAGACGAATCGGGCGTACTCCTCAGTCTGGAGCAGCCCCGGAACCACCCGGTCCTGGTACGAGAGCAGGGTCAGCGCCTCCTGCTCATATTCCACGAAGTTCTGTACGAACGCCGAGAACCGCTCCTTCTGCGGCACCTTCGACACCGCGACCTGCAACGCCCCCTTCGTTTCCAGCAGTTCGTCCAGCAGGACCGCGAAGTCCCATTGCAGCGCTCTGCGCCCCTGCTCGATCGACGCGATCGTGTCGTCGCCCACGCAGCATTGATCGGCCAGGGCCGTCTGCGTCATCCGCGCCGCCTTGCGGAACATCGCCAGCTGGGCGCCGATCAGGTGCCAGGACGTGATCCGCTTGCTCTTCTTCTTTGCCGGTTGCATGAACTGCCTCTCCCCGTCACGAACCCCGGATGACCCGTCAGAAGTCGTACATCTCCGTTGTACGACCCGGCGCGCTGCTCAACCGTAGTGACTTTGTGTGACGTTGGAAGCGTGAACGAGACAACCCGACTCCCCCTCTTCCGCGAGGTGTTCCACCGCCGGGAACGCCGATCCGCCCCGCTCGTACGGCAGTTCGTGCGCGAGACTCTCGTCGACTGGGCGTGCGAGGCCCGTGCCGACGATGTGTTGCTCTGCGTGAGCGAGCTCGTCACCAACGCCGTGCTGCACGGCGTCCCGCCCGGTCGCGGTTTCCGGCTCCACCTCTACCTGGAGCCGGCCGACGGCATCCTGCGCATCGAGGTCCACGACAGCGGCGACGGAGAGGTCCGGCTCGCAGATTCCTGGGCGGATTCCGGCGAGGAAGGGGGTCGCGGGCTGCGGCTGGTGGCGGCGTTCGCCGACAAGTGGGGGGTGGGGGAGCGGAGCCCCGGCAAGGTGGTGTGGTGCGAGTTCGAAGTGGTGGCGGGGGCGGGGCGCGGCCTGCCGACGAGATAGACCCGGGGATCGAGACACAAGATCGGCAGGGTCTACCGGTTCCGGCCGCGCGTGGGCTATCCCTGGAGCGGCGGCCCTCGACGGGGCCCGTCACCGTGAAAGTGGACGTGGAAGGAGCCTTGCCATGACCGACTGGTACGTGGACGACCGCTGCACCAACTGCGACGTCGCCCGGCAGTTCGCGCCCGAGCTGATCGTCGAGGAGGAAGGGGCGTCGCGGATTCTGCGGCAGCCCGGCGATGACGCCGAGAACCGGCGCTTACACGCCGCCGTCTTCGCCTGTCACACCCGCTCGATCCGGCCCGCATCCGGACAGCCGGACCCCTCGCTCGACCCGTTCCCGATGGCGCTGGACGACGGCGTACTGGTCTGCGGGCACAACTCCACGCACACCGCCGGTGCCAACTCCTACCTGCTGCGGCGCCCGTCCGGCACGGTCATGATGATCGACACCCCGCGGTGGAGCCCCGGACTCGCCGAGCGGTACGTGGCGACGACGGGGCCCGTCACCGACGTACTGCTCACCCACCGCGACCACGTCGCGCACGGGCGCCGCTACGCCGACCACTTCGGGGCCAGGATGTGGATCCACGAAGGCGACCTCGACGCGGCGCCGGACGCGGACCGGGTGATCCGGGGGCTCGACCCGGTGGAGATCGGCGAGGGCGTCACCGCCCATCCGCTGCCCGGCCACACCCGGGGCAGCGTGCTCTACCTCGCGGACGACCGGTACTGCTTCAGCGGCGACAGCTTCTACTGGTCGCGTACGACCGACGACCTCGAAGTCGCGGAGAGCGTGACCTGGTACTCCATCGAGGAGCTGGCCGCCTCGCTGGCGCGGACGGCGGGGCGGTTGCGGTTCGAGTGGGTGCTGCCCGGCCACGGCGACCGGCAGCGCCGGGACGCCGACGAGATGTCCCGGCGGCTGCACGCACTGGCGGAACGCACCGCGCTGCTGCGGCCCCGGCCGATCGACTTCACCGCCCTGCGCTGGTGACGTTCCACGTCCGCCGCTGACGCCTGCCGTGACGCCTGCCGGGCCGGCTCCACGCCGTCCGGCAGGCGCTCGGCCGTGAGGTGAAACCGTTGTCAGCCCATCGCCATGACGGTCGGCTGTTCCGCGGCCATCAGCATGTACGAGGCCTGCGGATCGGCGTTCACCGCTGCGACCCACCGGTTGTAGAACGCGGTTCCGGAACTCGCGGTCGAACCCGAGTTGACCTCGAACAAGGCGAACGCCCAGACGTGCGAGCAGGTCAGGACGAACTCCTGCGCGGTGACACCGCGAAGGGCGGCAGCGGCCGCCTTGGACCAGCGTCGGTCGTTCTCGGCGAGGTTCTCGCCGATGAAGGCCTGGAGATCATCGCGTGACGTGTGGTTGCGCCTGAAGACCTGACGACTGAACTGTCCTTGTACGTACTGGGAGTTGAAGGGGTACGGGACCCACATCCAGCTCCATCCCGGCCCGGTCCCGTTCCACTCGGCCTCCGTATCCGGATAGTCGTGGTTGGAGATCGCCGATTGGAAAGACTTGCCCGGAGCGTCCAGCTTGAGCATGCCGCCTCCTGAGGTCATCCGGCGGTGAGCCGCGGCAGCGCACACGCACCGCCCCCACCGCGCGCTCGTCATCCGGCACCAGGCTACGTGGAGGGCTTCGGGGTGAGGGCCGGCTTCGGGGAACTCCTCCACGCGCCCGACGAGTGGTCACTTCCCCCGTCCGGAGCCCCGCTTGGACTTACGCAACGCGGTTGTTGGACTGGAGGGCTCCGAGTCGCCGCAGGTCGTTGACGGTGTCCGGTCACTGGGACTACTCAGAGCACATGTCGCGAAGATTCACTTCGGCGGGCGCTGTCGCCGCCGCCTCAGCCGCCGTCCTGGCGCTGGTGGGGACCGCGCTCCCCGCCACCGCCGCCTCCGCCCCCTCACCCGCCGCAGTCGGACCGGCCGTACCCGCGGGCGCCACCGTCATCGGGTCCGCGCAGCTCTCGGTCGCCGTCGCCGACGACTTCCCGCGCGTCCTGGCGTACACCGACAGGGCCAGTGGCGCCCGGCTGTTCGGCAGCACCCAGCCGGTCACCGCCGTGACCCTGAACGGCACCGCGCACCCGGTGAAGCTCAAGGGCGCCCCCAGGGTCACCGCCTCGGCCGCCCGCTACACGCTGACCTTCACCGACCTGCCCGGCATCGAGATCGACGCCTCGCTCTCCGTCTCCGGACGCGCCACCACCTTCAAGGTGACGGCCGTCCGCGACACCGAGGCCTTCCGCGTCGGCACCATCGACATACCCGGCCACGACCTTGTCTCCGTGGGCTCCACCGACACCGGCGGGGCCACCGCCTTCACCCGGCTGGACAACGACTCGACGAAGACCGCCGACGTCTTCTCGAAGGTCACCGCGGACACCGCCGCCGACAAGGCGCCCGTCGGTGCCTCGTACGCGATCGTCAACACGGGTGCGCTCGCCGCCGCCGTCGAGTCCAACTCCTCGTACGACAAGCCGTCCGGCGCCACCGGCGGCGACGACGCCCGGTTCTGGCACCAGGCCCGCAAGGCCGACAACGGCGGCGTCCGGGTCGGCGTCTGGTCCGGGCAGTGGACCTACCGGGGCGAGGGGGCACCGAAGCCGGAGAGCGGGGACAACCTCCCCTGGGCGAAGGTCGTCGTCACGCCCGACGCCAACGGCGACAAGGCGGTCGACTGGCAGGACGGCGCCGTCGCGTTCCGCTCCATCGGCGTCGAGGCGCCCGGCAGCAAGGACACCCCGGACCGGGTCGTCACCCACATCCCGTTCAACTTCGCCAGCCAGGCCACCCACCCCTTCCTGCGCACCCTCGACGACGTCAAGCGGATCTCCCTCGCCACCGACGGCCTCGGGCAGCTGGCGCTCCTCAAGGGGTACG
This sequence comes from Streptomyces sp. NPDC048295, assembly GCF_040652135.1. Classification (NCBI taxonomy): domain Bacteria; kingdom Bacillati; phylum Actinomycetota; class Actinomycetes; order Kitasatosporales; family Streptomycetaceae; genus Streptomyces; species Streptomyces sp. NPDC048295. The sequence continues at coordinate 31,227 of NZ_JBEZLL010000045.1, forward strand.
CCTCCGAGGGCCACGACTCCGCCCACCCCGACTACGGCGGCGACTACAACAAGCGGGCCGGCGGGCTGAAGGACCTCAACGAGCTCCTGAAGGACGGCAAGAAGTGGGGCGCCACCTTCGGCGTCCACGTCAACGCCACCGAGGCGTACCCGGAGGCCAAGGCCTTCGACGAGAAGCTCGTCGACAAGACCAAGCCGGGCTGGAACTGGCTGGGCCAGAGCTACTACATCGACCAGCGCCGCGACATCAACAGTGGCGACCTGGCCAAGCGCTTCCAGCAGCTGCGCGACGAGACCGACCCGAACCTGAGCCTGCTCTACATCGACGTCTACTACACGCACGGCTGGATCGCCGACAAGACCCTCCAGTCCGTGCAGAAGCAGGGCTGGAACGTCGCCACCGAGTGGGCCGACAAGTTCGAGCGCGGCTCGCTCTGGTCGCACTGGGCCAATGACCTCGACTACGGCGGCGCCACCAACAAGGGCCTCAACTCGAAGATCATCCGGTTCATCCGCAACGGCGAGAAGGACGTCTGGAACAACGACCCGGTCCTCGGCCAGAGCGCCATCGAGGAGTTCGAGGGCTGGACCAACGAGACCGACTGGAACGCCTTCTACGACAACATCTGGCAGCGCAACCTGCCCGCCAAGTACCTCCAGCAGCAGCAGATCACCCGCTGGGACGGCAATGACATCACCCTCACCGGCGATGTCCGGGGCACGGTCGAGGACGGCAGGCGGACCTTCTACGACCACGGCCGCAAGGTCCTCAGCGGCACCGACTACCTGCTGCCGTGGGACGGCGGGAAGAAGCTCTACCACTACAGCAGGTCCGGTGGCACGAGCAGCTGGGCGGTGCCGTCGAACGGTACGTACACCGTCTACGAGCTCACCGACAACGGGCGGGTCAGGACCGGCACGGTCAAGCCCGTCGACGGGAGGATCACGCTGACCGCCAAGGCCGGGCAGCCGTACGTCCTCTACCCGAAGCAGGCGCCGAAGGCCGCCGATCCCCGGTGGGGCGAGGGCACCCCGGTCGACGACCCGGGCTTCAACGACAAGGCGCTGACCGCCTGGTCGAAGACCGGAACCGTCGCCCGCGAGACCGACGCCAACGGCCTCAACAGCGCCGAGCTCTCCGGCAGCGGCACCGCCGCGCTCTCCCAGCGCATCGACGGCCTCACCCCCGGCAAGCGCTACACCGCCTCCGCGCTCATCGAGGTCCAGCCCGGAAAGACCCGGCACACCACGCTCTCGGCCGGCGGGAAGTCCGTCTCGGTGGACCGCTCCACCGCGAAGGACTACGTCGCCGCGTCCGAACGGCACGGTACGTACTTCCAGCGGGCCAAGGTGAACTTCACCGCCCCCGCGAACGGCCGCACCACCCTGCGCATCGAGGCGGCCGGAGGCAGTGCCGCGAGCGTCCGGGCCGATGACGTACGCATCGTCGCCAACGCCCCGAAGGCCAAGGAGAACACCCTCTCCTACGAGGACTTCGAGGCCGTGGACCAGGGCTGGGGCCCCTTCCTCAAGGGCGACGCGGGCGGCTCCACCGACCCCCGCACCGTCATCTCCCAGCTGCACGCCCCCTACACCCAGGCCGGGTGGAACGGAAAGCTGATCGACGACGTGATCGGCGGCAAGGAGTCCCTCAAGTCCCACGAGGAGAACGCCGGACTCGTCTACCGCACCGCCCCGTGGACCGTGCCGATGGCCGACGGGCACCGCTACAAGGTCGAGTACGACTACCAGTCCAGCCACGCCGGTGCCTACGAATGGGTCGACGGCTACGACCGGATCACCGCCGACGGCAAGCCCGACTCGGTCGAGACCCGGACCACCGCCATCGGACAGCAGCGCACCACCGGCCACTTCGCCGAGACCGTCACCGCGGGCTGCGGCGACACCTGGACCGGGCTGCGCAAGCGCGACGACGCCCCCGACGGCGCCGACTTCGTCCTCGACTCCTTCACCGTGACCGACCTCGGCCCGGCGCCCGACTCCGAGCAGGCCGCCTGCGGCACCCTCGGCGTCGAACCGGCCGCCGAGACCCTGGAGCCGGGCACGGCCAACACCGTCAAGGTCTCGTTCACCAACTACGAGGCGACGGCGGCGACCGGTGTCACCCTGAGCCTGTCCGTACCCGAGGGCTGGAAGGCGGAGCCCTCCGGCGCCGTCACCTTCGACTCGGTCGCGGCGGGCGCCGAGGCCACCGGCAGCTGGCAGGTCACCCCGCCGGTCGACGCCGAGTACCGGACGTACGGCCTGACCTCCGAGGCGGCGTACACCGTCGGCGGAGCCCGGCGCACCCTCGGCGCACAGACCTCCGTAAGGACCCTGCCGCCGCCGCCCACCACCGACAGCTGGGCCAGCGACCTGGACTGGACGGCCGCCGAGAACGGCTGGGGCCCGGTGGAGAAGGACCTCTCCAACGGTGAGACCGGCACCGGCGACGGCTCCCCGCTGACCATCGGCGGAACCGTCTACGCCAAGGGCCTCGGCAGCCACGCACCGGCGAAGATCCGCTACTACCTGGGCGGCAAGTGCACCTCGTTCACCGCCCAGGTCGGCGTGGACGACGTACAGAAGACCGCCGGCAGCGTGCAGTTCTCCGTCAGGGCCGACGGCACCGAGAAGGTGAAGTCGCCCGTGCTGAAGGCGGCCGACAGCGCCTGGTCGCTGACGGCGGACGTCACCGGAGCCAAGTACGTCGAACTCGTCGTCGGCGACGGCGGCGACGGCAACGGCAACGACCACGCGGACTGGGGCGACGCACGCTTCCACTGCGGCGGCTGAAGCCTCCCGACGCGGGGCGGACGCACCCGACCGGTGCGCCCGCCCCGCACACGCGTGCGGCAACGGAGCCTCCGGTCGTGACATTCGGTGGACCTCAGGTGACCGGAGTGTGTCCGAAGGCTGGGAGCGGTACCCGCTACGCGCGTATTCTCTTGCGGCATGGGGGAGTTGAAGGCGGACTGGCGGCTCCGATTACGGTGCGGCGGCGCGGACGGGCAGGTCTGCGGCGCCGGGGTGCTGCTCACCCGTGACCGGGCACTGACCTGCGCGCACGTCGTGAAGGAGCCCGACGCCCGGATCTGGGTGGAATTCGCCGAGAACCCCGCCATCGCGCCCGTCGGGGCCCGCGTGGCCGAGGGGGGCTGGCTGCCCGGACTCGGGGCGAACGGCGAGGACATCGCCGTACTCGCCCTGGACAGCCCACGCCCCCATGCCACCCCCGCGACCCTCGAACGGAGCCTGGAGCGCGGCGACGAGGTGTGGATCGGCGGGTACGCGCGGTCCTTCGCCGACGGGATGTGGCTGACCGGGCGGATCAGCGGAGCGCACGGCGCCTGGATCCAGCTCGACGCCGGGCGCAACGAGCAAGTGGTGAGAAAAGGGTTCAGCGGGGCCGCCGTGCAGGTGCGCGGCGGGCCGGCCGGACCGCCCGAGCGGGTCGTCGGGATGGTCGTCAGCTGGCGCGGCGACCTCGATCTGGCGCTGCCCGCCGACAACGACCTGGCGTTCTCGTACATGATCCCGATCGACAGAGTCGCCGAACTCGTCCCGCTGGTCGCCGAGTTGAGCGGCCCGGACGGATGGGACCACGGGCTGGACCGGCGGCTGCGGAGATGGTTCGCCGGGGGCGACGAGCCCGCGGTGCGCTTCAGTGTCGTACCCCACGGCGGCGGCCGCGACCGCACCCTCAAGCACCACCTGCACCGCGCCCACCTCGTCTACCGGGGCGGACGCACCACCCCCGAGGACTTCACCGACGAGCTGGTGACCCGGCTGCGACCGCCCCGCCACCTCGCCCGGGCCTACCGGGAGTGGCTGCTCACGGGCGGCACCCCGCCCGAGCGGCCGGCGGACGGGGAGCAGGGGGGCGCGGGGCCCACCCTCGCCGTGATCGGACTCGACGAGGACCCGCGCCCGCTCGGGCTGGTGCCCCTGCTCGCACGGGTGCGGACGCTCGGCTTCCGGCTGCTCGTCATCGTGCGGGACAGCCACGGCGACGAGGTCACCGAGGTCGCGCGGCAGCTGCTGTCGCCCGCCCTCGACGAGTGGGCCGAACGGCTGGTCCGCCGCGTCGAGGCGATCGAGACGGACTGGGCCGGGCTGAACGGCCTGGTGGAGTCCGGCTCCCTGATCCCCCTGCCACGCACCGGCGCGGCCCGCCGCCGCCATCAGCTGGCACGACTGCGCGCCGCCCCGGACCCGCACGAGCAGCTCCGCGGCCTGCGCGCCCTGCTGCGTGAACTCCGGGCGGACCTGGAGCGGTACGGCCGGGCGGGCGTACCCGGACCACGCGGCGACCAGGGCCGGGCGGGCAGCCGATGAGGATCCCCTGCCCGCACCGCCGGTTCACCGGAGCCCCCTGCGAGGGCGCCGTGCTGTCCACCGGCTACTGCGACGCCTGCGGCCGCTCCGAGGACGGCCCGGGACTCCCGCCACTGCCCACCGCCCCCGACCGGTGCGGACCCAAGGGGCTGCTGGAACTGCCCCCGCTCAGCCCGAGCACCCCGGAGCAGCGGCTGGGCGCCGCCGTGACACAGGCGCAGGTGCGGATGAGCTGCTCGTCCAAGTCCTGCGCCACGTACTTCGTCGCCCCGTACACCGCCGCCCCGCCGCCCGACGAGGGCCACTGCCCCAAGTGCGGCGCCCCGTACTCCTACCGCCCCGAGCTCAGCCGGGACGGGCCGCTCCTCCAGGACCAGTACCGGATCCTCGGGCCCATCGCCCACGGCGGCCAGGGCTGGGTCTATCTCGCCCGCGACACCCATCTGGAAGACCTCGTCGCCGTGAAGGGGATGCTGAACCGGTACGCGGAACGGGGCGCCGCCCAAGCCGCCGAGGAGCGCCGCAGCCTCGTCGCCATCCGGCACGAACGCATCGTCCAGATCCGGGACTTCGTCAGCACCAGCAGCGCGGACGGCACGGTCTCCGGCGGCTACATCGTGATGCAGGACGTCGGCGACCGCACGCTCTCCGCCGTGATCGAGGCGACCCGGCAGGGCAACTTCGTCCTCGACATCGAACACGTCATCACCTACGGCTGCCAGATCCTCGAAGCCCTCGACCATCTGCACGGCATGGGATTCCTGTACGGGGACATGAAGCCGTCCAACGTCGTCCACGAGTACGACGGCGTCAAGGTCATCGACCTCGGCGGGGTACGGAAGAGCGGTGCCGCCGGGCCGCCGCCCGTCATCACCCCCAGATACGCCGCGCCCGAGACGGCCGGCGGCACTCCGCTGACCGTCGCCCACGACATCCACACCGTCGGGGTGACCCTGGCCGAACTGGCGGGCTGGGCGGTCGGCGACGACGTACCCGGTCTCGGCACCAGCTCGTTCCGCCTGGTGGTGGAGCGGGCGACCGACGAGGACCCGGAACGACGGTTCGCCGACGCCGAGGAGATGGCCGGCCAGCTGCGCGGAGTGCTGCGCGAGATCCGGGCGCTGCGCGGAAAACGGGACCGGACCGAGCCGTCCGCCTACTTCACCCCGTCCACCGAACTGCTCGGCGCCCGGCTGGGCACCGTGCCCGAGTACGCGCACTGGCTGGACCGCGCCCCGCACCGCCGCGACCAGACGCCCGAGGCGCCCGTCCTGGACCCCGGGCTCCCCACCCCCACCGAGATCGCGCGGCGGCTGCCGGTCCCCAGGCCCTACCCCGGGGACCCGGAGGCGGCCCGGTTCCTGGTGAGCAGCTACGACCCCGGCCGGCTGCTCGCCCAGCCCGCCGAGGGGGAGCGGTCGGTGGAGATCTGCCTGCACAACGTCCGGCTGCTGCTCGGCCGGGAAGGCGGCGAGGCGCTGGCCCGGGCGCGCGAACAGGTGGAGGCGGCGGACGCGATACCCGGCCCCGGACCGGTGCGGCAGTGGCGGCTCAGCTGGCACCGGGGACTCGTCGCGCTGCGCGGCGCGGAGGTCCTGGACGAGCGGCGGCAGCAGCTGGAGGCCGCCCTGGAACACTTCGCCGCCGTCCACCGGGCACTGCCCGGCGAGTACGCCGCGAAGCTGGCCCTGGCCTACGCCGCGGAGCAGCTGGGACCGGACCGCCCGGCCGGTACGGTCCCCTCGGCGTACGAACTCTTCCGGGCCGTGCACGCCCGCAACCCCTCCCACGTCGGCGCCGCGCTGGGCCTGGCCAGGCTGGCCCTGGCCCGCGGCGACCGGGACGCGGCGGCCGAGGTCCTGGACCTGGTGCCCGACGAGTCGCGCGACCACGCCGTCGCCCGGATCGCCGCGCTGCGCATCCGGGCGGCCCGGCTCGCGGCGGGCGGGCACCCGCTGCCCGGCAAGCGGCGGATCGACACCGTGCTCGCCGCCGTCCCGCTGCGCGAGGGCGGCCCCGGCCCGCATCCGGCGTCCGTGGTGACGGGCGACGAGCCGGCCCGGCTGCTGCGCACCGAACTGTACGAGTGGAAGCTCGACGCGGTCCGGGCCGAGGCGGGCCGCCCGGGGCCCGACGGCCGCTGGTGGCGGCGCGGACTGCCACCGGCACCGGTGCCCGGTGAGCGGGCCGTACGGGAGGAACTGGCCCGGTGCTACCGCTGGATGGCCCGGCAGTGCAAGGACACCGCCGACCACGAGAAGCTCATCGACCTCTCCCACGCCGTCCGCCCGCAGACCCGTTTCTGGTTGCCGCCCCGGCGCCGTACCCCTGGAGGCAGCTGAATGGGCCGCACCGCCGCGCTGGCCGGCCTCGGGATCAGCCTGTCCGTCCAGGCCACGAAGAAGCAGCGGCCGGCCCCGGACGCCCGGATCGACGCCCATGTGCGGGTCCGGGCCGTCGCGGTCGGGCCGCGCGACCGGATTCCCGCCGTCGACATCGCCCTGGTCCTCGCGGTGGACGTGGCCGCCGGGCGGCGTGACGCGGCCGTCGCGGCGCTGACCGAAGCGGTGGGAGCCCTGCCCGACGGGATCTCCTACACCGTGCTGGGCGGCGGGGCCTCGCAGTGCTACCCGCTGCGCGGCCGGTGGGCGCTCGCCGATCCCGCCGACCGTCAGGACGCCGCCTTCAGCGTCGGACGGATCGCCGCGGCCGACGAGGGGCAGCCGTCGGCCGGATACACCACCTGGCTGGCCAGGGCCCGCGAACTCTTCGCCGAACGCGCCCTCCCCGTACGGCATCTCGTGCTCGTCACCGACGGCGCCGGCCGGGCCGGCGAGGGCGACGCCTCCCGCCCGGACAGCGCCCTGAGCATGGAACTGGCGCGCTGCGAAGGGGAGTTCACGGCCGATGTCATCGCCCCGGGAGCGGGCTGGGACCCGGCTCCGCTGATCGCCGTCGCGAAACGGCTGCACGGCGCCGCCGCCTCCTCGCCCGACGCCTTCGCCCCCGCCGTGGCGACCGCCCTGGGCAGGCTGCGCAAGGTCCGCAGCCCCGAGCTGCCCATCGAGGTGACGATGCGTCCGAACGTACGGGAGGCGACACTGATCGAGACCGCACCGCACCAGCAGCGGCTGGCGGCGGAACCGGTCCGGGACGACCCGCGACGGCTGGAGTTCCGCACCCACCAGTGGCAGCCGGAATCCCGCGACTACCTGCTCACCCTCCGGGCCGACGCGGGCAACGACCCGCTGGGCGTTCCCCTCCAGCTCGCCGCCGTCACCGTCGGCGGCGCCACCGAAGCGGTCGTGGTCCGCTGGCTGCCGTCGGGCACCGCCGCGGCCACCGCCCGCATCTCCGGCGCCGCGGGCCGCGACATCCACACCATGAACGTCTCCACACGGATGCGGACCGCGCTCAACGACGGGTACGCCGCCCTCGACCTGGGGAGCCGCGAGCGGGCCGAGGCGCGGCTCGGACTGGCCGTCCGGCTCGCCACCGAGATCGCCGCCGACTGGGTCCTGGACGAGGTCCGCAAGGTCGCCCGCATCGTGGACGGTCCTCGCGGGATCATCCGGATCGGGCCGTCCGTCGACCCGGGCGCCGTCCGGGAGGGGATGCTGAGCATCACCTCCGGACACCCCATGGAGCTGCCCCCGCCACCCCCGGACGGACCGGTACTCCGATGCCCGTACTGCGACCGTCCGGCCGGACCCGCGGCCGTGTTCTGCATCCACTGCGGGAGGCAGCTGTGAGGTTCGGACGGCGACCGGGCGAGCGCGCCTACCGCTCCAGGACCCGGCGGCTGCTGGAGCGGCAGCTGGCCGCGATGCTGGTGACCGCGGTGGTCTCGATGAGCGCCCTGCTCGTCTCGTACCGCGAGGTGCAGATCTCGGCGGGCGAGATGCGCGACCGGGGCGCCCCGGCCGTGCAGGGCGTGGCCGCCACCCAGCTCGCCCTGCTGCGCGCCCACGGGGAGGCCGAGTTCTCCGTGAAGAGCGGCATCGCCGATGTGGTCGGCGCCGGTGCCCGCTACGAGAACCAGCTGGCCGCCGCCGACCAGGGCCTGTCCCGGCTCTCCGACGTGCAGATCGACGGGGACCGGGGGCGCGGGGTGCTCGAAACCGTGAACGGGCTGCTCACCTCGTACAGCAGCTCCATCACCCCCGGTGCGGTGAAGTACGTGTCGGACAAACCGATGCAGACCGAGAAGTTCACCGAGGCCGAGACCCTCCTCACCCGCAAGGGCACCGGTGTGGTGCCGCGTCTGGACGTCCTCCAGAGACACCAGATGGACCGGATCGGCACGCTCACCTCGATGAGTCCCCTGCGGTGGTCCGGCTGGGCGGTTGCCGAGCTCGGCCTGCTGGCCATGGCCCTGATCACCCTCTCCGCGCTGTGGGTGCTGCGCACCCGCTGCGGCCACAGCCTCGACGCCTGCCTGCTGCTCTCGCTGCTGGCCGTCGTCCTCCTGGCGACGGTCCCGCTGATCGCGGCGAACAGAACCCAGGACCAGCTGGCCACCGCCCGTGACCGGCTGATCCGGATCGAACAGCGGGCCCACGGACAACAGGACCCCGACCGACGGACCCACGACCTCGACGCCCTGGCCGGAGCCCAGCAGGCCGTCACCGGCGAGTCGACCAGGGCGCGTGCCGGACTGGCCGCCGAGGGCTGGCAGAGCGGGGTCTACTACGGGGCGCTGGCGGTCGGTGCCCTGCTCGTGCTGCTGCCCGCCGTCGGCATCGGCCGGCATCTGAACGCCGACTACTGGAGGACCGGATGATGCTGCGCGCCCGCGCCGTCCTGCTCGTCCTGTGTCTGGCACTGGCCGCGGCGGGCTGCGGACTCGCCGCGCCAGGCGGCGGCGAACAGCCGAAGGTGACGATCCTCGGGCCGTGGACCGACGACCAGCAGGCCCAGTTCCAGGCCGTCCTGGACACCCTGGGAACCCCCTACACCTACCAGGGCACCGCCGCCACCCGGGAGGTCCTGCTCGCCGCCGTGCAGGCCGGCAATCCGCCCGACATCGCGATCCTGCCCGGCGTCGGGGACCTCGTCGAGTACGCCGCGGAAAAGCGGCTGCGCCCGCTGGGCAAGGGCGCCGGCGCGAAGTACGGCAGGCCCTGGCAGCCGGAGGCGGAGGGCATAAAGGCCGACCTCTGGGTGCCGCTCAAGGCAGACCTCAAGAGCATCGTCTGGTACCGCAAGGACCGGCCGCCGCCCTCCCGCCCCGCGCCGCTGACCTCCTGGTGCATCGGCATGGGCGACGACGGGGCCTCGGGCTGGCCGGGCAGCGACTGGATCGAGGACCTGATGCTGCAGACGGCGGGCCCGGTGCTGTACGAGCGCTGGGCGACCGGGGACCTGAGCTGGACGGACGCCCGCGTGGTCCATGCCTGGAGCCTGTGGGCCGGCCTGCTGGCCCAGGCCCCGGACACCGCCCGCCGGGCCCTGCTCGACGACCACCGGGGCGAGCCCGGCAAGCACGGACTGCTCTTCGACGACAAGGGCTGCGTCCTGGAGCACCAGGGCTCCTTCGCCCGGTCCTTCTACCGGGACCGCAGCGGGCTGGCCGCCTTCACGGACTCCGCGGCGCTGCTGCCCTCGGGCCCGACGCTCAAGGGCCGCGAGGTGTCCGCCGACTTCGCCGCGCTCTTCGGCGACTCCGGACAGGCCCGCGATCTGCTCACCCGGCTCACCTCGCGCCCGGCGCAGGAGGAGTGGGGCCGCAGGGCCGGGGTATTCTCGCCGGACCCCGACGTCCCCGCCAGGAAGGGGACGGTCGAGAAGCAGATCAGCGGCCGTCTCACCGACCAGCGGGTGCCGCTCTGCCTGGACGCGTCGGACGTGATGCCCGCCGCCGTGCGGGACGCCTTCTACGAGGCGGTGCTGCTGACCATCGCCGACCCCGGAGCCCCGGTGAAGACCCGGCTCGACGACGTCCAACGAGTACAGAACGCCCAACCGGACCACACCCGGAGGCTGACCGGGGTGTGCAGCAGACCACAGTGAGCCTTTGTCGGACTCGCACAAAGAGTGCCCCGTACCGGCTGGTAGTTCGCCTGCATCCGGCTCACCTTCTGTCGGGCTCCACCAGGAAACGGGTCAGGAGACTGTACGGAGTCGACGGCAGGATTTACTTGCCCGGCTTCGTAGGGTCGGTACATGACCGTTGTGGACGAAACCCCGGGCGAGCCGAGCGACACCCGTGGCCGTGTGGCCGAACTGCTGGCACTGCGTGAGCAGGCCCGTCGCGGACCGAGTGACCGGGCGACCGAGGCGCAGCACGCCAAGGGCAAGCTGACGGCGCGTGAGCGCATCGCGCTGCTCCTGGACGAGGGTTCGTTCAAGGAGGTCGAGCAGCTGCGCCGGCACCGGGCGACCGGCTTCGGCCTGGAGGAGAAGAAGCCGTACACCGACGGTGTCATCACCGGCTGGGGCACGGTCGACGGCCGTACGGTCTTCGTGTACGCGCACGACTTCCGGATCTTCGGCGGTGCGCTGGGCGAGGCCCACGCCACGAAGATCCACAAGATCATGGACATGGCCATCTCGGCCGGTGCCCCGCTGGTGTCGCTGAACGACGGCGCGGGCGCCCGAATCCAGGAGGGCGTCTCCGCGCTCGCCGGGTACGGCGGCATCTTCCAGCGCAACACCCGGGCCTCGGGCGTGATCCCGCAGATCAGCGTGATGCTCGGCCCGTGCGCGGGCGGCGCGGCCTACAGCCCGGCGCTGACCGACTTCGTGTTCATGGTCCGTGAGACCTCGCAGATGTTCATCACCGGCCCGGACGTGGTCAAGGCGGTGACGGGCGAGGAGATCACCCAGAACGGGCTCGGCGGCGCCGATGTGCACGCGGAGACCTCCGGCGTCGCGCACTTCGCGTACGACGACGAGGAGACCTGCATCGCCGAGGTCCGGTACCTGATCGGGATGCTGCCCTCGAACAACCGCGAGAACCCGCCCGTCGTCGCCAGCGACGACCCCGCCGACCGGCGCGGCGACGTCCTGCTCGACCTGGTCCCGGCCGACGGCAACCGCCCGTACGACATGCACAAGGTCATCGAGGAGCTCGTCGACGACGGCGACTACCTGGAGATCCACGAGCGCTGGGCCCGCAACATCGTCTGCGCCCTGGCCCGGATGGACGGCCAGGTCGTCGGCATCGTCGCCAACCAGCCGCAGTCCCTGGCCGGCGTCCTGGACATCGAGGCCTCCGAGAAGGCCGCTCGATTCGTCCAGATGTGTGATGCATTCAACATTCCCATCATCACTCTTTTGGACGTACCCGGCTTTCTGCCCGGGGTCGATCAGGAGCACGGTGGAATCATTCGGCACGGCGCGAAGCTGCTCTACGCGTACTGCAACGCCACCGTGCCGAGGATCTCGCTGATCCTGCGCAAGGCGTACGGCGGTGCGTACATCGTGATGGACAGCCAGTCCATCGGAGCGGACCTGACCTACGCCTGGCCGACCAACGAGATCGCGGTGATGGGCGCCGAGGGCGCCGCCAACGTCATCTTCCGTCGGCAGATCGCCGACGCCGAGGACCCGGAAGCCATGCGGAAGCGCATGGTCAAGGAGTACAAGGCGGAACTGATGCATCCGTACTACGCGGCCGAGCGGGGCCTGGTCGACGACGTCATCGACCCCGCCGAGACCCGCGAGGTGCTGATCGCCTCGCTCGCCATGCTCCGCACCAAGCACGCCGACCTGCCGTCCCGCAAGCACGGCAACCCCCCGCAGTAGTCCGCACGCCGCGCAGCACCCCTGCCGGGCCCGCGAAGACCTGCCTGCCGAGAAGACGGAGAAACCACATGACCACTGCCGCCGAGTCCGTGCTGCGTGTCGAGAAGGGCCTCGCCGACCCCGAGGAACTGGCCGCGATAACCGCGGTCCTGCTCGCCCGCGCCGCCGCCCAGCCCACCGCGCCCCCCGCCCACCGCGGCCGCAGCACCGCCGGATGGCGCCGCCTGGAGCGCAGCCCGGGCTTCCACGCCCCGCACTCCTGGCAGCGCTGATACGCAAGGCGTGAAAGGGCCCCGCACTCCGTCCGGAGTGCGGGGCCCTTCCGTGCATCCGGACCGGTCCTAGCGGAGCCGTGCCATGAGCGCGTGCTCGACGAGCGTGATCAGCGCGCTCTTCGCGTCGGCGCGGTGGCGCGCGTCCGTGGTCAGGATCGGGGTGTCGGGTCCGATCTGGAGGGCCTCGCGGACCTCGTCGGGGGTGTAGGGCTGGTGTCCGTCGAAGCCGTTGAGGGCGATGACGAAGG
>NZ_JBEZLL010000046.1:0-43053 GCF_040652135.1 Streptomyces sp. NPDC048295
CCGCTACGAGAAGACCGCGACCGTCTATCTGGCCGGACTCCATATCGCAGGGATCTTCCTTTGGTCTGCCCGGTGATCCAAACGAATGGCCCTAGCGGCACCGTGCCACCGACCTCTCCCCCTCGGGCTACTGCCTGAGCTGAAGCCATAGCAGGGCGTGATCCAGAATGGAGCGGTATCAGTTGGCCGAGCTGCCTTCCGTAGGGTGGGAGCCGATCACGTGATCCCATTCGAGGAGCTGCCCGCCATGCCACAGATCACCGTCGACTACTCCGGCTCGCTCGACGCAGCCTTCGACCGCCCGGCCTTCGCGCTCGCCCTGCACCCGATCGTCGTCGACACCGTCAACGCCCGCATGGAGGCTTGCAAGACCCGCTTCCGCCGGGTCGAGGACTTCACCGCCGGGACCGAGACCGAGGGCCATGCCGTCCTCCACGTCGAGATCGGCCTGCTCCACGGCCGCACCGACGCGACCAAGGCCCGCCTCGCGGCCGCAGTGCTCGCCCTGGTCGCCGCCCAGGTGGAGCCAGTCGACGGCGTCACCCTGCACGCCTCCGTCGAGATCCCCGACCTGGACGCGTCCTACCGAAAGAGCTGACACACGCGCTTCCCGAACACAACGAACGAGCCATCCGTCGGCTTTCCTGCCAGGATCGACCGCTGCCGCAGTGACGATGGCCCTGCACTCCCGAAGCTGCTGCGAAAGTGACAAGTGGCTTTCAGCGGCCAGAGTTGCGATCAATCGTTGTCGAGGCGTGGCCGGTCACCGAACCCGGCGCCGGCATTGCCATCGGTCGTGATGTAGCCGTTGGTGCGTGGCCCGTTGCTTCGGGGACGCAGCCGCAAAGTTGCGGTGCGTATTCGGTCTTGTGGTCCCGGGCCCAGAGGCGGGCGTCGCCCTCTGTGGAGCGGCGCGGTGAGCAGGAATCGGGACCACTGTCGCGGTCTCATCGTGTTGAGCCCCCTTCACCGGACAGTTGGGCGGACCACCTGCACGACACGGCAGGTGCGCAGGTCGGGCGGATCGCGAGGCGCGGCTCTGGTCGTCCCGGTGAGGAATCCGCTCACGGACACAGGAAGAGGCTGTGGTCAGTACCCTGGCGCGGTGAACACCAGCACTGCCTTGTCCAAGGCCATGAGCAGCACCGTCGACCCGCCACTGCTCCCTCTGCCGGACCGTGTCACAGAACTTCTGTCAGAGCTGGGAAGTCCGCCGCGACTGGCAGCTCACCTGCGTGCCGTCCATGACGTCGCACACCAGTTGGTCGACTGGGTGGAACAGCGCTACCCCGATGTTGTCTTCGACCGGGAGGCAGTGCTCTTCGGGGCGGCCACGCACGACGTGGGGAAGACCGTGCACATCACCGAGCTCTCCGGGCCCGGATCGGCGCACGAGGAAGCCGGGCAGGCTCTTCTGCTCCGCCACGGCATCAGCCCGGAACTGGCGCGCTTCGCCGCGACTCACGCGTCGTGGACGGACGTACGGGTCGGACTGGCCGACCTGCTGGTCAGCCTCGCTGACAAGATCTGGAAGAACAAGCGTGTTTCCGACCTGGAGGATCTCGTCGTGGCTCGGCTGGCCGAAGCAACAGGCCGGGCGGCCTGGGAGGAGTTCATCGCGCTTGACGGGCTTCTCGCCGACATCGGCGACGCAGCAGACGAGCGCCTGGCGTTCCAGGCATCCTTCCCGATCCACCACTGAGGGCTCGAGCCTGCTGGGCCGTTTCAGCCGGCCGGCCTCCGTGGCCCGGATGGCACCGGGCCTGATGTCGAGGCGGTGGGGGATCTGCGTCAACTCGCTGCCGTCGGCTCCGTGCAGGTGGCCGCCGTCGGCGGCTGCCGCGGCCCGGGCCCGGTCGGACAGCGCCGGCCGATCTGCGGCCCGTAGTCGCTCCAGGCCGCCATCCCGAGCACGAGGGTCCCGGATGGGGCGGTGACGGTGCCCCTGGGCGCAGGTCGGCTTCGTTCGTTTCCAGGGCAGCGTTTGTCCGCTGGTTCGGGCAGCAGCTGCGGATCTTGAGGCGCGTGAACGTTCACGCGAAATAGCAGCGCGAGCGACGGGCGGTGCGTCGCTCGTCGTGCCTGCGGGGTGTCACTGCCCGGAGCGTGGCCGGGTGAGTCCGGCTCCGACCCTGGTCAGCATCTGGCCGAGGAGGTGGAGGGATCGTGCCCGTGCCGGCACTCCGCGCGCTGTTCCCGTCCAGCAGGCGTCAGTGAGCTTCTCTGTCACCGCAAGGATCTGGTCGTCGTCCTGGGCGGCCGGCACGAGGACGAACCGCACGTAGTCGCCGATGTCGGTTCCCTGGAGGTGCTGGTGTGTGAAGGTCTGCAGGCGCGGTGCCAGTGCGGGCAGGGTGCGGTCCGTTGGGAAGACGACGGCGAGGCCGGCGAGGGCGAGGCGAACCGCAGGGCACTCGGCCGACCAGCGGGTCAGTAGAGCTGCTCCTGGCGCGATTCGGTGAGGCGCCGGCCGAGGCCGTGCGTGCTCAGCCACTCCAGCGCCAGTAGAGTTCGGGCCGAGGCTGCGTGCCGCAGTCGGAGAGCTTCAGCTCGGGGTTCTGCCGGTCGCGGTCGTTCCAGCGGGCGGGGAGTTCGCGGTCGTCCTGGAACAGACAGTGGTGGTCACTGCTGACGATCCGCCAGGCGTTACGTTTCCAGGTCGAGCTCTGCCACGGCTCACGGGTCCATCGTTGGCTTCCGCGACCGTCCTCGCATCGCTCAAGTCCGACGGCCGATGAGTTCGCGGTCAGACACGATTCGCGGTCGAGCCGTGGCCTGATCGTCCCGTCCTTCCTCATGTCCCACTTCTGCGCGGCGGACCCGTCACAGCCGCGGATGTCGGCCGTACCGGCGTTCGACGGCCCGGTGGTGGTGTGGAGGCACTGTGACGGTTCCCTCCCGGTGAAGTACGTCGTCCGGCCGATGTCCCCGAGGATCTCCCCGGAGCGCGGGGACCGGGGGGTCTGCTGGTACTGCCGGTGGATCCACAGACTCCAGTCCTTCTGGAGCGGGCCTTTGTAGGCGGTGACGTTCGCGCACGTCCCGGTGGCCCGGCACTTCCGGCTGGCGAGATACCAGCGCGCCACCTCGTCCTTCTCGGCCGAGGCCCCCGGGGTGAGGTTCGGTGCGAGCGGCGACATGGTGTAGCCGAGGTAGGCCGACACGGGAACCCCGAGCGCGTAGCCCACCCTGCGGAAGTACCGGGCGCCGATGCCGTGGTCGGCGTGGTCGACACCGCCGCCGAGCCCGAAGGCGAACGAGGCGTTGTCGTGATCCATCGTCAGGATGCGCTCTGCCCGGCTCAGCCGGACCAGTGCGGACACCACCGCGAGCAGCCGGTCCTCCGTGTAGCTCGCGGTGCTCTGGAACGGCTCGATGCTCTTCTTGTCCCGGTCGAACAGCTTCAGCAGGCTGTTCGCGTCCTGGCCGTGCGGCAGTCCGTCATGGAGGTCCAGGAACGTCAGCCGCACATCGGTGTCCCTGGCGTCGTCCGCGAGCCGGTAGGACCTGACCCGGACACCGTCCGCCTGCACATCCGACCGTTCCCAGCGGTTGGCCGCCTCCGCCATCTCCGCGTAGGCCGCCCGCACCCCGTACTCTCTGCGGTCCACGTACTCCAATGCCTCGACCCGGTTCTTCTTGGCGTCGTCGCCGGCGGTCAGATACACCGTGTCGACCGGGCACCCGGCGCGGATGGTGTCTCTGATCTCCGGGTTCAGAAAGGCCAGGTCGTCATCAGGATGCGCCACGCCGACCAGGGTGCGACGGCACTGCCCGGGATCCTTCGCGTGGGCGCCCGGACGGGACGCCCCGGCCGTCGTACCCGCCCCGGGAGCCGAATCGGGCACAGCCGAGCAACCGGGCCCCAGCAGGGCGCAACCGACCAGTGCCACCGCAGTCGTCGGCGTGCGAAAGGACCAGCCAGGGTGACGCTTTCTCCAGCCCACCGAGGGCTCCTTTCCCGCTGCGGACCCCCTCACGGAGCATCGTCCAGCGGGCGGAACGGAAGCAACCGACACACCGACCAGCCGCCCGCGGACTTGTGCCGGAGCTCCGGATACCTCCCTGCTCCACTGCCTTCCCGGTGCTCCGCAATCCGCGCCTGGCCTTTGGGGTCGGCACGACTTTCTCCCTGTCGAACCTATGGCGCTGTCCGTTCGGATGGCACTCGATCCCCGTCCACGGCACCGCAGACTTCGAATCTCCCGGCGCCAAGCATCACCCCGACGATCCCGCCTCGACCGAGTGCTGGCCCCACGAGATCGCGGGACGAGGAAAGCGCCCAGTTCTCCCCGCCCGATCGAGCACCGCAACCTGAACCCGCCCGGCTGCCACAGCTTCACGGCCTCGCCTGCGGCAGTCGGCCCACTGCGGCCACTGCGGCCACTGCGGCCCCTGCGCGAACCGGATGCACCGGAAGCCGGCGAAGACGACGTCGGCGAGGACCGACACCCCGCGGGCCTTGTGTCATCTCACGGTGTCTCGGGCCGGGCCCGCAGTCTGGACTCGGAGAGGGCGAGGGAGGCGATGGCCCCGAGCAGGATCACCGTGCCCGCGACGGTGCCCGCGGTGAGTCGTTCGTCAAGGAACAGCACGGCCAGGACGGCGGCGCTGACCGGTTCGAGGAGCATCACCACCGAAGCGGTGGCGGCCCTGAGTAGGCCCACGCCGGCGAAGTACAGCGGGTAGGCGAGCGCTGTGGTGATGGCGGCGACGTAGAGCATCAGCAGCGCCGCCTCGGTGAAGTTCCCGCCGTGTGGGAGAAGGCCCTCGGCGAAGGCCGGCGGCAGCATCACGGCCGCGCCGATGAGGAAGGACCACAGGGTGAGGGTGAAGGCGCCCTCGCCGGTGCCGTGCCGTCCGGTCCACCGGCCCAGCAGGTTGGAGACGGCGTAACCGGCGGCTGACAGCAGCGCAGCCGCCATGCCCGCGGGGTGGACAACGCCGGGCTGGTTGCCCAGTACGAGCACGGTCAGTCCGGCGAGCGCACCGGCAAAGGCCAGTACGCCGGCGCGGCCGATGCGCTCGCCCAGGAACAGGCGCCCGCCGACGGCCGTGAACACCGGTGCGGCGCCGAGCGAGACGATGGTGCCCACCGCCAGGCCGGTGTCCCGCACGGCGGCGAAGTAGGCGGTCTGGAAGACGGCCAGCCCGGTGCCGGTGCCCACCAGCAGCAGCGCACGCCGCCCGGCAGGCTGCGGTGCGCGGGCTGCGTTGCGGGGCGGGCGCAGGGCCCGGACGGGCAGCAGCAGCACCGCTCCGGCCAGGAAGCGCCAGAACGAGATGGCCATGGGCCCCAGGTCGCTGGTCCGGTAGATGACCTCCACGGCCGCACCGGTGGTTCCCCAGGCGATTCCGGCGAAGGCGAGGAAGGCGAAGCCGCGCCGCATCGAGAGTGAGCCGGTCAGTGGGCGGTTCCCGCCCCGGCCCAGTGCCTCCGCGTCGACGGCGAGGTCCTGTGAGGTCTTCATCTCCTCACCGTGCGCCCCTTCACGTGATACGCAAAATGCATCCACCCCACTATCGATACGCTGAGTGTATGGACGCACGCGGAGAAAGCGGAGGAAACGGTGCAGGGCTGGAGCTTAAGCACCTGCGCTGCCTGGTTGCCATCGTCGACACCGGCAGCTTCACGGACGCCGCCCTGGAGCTGGGCGTCTCCCAGGCCGCGGTCTCCCGCACCCTGCTCGCCCTGGAGAAGACCTTGGGGGTGCGGCTGCTGCACCGCACCAGCCGCACGGTCGAGCCCACCGTGGCGGGTGTGCAGGTCCTCGCTCGTGCCCGTCTGCTGCTGGCCGGCGCGGACGAACTCGTCGCCGAGGCCGTATCCGGCCACAGCCGCCTGCACATCGGTCACGCCTGGTCGGCCTTCGGGCGTCACACCACCGAGTTCCAGCGCCGCTGGCGCACCACGACCACCCCGACATCGAGCTCCGGCTCGTCCGCCACAACTCATCCACCGGAGGGCTTGCCGAAGGACTGTGCGACCTCGCGGTCATCCGCAGCGCCCTCGACCTCAAACCCTGGTCACATGCCTTCGTCGGCCATGAGGACCGCTACCTGGCCCTCGCCTCCGACGACCCCTGGGCCCGCCGCCGCAGCATCCGCCTGGCCGAAGTCGCCACCCGCACCCTCGCCCTCGACCGCCGCACCGGCACCACCACCTTGAACTTGTGGCCCGAGACCGAGCGGCCCGCCGCCGAGCACGTCCACGACATCGACGACTGGCTCGCCGCCATCGCCTCCGGCCGCTGTGTCGGCGTCACCCCCCAGGCCACCGCGGCCCAGTACCGCCCCGCCGGCATCACCTACCGCCCTCTGCGCGACGCGGGGCCCGTCTCTGTCCACCTCATCTGGCGCCGACAGGACCCCCACCCCGCCACCCACGCGGCCGTCGCCCTCGCCATCGACCTCTACCGCACAGACCAACAAACCCCGAAACGCTCTCGCAGATGAGCAGGGGTGATCTCTTGCCACGGCTTCCCCCGCGCCCGAGACCTCCCGCGGTTCACGGCCGTTCGAGGCGAGAGCGGAGTACCGTGCCCGCTCACAACGGAGTTGAGAGAACCAGCCGAGGACGTACACGACGACATCCGACGGGACCCGCATCGCCTACCAGGCTCCAATGCAAGGGAGCGCCACTCGACCTGCCTGCGGGCCAGGCCGACGACGACCACTGGGACCCGGTCCGCGCGCCGACTTCCACCCCGCCCGCAGCACCCTCACCCTCGACCACCGCGGCACCGGCCACTGCGAGTCCACCATCGTCCGGGCGGGCTCCGCGTGTGTCGGAAAGCTTGTTGCCTGGGCGAAGAAGTATCTCAGCCTCACGATCAGGACCGTGAGCCGTCCCAGGGACGCATCCGGGGTCGTCGTGCTGCCCCGCCGCTGGGCGTGGAACGAACATGGGCCTGGACGATGCGCATGACTGGCTGGCCGCGCAGGAACCCTGGCGCCCCCATCAGGCCCCCCTGGAATCGATCATCCAGGGAACCGGGAAGCGCGCTACCGGCGGACCGCCGAGATCAGTCCGCCGGGCCGCTCCTCGCGCTGCGGCGGGGTGCTGATCGGGCGGCCGTAGGCGGCAGCGCGCTCGCGCAGGGTGTGGCTGTCGGCCTCCCAGCCGTGCCCGGCCAGCCAGCCCACCGGGTCGTCGGGCATCTCCGAGATCCACATGGACGCCGCCGATCCCTGCGCGGCGTCCGTGCTGAAGCGCTCGATCACGCCGCGCGAGCCCAATGTCAGCCCCATCCGACTGCCTGCCGCCGACTGCCTGCTGATCCGGGCCAGCAGCAGCTCCACCGCCTCCTCGGGCAGATAGATCAGTAGTCCTTCGGCGATCCACGCGGTCGGCATGGCCGGGTCGTGCCCTGCGGCGGCCAGTGCGCCCGGCCAGTCCTCACGCAGATCCACCGGGACGGTGATCCGCTCGCAGCGTGCGACGGCCCGCTCCTGGCGCAGCACCGAAGCCTTGAAGCCCAGTGGCGCGGCGGTGTCGACCTCGAACAGCCGGGTGCCCTCGGCCCAGTCCATCCGGAAGGCCCGGCTGTCCATCCCCGCGCCGAGCAGTACGACCTGCCGGACCCCGGACGCGGAGGCCTGCTGCAACAGGTCGTCGAGGAACTTCGTCCTGATGACGATGGAGAGCGACACGGCCAGGCGGCGGCGTCGCGCGGCCTCGTCATCGGGCAGCGGCGGCGAGGAAGGCCACAGGCCACCGGCGGCGGCGAAGGCCTGTGCCAGTGGGTCGCGGAACAGTGCGTTCTCCCGCTCGGTCTCCAGCGCCCGCACCCTGGCCACCCCGACCGCCGTGGCCCACACTCCCGACGGCTGCACCCGCTCCTGCTCATCAGTCACCGCGCCAGCCTAGGCGATCGATTCCAAGGGGCCTGATGAGGGGAGTCGGCTTCATGCGCGGCCGGCCAGCCGGACGCGCACTGAACGCCTGCGGCCGCTGGAACCACCATGAGGCGAAGATCAACAGTCACCCTGTGTTCGCGACCACACGGAGTGGACCAGGGCCTGGGTTTGAGCAGCATTTGTCGATCACGTGCGCTTGGATGCGCACGACACATGGAGGTGCACAAGGGATCACTGGGCAGGGACGGCTGAAAAGTCGCAGGACAGTTCAACCCTCGATGGGCCGAGGTGGGTCAGGGGGAGGTGGGGTCAGGCGGTGTGGTGGGTGACGAAGTCCGCGATGGCGTCCTGCAGCTGTTGCAGGCCGGGCTCCTCGAGGGGGTAGTGGCCGGCGTTGTCGAGCATGACGGTGGCGACCGGCACCTTGGTAATGCGGGACAAAACCGGAAGGCTCAGGTGGTGGGGGCTCCACCGGTCCTCAACGGGCCTGACGCGAGGCTAGCCGGGCGAGGGCGAGGAGGCCGGCGCTGATGCCGATGGTGCGCCGTGTGCTGGTTCCGGCGGAGTGTCGGGCAACTCGCGGATACGCGGGACCGGCGAAGGCAGCACCCATACCAGGCACATCACGGCCCCGGCCGTTGCGATCCACAGTGTCGGGCGTAGCCCGATAGTCGTGCCGAGTGCTCCTCCCGCGAGAGCGCCCAGCGGGCGCACGCCGTGGGTGAGGGTGCGGTAGGCCCCGTTGACGCGGGCGCGCAGGGCGTGGGGGATGAGGGCCGTTTGAAGTGAGCCCAGCGAGATGTCGACGATCATCGCGCCTGCGCACGAACCGAATTCGGCGAGGAAGAGGAGCGTGAGGACAAGTGTGTCCGGGCCGTCCGCGAGGGGTACGAGCAGCAGTGGGACCGGGAAGGCCGCGAAGCCGACGACGACGGCGGGCCCGATGCCGACGCGGCGCACGAGACGGCCAGTGAGGGCGGCACCGACGAGCCCGCCGATCGCGCCGACTCCGAGCACCGACCCCAGCATGCCTGCGCTCAGGCCGAGTTCGGCGGTGGCGTACAGCACGAAGAGTGTGTGAAAAATGAAATTGAAGAACTGAACCGTGGCGGATCCGGCGAACGTGGCGCGCATGACGCGCGAGCGGAGGATCCACCGCAGGCCTGCGGTGAAGTGTCCTTTCGCGGGCGGCACGGCCGACGGTTCGCGGGGGGATATTCGGGCCAGATAGCAGGCGGAGGCCAGATAGGTCACTGCGTCGGCGAGGAGCGCGAGCGGCGCGGTGAGCAACTGGACGAGGAGGCCGCCGGCGCTAGGACCCGCGACGAAGGACATGGCCCGGCTTCCGTTGACGAGGGAGTTGCCCTCGATATAGCGCTCGGCGGGAATGAGCGAGACGAACAGGATGGTGTTGCAGACGTCGAAGAGGACGGTCAGCGCTCCGATTCCCAGGGCGACTGCGTAGAGCTGGGTGAAGGTGAGTGCGTCCAGGGCGTACGCGATGGGAACCGACGCGATGAGCAAGGCCCGTGCGAGGTCCGTGGCGATCATGACGCGGCGGCGGTGCGCTCTGCTGTCGGCCCAGGCGCCCGCGGGAAGGGAGAGCAGCAGGGCGGGCATGAGCTGGGCTGTGGCGAGCCAGCCCATCTGGGCGGCGTCGGCGTGGAGGGCGAGGACGGCGACGAGAGGGAGGGCGATCTGGGATATCTGATCGCCGACCAGGGAGATGCTCTGGCCGGCCCAGTATCGGCGGAAGGAGCGTTTGCGCAGGAGGTCGGGGATGGTGGGGGACAGGCGGCCCGGGGTCGTCATCGCGGGCCGCCCGTGCTGTCCGGAGCGATGTGAGTCTCCTCGTTACCAGCGGGCCGTTGGGGCAGGGGAAAGGCGGCCCGGATGATCTGGACGAGCCGTGCGCCTTGGGGGCGGGCGGCCGGGTCGCCCTGCCGGTCCTCGTAGGGGCGCAGCAGACGGTCGAGTTTTTCGCCGAGGTCAGCGAGCTCCTGCGCTGTCAGATAGAGCATCTGGTCGCCGATGTGCTCGGCTTCCTGCCACTCGCGCGGCAGATCGTGGCGCTCTTCGACGGCGCGGGTGATCAGCTCGAAGTAGCGTTCGGCGACCGCGGTTTCGAGTGCCCTGCTGGCCTCCGCGACGGCCGGGTCTTCTGAGTGGTTGGGCCACTGGGTGAAGCGAGCTGTGGCCCGCCAGGGTTTCTCGCGGCCCTGACCGCCCGGCGCGACCTCGGCCAGCCCGTACTTGGCGAGTATCCGCAGGTGGTACGAGCAACTGGCGACGGATTCGCCGGTGAGCTCAGCTGCCCGGGTCGCGGTGAAGGGGCCTTCGGTACGGAGCAGGCCGACGAGGCGCATGCGGGTGGGATGGGCATAGGCACGCAGAGCGCGGGGGTCGGTGAGCCGGGTCGTGCGGGCCGGGGCTCCCGTTGGTTCGTCCCTCTGATCGTTCGACACGTTGTAAAGATATCTTTAGAAAGATTTCTTTACAACAGGCTGGGTGTCACCCTCCTCCGCCGACCCGAGCGGGACGACGGAAGGCTCACGGCCCCGCACCTTCGGCGCATCGACAACGGTGCACTTTCATCCCGTACACGGTGGGGCGCGTATGTGTTCACCCGTACGCCGACACCTCTACGCGTGCTCGCGCCGGGTCAACCCGCTGACCTGCTGTTTCCACGTGCTTACCGGGCCGACACAGCGGTCGACAGGCCGTCATCACGGCAGCTGTGCCTGAACCGCAACTCGTGGACAAAGCCATGGGTACCGTCACGCGGGCGGACCGGGCCAGATCGAGGCGGCTGTTCATGTCCAGCTCGAACCGGCCGCGGATCTCCTTGTCCGGACACCTTCGAGTGGCGCCTGCACCGGCACCGTGGCGGTGACCCCGCTCTCGACGGAAGGAAGCGATCGGCCCCCAATGAGAGGTCGGCGTCGCGCACCGTGCAAGATCTTCGCTATGGACTCGCTTGGCGACACCAGCTGGGTGAGAACGCGGGCGGACCCCGTCTCCTGCATCGGACAGCTCAAGCCGCTGGTCCTGGATTCGCGTCCTCCAGTCAGGGACGCTGCCTGATCACAGCCTGGTCGCCAGCCAGATGGCCACGGACGCGGTGGCGGTGAGCCCAACGTTGAGTGCGATCCGGCGGTCTTCGCCAGTCAGGTGGACGGCGATCGCACAGGTCTGCAGGAGGACGAAGCCGATGGCCGCGGCCGGCGCCAGCGACGGCATGATGCCGGTCAGCGGTGGCAGGACCAGGCCGGTCGCACCGAGTATCTCGACCGTCCCCAGCATCCTGAGGGCGGGCAACGGTATGCGGTCGACCCAGGCCATCATCGGGCGGAGCTGATCGCGGCTGCGGATCACTTTCAGCGTGCCTGCGTAGAAGTAGAACAGGGCAAGCAGTCCCGCGACGATCCAATAGGCGATGTTCATGACTCCCGTTCATCGGTCATCGGTTTCCCGAGGACCTGTCGATTGCGTCGACGGCCAGAAGAGCCCTGGAGACGGACCGGCCGGTCGTCCGGGGGCGGGGATCCGCCGAAAGACGGGTGCGCTACGACCCCGCCGGTCAGCCACGGCCCCATGGTCCACGGTCGAATGGAGAGCGGCCGGTCCGTTCCGTCCGTCGGCTTCAGGCAAGGTCGGTGGCGGGCTCGGTTGCGTAGCGGTTCATCGCGTCGATGCTGGCCTGTTGCGTCAGCGGCCGGCCGCTGACGAGCACCTCCTGGAGGTCTCGGAAGTACTGCACGTACAGGTCGGGGGTGAATGTGCTGAGCATGACGGCGGGCTGGTCGGTCGGATTGGCGAAGGTGTGAGGGGTACCGGGCGGAACCATCACGAGCGTGCCCGTGGTGGCGTCGTAGTCCTCGTCCCCGACGGTGAACCGGATGGTGCCGGAGAGGATGTAGAAGCCCTCGTCGTGCTGGGCGTGGCGGTGTTGCGGCGGCCCCTGGGTGTGCGGGGCGAGGACGGACTCGGCGATCGCGAGGCGGTGCCCGGTGTGGCTGCCGTCCTCCAGAACGCGCATGCGCGTGGTGCCCAGCACGATCGTCTCGCCGTCGCCCGGACCCACCACCGATACGGCGGGGTCGGCCTGCGGCTCGCTGGTCTTCGCTTCTTCGGTCATGCTCACGAGTGCACCGCCGGGACCCCGCCGGTGTCCAAGACCCATCCCGCAGCGCCGATACCCCGTGGGTATTGTTGCAGCGTGGAGCTACGGACCTTGCGTTACTTCGTGGCGGTCGCCGAGGAACTCCACTTCGGCCGGGCCGCCACCCGACTGCACATGAGTCAGCCGCCACTGAGCCGGGCGATCAAGCAACTGGAGACCGAGGTCGGGGCCCTGCTCTTCGCCCGTTCGCCCACCGGCGTCACGCTCACTCCGGTGGGCACGGTGCTGCTCGACGAGGCGCGGGCTCTACTCGACCATGCCGACCGCGTCCGTGTACGTGTGAGCGCGGCGGCCGGCGCCGCGACCATCACCGTCGGCATCCTGGGCGACGGCACCGACCCGGGAGTGTCCAGGCTGGCCGCCGCCTACCGCCGAACCCACCCCGGCATCGACATCCGCATCCGCGACACCGACCTGACCGACCCGACGTGCGGGCTGCCCGCCGGACTGGTCGACATCGCCCTGACCCGGGCACCGTTCGACGAGACTGCCCTGACGGTACGTGCGCTGCGAACCGATCCGGTCGGCGTGGTCCTGCGCGCCGACGATCCGCTGGCCCGCTGCGACCGGCTGCGGCTGGCCGAGCTGAGCGACCGCCGTTGGTTCCAGTTCCCGCAGGGCACCGACCCCATCTGGCAGTCGTACTGGAACGGCGGCAGGCCGCGCGAGGGCCCAGTCGTGCGCGCCGTCCAGGAATGTCTGCAGGCCGTGCTGTGGAACGGCACGGTGGGCCTGGCCCCGCTCGGACACGATCTGCCCGCAGAGCTGACCGTGGTACCGCTGATCGACATGAAGCCGAGCCGAGTGGTCGCGGTGTGGAATGAAGGTGACACCAACCCGTTGATCCGATCCTTCGTCGAGATCGCGACAGCCGCGTACCGCCACTGATCATCGGCAACCGGTCGGCAGCTGAGCGAACGAGGTTCGCATATCCGCAGACGGTGCTGCCATCGAGTTCCTCCTGCCTGGTTCGGTGATCAGGACATGAGAACCCGTTGCCGCAAGAGGTCGAAGCCCGCGTGACCGGCCATCTGGCGCTTGAGCAGTTTGATGCAGTTGACATGGCCTTCGACGACGCCCGAGTTCCAGGGAAGGCTGAGGCCGACGATGATGGCTTCGCGTCGCGGTCGATGCCCGCGGCAAGGCTGTGAAGGCTGGGGAGGTAGTCCTGTCTGACGGAATCCAGCCAGGCCGACAGTCGCTCACCCCGGCGCTCGGTATGCATGGTTGCGAAGAACCGGATGTGCCTGGTCGGTGCGTCGGTCTCAGGGCAGTTGGCCCAGGCAACCTTCAAGCCGAAGCATGCAGGTCAGCAGCGGCGCGGCAGACCATGAGCGCGGTCGGGTCCAGCGCGGACAACGCCGCCGCGGAACGCTTCGAAGCGACCTGCAAGAGAGACGCTCAAGGGCCGGAAGGGCTGGTCGAACGAGCGCGAGGCGTGACTCGATGCCTTCCGCTGGCTGCAGCGCTACAACACCCGCCGCCGTAGTGCCCCGCTGCTACGGCCAGCGAGCGAGCCCGAAGAACCGTGCGCGCCAGCTCCTGCGCGGGGACTTCGCTGGTATCGACCTTCAGGTCGTACTTGGCCTCATGGGCATGAACCGTCCGCAGGTGCCCCCTCGCCAGGCCCGCCGAATTGCCACGTGCCGCCTCCCGCTCCTCCAGCACATCGAGCGGGCAGTACACCCCAACGAGATAGACCTCTGCGCCGGAGAGCGCCTGGAGCCAGTCCTCCAGCAGATCGGGATCCAGCAGCATCTCGTCGACCACGACGTTGCAGCCCTTTAGTGCCAGCTCGGCGACCGACGCACAGGCTGCGGCAAGCATCCGGCGGCCGACGTCGCCGTATCGGATGCTGATCAGCTGACGGCCGTCCTCGTCGTGCTCCGACCGGTCGTAGCGGAACCCTTCGAAGCTCAAGTGCCCGCCGCGGGCGCCGGCCCATTTCTCCGGCACCATCGAGAACAGCGTATCGATGCCCCAGTACAGGTACGGCTCATCGCTTTCTTCCTGGATCGCGCGGGCCAAGGTCGTCTTACCAGCACTTGATGTGCCGTTGAGAAAGATCACGTGCCCAGGGCGGTCATACTGCACAGAGGCTCCCATCCAACCAACGTATCGGGCCCGATCGGCGACGGTGCGGCCCTCCGACGCAGGAACCCGGACGTGCCCGCCTCGGCGCTGCGGTCACCGCTGGGAGTAGGTCCAGCGCTCCCCGGGGGAGTTCCGTGCACCAGGTGTCGGCGTACACCTGCATCATTCCCCAGAGCACCTGGATGCTGGCGGGTCAGGGAGGTAGGTGCTGTCAACTCGGAACACCATTCTTCCGGGCGGGAGGACGCCTCTCAAACCCGTGAACATGTGCTGTCACGACTCTCGACTCGTGAACATAGCCACCCCTCAGCTCCTTGAGGAAAATGACACGCACATGGGACGTGACCGATGACACGACCATGGAATCGGACCAAGAAACGGCAGGTCAGTGCGCATCTGAAGGACAAGGCCCACGGGAACCTACGCTGCTTGCTGCGGGGTCTCAGATTCCGTGGCCAAATCTCACGAGCGATCAATGCGTACTCGTCGCGCCTCATGCGTCGGCGCTGAGCGGGAACATGACGCTCAACCTCGGCAGCCTGCGAGCCGCTTCCTCCTCATCCCAGACGTTCCAGCGTTTCCCGGTCGGCCCCTGGCCGACCGCGTGCTCGCCCCGCCGGGTCCGCACCGCTGCATAGAAGGCATCTCCGCACTCGTCAGGATCCCCGGTCACAAGCCCGAAGGCTTCCAACGCCACATAGTCGAGCGATTCCCAACCGGGCCAGTCATCGCCCCAGGACCTCCAAGTTCGCCCCGTCAGGCGCATGACAGCAGGAGTGTCAGCCAGAGCATCAGGGTCGAGCACAGCTCGCCCGAAGGCTTCTTTGCCCAGCCCGACCATCCAGAGGCCGAAGTAGCAGAAGTCGTCATCCGAACACCGGCCGCCGAAGATCCGCTCCGCGGCAGCCCCCAGTTCCCAGGTGAAAGCCTGATGGGTCACTTGGTCCAGGCACATCTGGAACTCAACGATCTCCTCCAGCGACCTGAGCGACAGATCCTCACGAATCCAGGCAAGTCGCGCATCTCTGCCTCCCGTCTGTCGGCGACAGGTCTCCACGAGTTCCCAGAACTTCTCAAGGTTCACGAAGAGAACCCTGCCAGGCACCACTGACAACGGACGGGCCACCTGGCGCCTGGCGCCATCATCACTTCCGCGAAAGCCAGATCGTTTGAGATGGTCACCAGCCCGCAGTCCCAGAACATCTGGCACCTATGCAAGTCAGCGTCACGTCAACTGCCACCTGCGCTGCGACAGGACAGCTGGTTGCCCCGTTGCACCGTAAGCGGCAGATCCTCAGGGCTTCGCAGCCGGATCTCGCGGAACCTCACCCGTTCCGTGGCGGGACCAGACGGCCCAGGGCCCACCGGTCCTCGTGCTCGACCGGATCCACTTCAGTACTCATCACCACACCATGGTCCACTCCAGCGCAGGCGCCGAGGAGCACTTCACCATCGAGCCCGGCTCCGGTCTCTCCCTACGAGCACGTGACAGGCCCGGCTTCATGGGCCTGCCGCGGGCCGTGAGTACGGCCGTCACGGTGATCAATGCCCTGCGTATTCTCGAACAACACGATGTCCGCCGGGCCGGCGAGAGGCGCGGGCCGCGCATGGAGGCCATGTGCGAGAAGCTCCGGCAGATCAGCGCTACCAGCATCGACAGCGGAGGATGGGGGAGGCCTGACCCCAGAGGAAGCAAACTCGGGTGAAACATCCTGCCGCATCCACCGCATCTAAATGGTGTAGGCGACAGAACAAGGGGAGGGTAGTGGATGAGACGGTCCCAGGAGAGCGCCTTCCGGGAGTTCGCGGCGGCCCGCATGGGGCATCTCTTCCGTTCGGCGTGCCTGTTGACCAGCGGCGACACCTATCTTGCCGAGGATCTGGTGCAGGAGACGCTGGGGCGGATGTATGTGGTCTGGGGTAGGCCGTCGAAGCTCGGCAATCCGGCGGCGTACGCGCAGACCGTTCTTGTGCGGGTCTTTCTGGCGCACCAGCGGCGGCGTTCGGCGGGAGAGCGGCCGAGCGACGAGATTCCCGAGGCCTCGGAGACGGCCTCGCAGGGTGACGCCTCGCTGCGGGTCATGCTCCTGGACGCGCTACGGAAGCTGCCGGCGAAGGACCGGGCGGTGGTCGTGCTGCGGTACTGGGAGGACCGGTCCGTCACGGAGACTGCGGACGTCCTCAACGTCAGCTCCGCAGCCGTACGCACCCGCAGCACCCGTGCCCTCGCCCGGCTGAGGGAACAACTGGGCGACAGCATCGGAGAGCTCGCCGCGCACTGATCAGCCCGACTGACTATGACGAGCAATGGTGGTGGTTTGGCATGTCTGGAACGCAGGAGAACCTGGACGCCTTCGAAGACGGGCTCGGTGATGCACTGCACCGCACCGGTGAGGTCTTCGCCGTGGAGGGGCGCCCGCTGGTGGAGGGCGGCGTCGCGCGCGGCAGGCGGAGGTTGCGGCGCATGCGGGGCGCGGCCGTGACCGGCAGCGTCGCGGCGCTCGCCGTCGTGGGGTTCGGGACGTCGTACATCACGGGGGCGTTCGGCGGCGGCTCTGAGCACGGTGGGGCGGGCTCGGCCGCGCCGCCGAAGGCGCAGCAGACCGGCCCTTCGACGAAGGCGTCGTCCGGCAAGGGGCCGCAGCTCTCGGCGCAGCAGGTGATCGAGAGGCTGGAGGGACTGCTGCCGGAGGGGAAGATCAGCGGGCGGGCAGGGCGCGGTACGGCCGACCGGTTCGGGCCATCGGCGCACCTCGTCTTCGACGATGGCGAGGGCAAAGCTGCGATCGGTGTGAGCGTCGGCGCCGTCGACCCGGACGGCGTGGAGGCGGAACAGCAGCTCGAATGCCCCGACAAGACCTTCGTGCCGTACGACTCCTGCCGGAACGAGACGCTTGCCGACGGTTCGCGCCTGATGGTGTTGCGCGGGTACGAATACGCTGACAAGCGCGTAGACACCAAGTGGTGGCACGCCTATCTCGTGACCCCCGACGGGTACACGGTGGATGCCAGTGAGTGGAACGCGCCCGCAGAGAAGGGTGCTGCCGTTTCAAGGGCCGAGCCCCCGCTCACGATTGAGCAGCTGAAGGGACTCGTCGTCTCCAAAAAGTGGCGGCCCGTGATGAATGCCCTGGGAAAGGCGGCCCCGGAGCCCGTACGGCAGCCGTCGGCACAGGGGCAGGACGGCCAGGCGATCCTGAGGAAGCTCAAGTCGCTGCTGCCCGTGTCCGCGAAGGTGGCTTCCGAGCATGGTGACGAGGGATACGCGTATGTCGTCGTGAATGACGGCAGGGGCGCCAGCCTGGTGCAGATCAACGTGCAGCCGAACATGTCGGACGTGGAGGGGGAGCTGTTCGGGGCCGGGGCGGAGGTGCTGCCGGACGGGACAAGGGTCGTCACGCGTCAGGGCCCGGGTGAGAAGGGCGGCGCGGGCGTGGTGATGTGGACTGCCGACACCATCCGTACGGACGGCCTCCGGGTCGTGGTCTCCACGTTCAACTCAGGTTCTCAGAACGCGAAGGCCACACGAAAGACACCTGCGCTGACCGTGCAGCAGCTGAAGGCGATCGCCACGAGCGGGAAGTGGGCCGGAAAGTAGGGCCGTAGGCAACGTACCCGCTCCTCAAGGTAGTTCGGGAAGTGGATCACCATTCGAGGTTGCCGCCCCTGCTTCGTTTTGCGTAGGTGGGCGTTGCGCGGCGCTGTTGCCTTGCCCAGGGCGACCACGCAGCCCCTGTCGCAGACCGTCGCCACCCTGCTGGACGACACCGGAGCAACCGCAGTTGGTACACCTGCGCGTGGGCCGGGCGCACAGTGTCCCCGCACATCCGGAGAAGCTGGCTGCTGCGACCCACGGCATAGCGTCACGTATTGCTCGTCGGCCGAACCCGCATGACCGGGTTCGGCCGACGTCGTTCGCGCGGGGTTTGATCTGTGGGCACGGATGAAAGGCCCCTCGACCGACGCTGCAAGAGCCGTCGATATCGGCATGCAGGACATCGTCCAGGACGATCAGTGCCGCGCCATCAGCGGATCCTGGTTCTCGGAGTACGACGGGAGGACGGTCGAGTCCGCCCCTGCGGCATCGACATCGACCACGTCGTCCCTTTGAAGAAGGCCTGGCGCTGCGGGGCGTCGGAGTGGTCGACGTCCCGCAGCGCCGCACGTTCGTGAACGACCTGGTCAACTCACTGTTGATCGCGGTTTCTGCCGGCAGCAACCAGGCCGAGGACGACGAGGCTGAGGGTGCCGTCGATCAGGACCACCTCCCCGCCCTGCTCGGCGACCTTCTTGAGGGTGCGGTCCAGGCGCGGCGTCTGGGCGGCGAGCAGCCCGATCAGCTCGTCGTGCCAGCGGCGGACGGTGGACTCGGAGACGTTGTTGCCGCCGGCCAAGGACGAGTTTCG
Source organism: Streptomyces sp. NPDC048295 (assembly GCF_040652135.1). Taxonomy (NCBI): domain Bacteria; kingdom Bacillati; phylum Actinomycetota; class Actinomycetes; order Kitasatosporales; family Streptomycetaceae; genus Streptomyces; species Streptomyces sp. NPDC048295. Next base: position 18,544 of record NZ_JBEZLL010000046.1, read on the forward strand.
GCTCGACTTCCCATCCGCATACAGCGCGCCGTGCCCATCGAGAAGTACGCCACCATCCGAGGGGCCAGGACCGGTGCCCCACCTGAGCGCGTCCCGCCTCCTCGATCACCGCATCGACCACTGCGGCAGGAGTACCCGTGCGGCCGTCAGGGCAGGTTGGCGCCTCGGGCGGTGATCCACAGCTGGTACCACTCCTCGTGGGAGAGCTCCGGCTTCCCGGCGCCGTCGCCGCAGGCGCGGATCCGGTCGGGACGGCTGGTGCCGATGACCGGGACGATCGCCGCCGGGTGGCTTTGCAGCCACCACAGTACGATCGTCTCGGCGGTGGTGCCCTTCCGCTCGGCGAGGCGCCGAACCAGAGCGGCGGTCGCGCGGTCGGCCTCGGTCTCGGGGCGGTCGGTGTACCGGCCCTGGGCCAGCGGACCCCATGCCTGGAGCCGCACGGAGTTGGCCCGGCAGTACTCCACCGTCCCCAGCGGGAACCCGAGCTCGGCGGCGCCCGGTGTGTTGACCAGGATCTCGGCCTCCAGCCAATCCCGGCGGTACAGGCTCATCTCCAGTTGGTTGGCGATCAGAGGCAACTCGAACGGCTTCTGAAGCCGGGCGATCTGAGCGGCACTCATATTGGACACGCCGAACTGCCGCACCAAGCCCTGACGGTGCAAAGAGGTCAGCGCCGTTGCGACATCCTCGGGGACCGCCAGCGGATCGGGTCGGTGCAGCAGCAGGGTGTCGAGGTAGTCCGTGCGCAACCGGGTCAGGCTCTCCTCCACCCGCTGTACGATGCTGTGCCCGCGCAGGTCGTACGTGCCGGGCGCGTCGCCGTCGGCGACCCGGATGCCGCACTTCGTCTGCAGCGTGATCCGCTGCCGCAGCCCGGGGGCGCGGGCCAAGATCTCGCCGAAGACTGCCTCCGCCTTGCCGTGCCGGTATATGTCGGCGTGGTCGAAGGCGGTGATCCCGGCCTCCAGCACGGCCTCGACGACCGCTTGCGCGTGGCTGACATCGGCCGCGCCGTAGGGCTCGCGGTCCCAGCCGCCGCCGAGCCTCATGCATCCGTAGATCATCCGGTCCTGCATCATCCCTGCCTGCCTAGTGACTGTGTCCCCAGCTGCCTTTCAATAGGCCGTGACGATACCGAGCCCCCTGCCGGCGCTCCGACAGCGGATCGAAAGCGCCCTTCGGCCGGGGCCGTCCGGGGGTGAACCGCCCCGGTGGTCGCCCGCCGCCGGTCGCCGGGCAGGAAGCCGGCTTCTCAGAGAGCGCATATGCGGGGCACCATCTGCGTATGTCGCTCAGTGACGCCGCAGGAACGGACGGCACCTCTCTTCGGGGCGTCGTGAGGGTGGACACCGGCTCCGTTCCGGAGCCGGACAGATGGGCGTGGTGGGCGGAGATGGTCAGCCGCGAGGTGATGCCAGTGTCGACCCGCAGTCGGCGTCCGGGTCCGTTCCGGGGACAGGTGGAGGCGGTCGAGATGCCTGACATCCAGGTGTCCGCCTTCGACTTCTCCCCCCTGGCCGCCACCCGTTCGGCCGCCCAGATCCGTAGCCATGACCGCGAGGAGTATTTCCTGGCCCTTCTCCGCGAAGGGCAGGTGCGGCTGGAGCAGAGGTCCGGCGTCTCCCTCCTCCGCGCCGGGGACATGACGGTCTTCTCCAGCTCGCACCCGCTCGCGTGCGAGTTCCTTGCCGACGCCGATCCGGTTGCCGAGGTGACCCGGCCGACGTTGCTTCGGCTTCCCCGGAAGGTCCTTCCCCTTTCCTCGGGACGGGCCGACGGTCTCCTGGCCGTCCCTCTGAGAGCGGATGCTGGCGCTGCCGCACTACTCGGCCCGTACCTCGCTCAACTACCCGGCGCCGCGGGGAGCTGCGGTGCGGCAGAGCTTGCGCGTCTCGGCTCTATCACGGTGGACCTGGCCGCCACGGCGATCGCCGCTCAGCTCGACATCCGGGGGACGCTGCCCGTCGAGACACGCCAGGCCGTGATGCTGGCCGAGGTCAAGGCCTTCATCGAGCACAACCTGACCGACTCCGGACTCACCCCGTCGGCCATCGCCGCCCACCATCATCTTTCGGTGCGTACACTCCACGCCCTGTTCCGCGACGAGACCGAGCCCGTCGCCGCCGCCTGGAGCGTTGCCTCGCCCACCCGCGTGCTGGCGGCGGTACGCGATCTGAACAGGCTGGAGCCGGCCGGGGAAGCGCTGTGGGCAGCGCTGGAGACGCTGGCCTGCGCGGCCCAGGACTGGCTGGCCGGGGCGGTGGCCGTCCGGGAACGGGACGAACGCTACGGCCCGCGGACGCACTCCTGGCGTCCGCCGGCTTCCATGAGCAAACGCGAGGAGATGGCCCTGGTCCATGGCCGGAACGGGTTCGCGCTGCTGGAGGCGGTGCACGATATGCCGTCCCTGCCCGGTGCGCGACCAGTGCACCCCGTGAGCGGACGGGGCGGCAGCCCCCGCATATCACCCAACCGATCAGCATCATCCGGCACGGAGCGAGGTACCCGTGCGCGCGGTACAGGGCGGGCGGTGGCCTCGGGGATCGCGAGATCGTACCGCGGGGAGCAGGCTCTCGTGTACGTGTCCGCCGTGATGGTGATCGAGGAGTGCCCAAGTACCTCCGGGACGCTCTTCAGGCCGGCGGCGGCCGCATGGGCGAGGGGCGCCGCGCCGTTGCCCCGCACGGAGGTGTGCGGGGGTGAGGCGGTTCGAAACGGCGCTTTTCGGTCGGGGTGGGTGCCGGTGTCAGGAGATAGACCGGAGGCGGCCCAAGGGGCGGCGCGGGAGTCGATTCAGGGCCTCGGCAGTGGCCTCGTCCTCGGGGAGGAAAACCACGAGCTGTTGGGAGTCGCCGGGCAGTTCGAGGATCTCGCGGAGCAGCCGGAGCTGATGCCCGCCGGGGTGGTTGAGCCGGAGGACGCCACGGCGCGGCATTGTGTCCCGGTTCAGGCGGCGGGTGAACTCGTCGCCTGCGACGGGGGTCAGGCCGGCGGTGAGCCACTCCAGGTTCTCCAGGGACGGTGCCTGCCACAGGTCAAAGGTCTGCTCGTCCGCGACATCGTCCCAGTCGGCGAAGAAGGTCCGGGCCCGCGGGTCGGTGAAGAGGTAGTGGTTGAGGTTGGGACGGTCGGCATCGAGCAGCCCGGTCCCGCCGGTGACCGCCTGGTAGCCGGATGTGTGGGCAAGTACGTCGCCCAGCCGGTTGGACACGATCGCCACGCCCGGTTCGAGCAGTTCGAGGGTGCGCAGGACGGGCGCGCGCACTCGCCGGGAGGGTGGCACGGGCCTGATGTCGACCGCACAGGAGTCACTGGTGATCTTGGCGAGATAGCGCAGGTGGTTGCGCTCCGATGCGTTCAGGCACAGCGCGTCGGCGAGCGCGTTCACCACTGCCGGTGAGGGGTTGCGGTCGCGGCCCTGCTCGATCCGGGCGAGGTACTCGACGCTGACGTCGGCCCGGTTGGCGAGGTCCAGCCGGCGCAGCCCCGGCGACCGGCGGCGTTGTCGCTCCGGCAGCCCGAGCGGCCCCGGTTGGACGGTGTCCCGCTTGGCTCGGATGAAGTTGCCCAATGGTGTGCCCACGTCTTGAGGGTAGGGGCCCTGCTGCCGATCGCGAGGAGCCGAGGGTGGCCCTGCGGGGGCTGGCCTGAGGAGGATCTGGATACCCGCCGTCCCGCCGACCGATGCTCAGGGCATGAAGAACACGTCGACGCGACGCGCCGGTCAAGTGCTGTTGGTGTGGGGGCTGCTGGTGGTGGCCGCCAACCTTCGCGCGAGTCTGACCGGTGTCGGGCCACTCCTGAACCGCGTGCAGTCCGACCTGGGCCTGGCCCCGGCCGCCGCGGGCCTGCTGAACACGCTGCCGCTGCTGGCGTTCGCGGCTCTGTCGCCGCTGGTGCCGAGGCTGGCTGCGCGGTGGGGGGAGGAGCGGCTCCTCGGCGGCGCGCTGGTGGTGCTGACAATCGGCATCGCGGTCCGCTGGATCCCCACGGCGGCAGGCCTGTTCATCGGCACCGTGCTGATCGGCGCGGGCATCGCGGTGGGCAACGTACTGCTGCCGAGCCTCGTCAAGCGCGACTTCCCGACCAAGGTCGGCCTGCTGACCAGCGCCTACGCCATGGTGATGGGAGGGGTGGCAGCTCTGGCCTCCGGAGTGGCGGTGCCGATCGCCGAGGTTGCTCCCGGTGGCTGGCACACCGCGCTGGGCTTCTGGGTGGTCTTCGCCCTGGTGTCAGTGCTGGTGTGGCTGCCGCAGGTGCGGACTTCCGGGCCGGCCGGGCCGGCACGGAGGGGGCAGCAGTTGCCCTGGAGATCCGGACTGGCCTGGGCGGTCACTGCCTTCATGGGCTTGCAGTCACTGGGCTTCTATGTCGTCGTGACCTGGCTGCCGCAGGTTCTCCAGGACAACGGGGTCAGCCCGGCGGCGGCCGGCTGGCTGCTCTTCTGGTTCCAGATCGTAGCCGTGCTCACCAGCCTGGCGGTGCCCCGGGCGATGCGCTGGGCGCGGGACCAGCGGGGGTTGGCGACGGCCTGTTCCGTGGTCCTGCTGGTCGGCTATGCCGGCCTCTTCGCGGAGCCTCGGTGGGCACTGCTGTGGACCGTGGTCCTCGGCCTCGGCGGCGGCGCCTGCCTGGTGCTCGCCCTGGCGTTCATCAGCCTGCGGGCCCAGGACGCGGCCTCGGCCGGCGGGCTGTCCGCGATGGCGCAGTCCATCGGCTATCTGCTTGCGGCCGTCGGGCCGGTGGTCTTCGGCCTCCTCCACTCGCTCAGTTCCGGATGGAGGGCCCCGCTCCTGCTGATGGTCGTCGCCGCGGCCACCCAGACGGCAGCGGCCCTGGTGGCCGGGCGCGGCACGGTGGCCCCGACATGGAGGCCAGGGTCCGAACTCACCGCTCCAGCTGCGGACCATAGCGCGCCAACCGGTCGTTGATCGCCGCGCGGGGTGCGGGGCCGACACGGCACACCGAGGACGCGGGGGTGTGTCAGCTCGGCGCCGGGAGTCACCGGGTGCGGCACCGGGCGGGGGAGCCGGTCGAGATGAGTCGCCCTCAGGGTGTCGCGCTCGCGCGGCAACTGCGATGACGGGGCCGAGACGCGGCCAGAGCGTCTTCGCGCCAGCGGCGATGTCGACATACATGGCTGTTGTCGCGCTCCACTCCGTTGAGGTCGGTTCACGGCGGGATCGTCGCCGACCCGGCCGCGGAACTGGGCCGACTGATGCGCCGCTACGTGCGCTGACCTCGGTCGGGATTCGTCCCGCCGGTCGTCCTCGGGCTGCCGCGCCTTCGTTGGGAGCAGGCGGCAGCCCGACGTCGTACGGAAACCCATTTCAGATACAGGCCTGTATTTGGATACAGTCTCGTATCCGACGACGCATCAGGAGGCGATCACCATCACCAGGCGACTCACCCGGCAGCAGAGCCGGGAACTCACCCGCGAGCAGCTGCTGCACGCCGCGGCCGAACTCTTTGCCGAACACGGCGTCAACGGCACCTCGGTCGAGCAGATCGTCGAGCACGCCGGCTACACCCGCGGCGCGTTCTACGGCAACTTCGAGGGCAAGCACGAGCTCGTCCTGGCCCTGCTGGACCAGCACACCCAGCGTGAGCTGGAGGAGATGCAGAAGCTCAGCCTCGACGCCGGGTCGTTCGACAGCCTGATGGAGCACCTGAGGTCCTGGTACCGCCAACGCGACGAGACCCTCGGCAGCTGGCTCGCCCTGCGCACCGAGCTCTGGCTCTACGGCCTGCGCGACCCGGAGCTGCTGCCGGTGCTCGCGGACCGCGAGCGACGTTCGCGCGCCGCGCTCGCCCAGGCGCTGGAGCAGGGCTTCGCCGCCCGCTCGGTGGCTCCCCCCGCCCCGGTCGAGTTCCTGGCCCTCGTCATGTACTCGCTGGGCGACGGCCTGTCCATCCAGCGTGTGCTCTCCCCCGAGGACAGCGACATCGACACCGTCGCGAACGCCATGGAGCTGCTGATGCGCTCGTGGAGCGCGCTCTCCCGGAACCCCGCGCCCGCCGAGGAAGCCTCCCGCCCGTCCCCCGGACGTCCGACCACCAAGGGTCGGACTCCATCGATCGAGAAGCCGGAGAAGAATCCATGAGCAGCAAGGCAGGGCAGGCGAAGCAGCCGACCGCCGGACCGCCTGTCGCCTCCGACGCCCCCGCGCCGGACCCGAAGCGGTGGCTCGCGCTGGCCGTTCTGCTGGTCGCCACCTTCATGGACCTGCTGGACGTCAACATCGTGACCGTGGCGATCCCGGCCATCCAGGGCGACCTCGGTGCGTCGCCCGTCGTCGTCCAGGCGGTGACCGCCGGCTACACACTCTCCTTCGCGGCCATCCTGATCACCGGTGGCAGGCTCGGCGACATCTTCGGCCGCAAGCGGATGTTCATGACCGGTGTCGCCGGGTTCGTCGTGGCCTCCGCCCTGTGCGCGGCCGCGCAGAACTCCGAGATGCTGGTCGCCTCCCGCATCCTTCAGGGGGTGGCCGCCGCGATCATGGTCCCGCAGGTCCTGGCGATCATCCACGTCACGTTCGCCCCGCAGGAGATCGGACGCGTCGTCAGTCTGTACGCGGGCATGATCGGTCTGGCCATCGTCGCCGCCCCCATCCTCGGCGGCGCCCTGGTCGACTGGAGCCCGCTCGACCTCGGCTGGCGGAGCATCTTCGTGGTCAACCTGCCGGTCGGCGCGGCCGCCCTGCTCGGGGCCTCGAAGTGGATGAAGGAGTCGAAGTCCCCGCACGCGATGCGGCTGGACCTGATCGGCATGCTGCTCGCGATCGTCGGGCTGCTCCTGCTGATGCTGCCGCTCATGCTCGGCCGTGAACTCGACTGGCCCGCCTGGAGCATCACCTGCCTGTTCGGCGCCGCGCCCGTCATCGTGGGCTTCGTCTTCTACGAGCGGTACAAGACCCGCAAAGACGGATCCCCGCTGGTGATCCTCTCCCTGTTCCAGGTCCGCGCGTTCGGCGCAGGCGTCGCGGCACAGATGCTCTTCAGCGCCGTCCCGGCGGGCTTCTTTCTCAGCTGGACGCTCTACCTCCAGGGCGGCCTGGGCTGGTCGGCGCTGCACACCGGTCTGACCGCGATACCGTTCTCGCTCGGGGTCCCGATCGTCGGCACAATCGCGGTGCGCACGCTCTTCCCCAGATACGGGCGGTACACCCTGGTGGCGGGCGCCCTGATGATGATGCTCGGCATCGCCTCCTACGCCTGGGTCGCAAACCACGCCGGGAGCGACATCACCTCCTGGCACGCCGTCCCGTCCATGCTCCTGCTCGGCTCCGGCATGGGTCTGCTGATGGCCCCGCTGACCGGTCTGATCCTGCGCGAAGTCAAGCCGCAGGAGGCGGGCGCAGCGTCCGGCATCATCAACGCGACCGGTCAGCTCGGCGCGGCCCTCGGGGTGGCGATCATCGGCGGTGTCTTCTTCTCCGCCCTGGCGAGCAACGCGGGCCCGCAAGCCGACAAGGTCATCCCGACCGTCCAGGCGGTGGCACCTGCCCAGGCCGGGGCGATCCGCAGCTGCGCGACCGACTCGCTCGGCCAGGCCGACCCGACCAATGTGCCGGAGAGCTGCACCATGCTGCGCGCGAGCGCCCCAGGCACCAGTCAGGACTCCGGCGCCGACGTCAAGACGATCGAGACCACCCTCGGCGAGATCCGCTCCAAGACCTTCATCGCCACCTACAGCGAGGCTCTGTACTGGGCGGCCGGCGGCCTAGTGCTCGTCACCGGCCTGCTGTTCCTCCTGCCGCACCGGATGCACCGGCCGGAGCAGAAGTGAGCCTCGGCGGCCGAAGGGGGTGCTCGACCCCGGCCGCCGGGCTGACCTGCTGACCTGTCCCCGGCTGACATACGGTCAACTCCACCGCGCACGCCTGCGGAACGCAGGCCGATGAACGAATCCACACCTGGAGAAGCACAGTTATGAGCGGTACGACCTACCAGGTCATCACACACGGCAAGTTCGCCGACCTCACGGATGAACAGCGTGCGTCCCTGATCGCCCAGGCGGGCGAACACGACCTGTTCAAGGCCCGGTTCACCGAGGAGGGCACCGTCACCTACGAGCCGGCCCTGCTCACCTTCACCTTCCGCGTCCTCATCCCGGCGACCGAGGAGGACACCGAGGAACTCGTGCTGGTCCAGGCCGAGGAACTGGCCGCGGCCGCCATCCGCAAACTCGGGGGCGAGTACCGCGACCTCCGGTCGGTCTCCACCGACCTGTCCAAGATCAAGATCAAGGTCAAGGTCAAGCGGAAGGGCCGCTGAGCCCCTGACGGAACAGGCCCCTGCCGGGCACATGGGCCGGGCAGGCTTCAGAAAGGACGCGTTCCCTCTCATGACACCCGAACAACTCGCCATCGATCTGGCCGATCCGGTGCTGCGCCGGGTCTTCTCGGCGGCCGCCCTCGGCGCGTCGACCTCCGCGGAGATCCTCTCCGTCTCGGGGCTCGGCGCACCGCAGGCCGCCCCGGCCATCGGGCGGCTCGTCCGCAGCGGACTGCTCGTCCAAGGGCGCGGCTCGCTGGCCCTGGACGACGACGCCCTCGCCGCGGCCGCGGAGACCGCCTCCCGGCGTGTGGCGGAGGAGACGGCGGCCGACCAGCCCGACCCACAACTGCGCGGCCACATCCGCGGCGGCATCCTGGTCAACGTGCCGGAGCAGGACGCCGACGCCCGTCGCGCGGTCCTCGGGCACGTCGCCGGGAGCACCTTCGCCGCCGGCGACGACTACGACGAGCGGACGGTGACCGACCGCCTGCAGCCATGGTGCGAGGGCGGCGCACTGGACGCCGTCTCGCTGCGGCGCGCCCTCGTCGATGACGGACTCCTGGCCCGTGAGTCCGGACGCTACCGGCTCGCCGCCCCGGTGGGCTGCGCCGGATGAAGACCGCGGAAGCCCCCGCACACTCGGTGGGTTCTAGGCCCTCACCACTGATCGACAGGTAGCACCGTGCGTCTGGGGTCAGGTAACGGGCCCCACAATAAAGGGCCTTGCCTCATCTTCTGACAGTGACGAGCTGTACAGAGAGGGGCAAGGCCATGCAGATGATGCTACCCCGGACCCGTACGCCGACCCGCTGGGATTCGGTTACCGCATGCAGATCCTCCGCACGAAACGCGGGATGTCCCGGCCTGTCGTGGCCGGCCTGCTGGGCATGTCGCCCTCCTGGGTGAAACAGGTGGAGCGAGGGAAGATCGGCATGCCCAAACTCCCAATCGTCCTACGTATTGCCGAACTACTGTGGGTCCGGAACCTTTCCGACCTGACCGGCGACCAGAGCCCCTCGATAGACCTCTTCATCGGGCCAGGCCACTCGCGCCTGCCGGCCGTCCGGGACGCGGTCAACGCCTTGACCTCGGGAACGGATCGACAAGCACCCTCAACTGAACACCTGGCGGCCAGACTCGCGAAGGCATGGACGGCCCGGCACCAAGCGGCGAACCACCGCGAGGTCATCGGCGAGCTGCTGCCCGGACTGGTCCGCGATGCCCAACTGGCTGTGCGGCGACCGGACTCAGCGGTTGACCGGCGCGCCGCTCAGGCCAACTTGTCCGAGGTCTACAGCCTCAGCCAGTTCTTCGTGGCATACCAACCCGACAGTGCACTGCTCTGGCGCGTCGCCGAGCGCGGCATGGTCGCGGCACAGGAGTCCGAGGACCCACACGCCATCGGCATCGCCGCGTGGCTGGCTGCACAGGCGCACCGCGATACCGGTCCGGATCACTTCGATGCCGCGGACGCCATGACCCTGGAAGCGCTCGACCACCTGCAAAGGCTCCTTGCAGGCCGGACTGCTCGCGACCCGGCCCGAGCAACGCGCCACGCTCCTGGCCCTCCAGGACCACCCCAAGGTCCGGGCACTGTACGAATCACGGGGCTGGCAGACACTGGGCGACCTACGCCCGACCCTCCCGAACGCACCGCTCTTCCACTCCATGTTGCTGGACCTCCGCCGCACCACAGAACCGTCGTCGCCACCGCCCGACCGTGAAGCCGCTGTTCTGCCCGAGGCGGCACGGCCACCGTTCGTATACTTGTCCACGGGCGGTGGCGGCACCCCCAGACTCAGGACGGCGCCGCGCGCCGAGGAGCTGGGGGTGGACATGCGAAAGAGGCGCCCTCCCTGGGCGATCGGCTACTTCCTGATGGGCACTGTGTGCCTGCTGATCGCCGTGGTGATGACGGCGGGCATGCGCCACGTGGTCAGTCTGATCCCGATCATGATCCTGGGCGTACCGGGTGTGGTGCTGACGTTCCGCGCGCCGGTGTTCAGCGTCTCCTACGGGCCGGATGGGGTGAGGTACTCCGGGTTGCTCAATGCGCGCTCCCATGCGTGGGCGGATGTCCTGGAGGTGCGGGTGGCCGTCCTGAAGAGCACGGTCTACTCGTCGGACGTCCCGGAGCTGGTGCTGGCTTCCGGCGGGACGGACCAACTGCTGATGCTGGGGGGCCACAGCTTTGGCCGGTCCCGGAACAGGCGGGTCGTGCGGCTGGTGGCCGAGCTGGAGGCGGCGCGCGTGGCCGCGTCCTGACTGTGGTCGCTTCCACCGGCGGCGCGCGGCACCGGCAGTCTCTCCTGCCGGTTTCCCGACGGGCTCCCCGGAGCGGTTCTCCACGCTACGCGACCTGAGAGCCGGTGACAGCTGCAGGCGACGAACATTGCGGAACGAGGCCCCGTCCCCGCCGCCCGGACCAAGGGCCCGGTGAAGTCAAGGCAGAGCTCATCGCCTGGCTACCGGCGCGCGCCCGTAGTCCACTTCTGTGCGGCGGAGAATGGCTGCGCATCGTTACCCGGAGGGTGCACGGGAAGCGGGGAGGTCCGGGCGCGGTTGGAGGCGCGGGTCGTGTCCGCGGGGGAGTTGCGGTCGTTGCACGGGTGGCTGCGGTCGGACCCTGAGGTACGCAGATCTGCCACGGTCGGAGTGCGGGGGAGTGAGCTGCGGCCAGGGGAGACGGGCGCGGCGATGGATGTACCTGAGCTGGTGACGAGGAACGGATGGAGCGCGGCGTCGTTTGTGCCCGTCCTGGTCGCGTGGCGGAAGAGCCGACCGCAACAGACGCGGTTGGAAATTCACCGTGGGGACACGGTCTACACGGTCCATATCCTCACCGGCGGTTCCGACGAGGAGGTCGAGCCGGTGGTCCGGGCTCTGGACGCCGACGGTGATGAGGACGCGAGCCGGTGGGCGTGCTGCCCGACCCGGGGCGTCGAGGGCGGTGCTGGTGGGGACGAGCCGCTACCAGCATCTAGTGCTGTGACCGCGAAGGTTCACCGGGTCCGGGCGGTCAGGGTGAGCTCCGAGTTGGGATGGCCTGGTCGGTGGTGTAGCAGACTGTCGTGCCCCCGGCTCTGCGAGGATTGCTGAGTGAGCAAGCAAGAGTGGGACACATTGACCAAGTCTGAAGAAGCCTTCATGGTCAATTCTTATGAGATCGACATCTTGCCTGGTGTCTGGGGCGATCTCGACGAAGCCGACCAGTCCCGACCGGTCGACGAGCTGGCGGGAATCTTGCTCGCTCTCATCGATCGTGGGTGGATCGAGGCCCGCCGACTCGCGCCGTGGACCTCCCCCTCAGGGGAGAACGGCTTCCAGCCGGGCGAGCTGGTGCCTCGTGATCAGCTTCCGGTGATTCTCGAAGACGCGGCCAACTGGGAGTATCCCGAAGACGGGAACTGGATTGGCGCGTTGACCCTGGTCGAGACCGAAGCGGGAAAGGGAATCACTCGGCTTTCTCCCGAGGAGATGGCCGAGTAGGCCTTCATGGCGGGAGGCCTCAGGCCGCTGCCAACGGTCGGCCGCCTCGGCGGAGGTCCTTCTCGCTGCGGATGCGGGCTCGTTCGCGGGGTTGGGCGGCCAGGAGGTCGGGGTGGCGGGCATTGGCATTGCGCCAGCGCGGACGGCGGCGGAGCTCGCGGGTCTGAACGGTGTGGTCGGGGTGGTTCGAGTTCGCCAGGGTGCACTGCCGCAGCGGCCCGAAGCGCGCCTCGATCGGATTGGCCCAGGAGGCGTTCGTCGGGGTGAAGCACAGCTCGACGTTGTTCTTCCTCGCCCACCGGCGGATCTTGGCGCCCTTGTGGGCGGAGAGGTTGTCCGTGATCACGTGGATCGGGGCGCCGTCGGGGCGGGCGGCACGGATGGACCTGAGCGCGGCCAGGCTGGTGGCGGCGCTCTTGCGGCGGCGGTTGACACCCCAGAGGGTGTCGTCTCCGATGGAGTAGCAGCCGTGGAAGTAGGTCACGCCGTGGGTGCGGTGGTAGGTCGCCGGGATCCGGTCAGGCCGGCCCTGCTCGGCCCAGCAGGATCCGCCGGTCGGACGTATGCCGAGTGGCCCGAATTCGTCGAACGCGAAGACGCGGTCAGGGAAATGGTCCACGACGTGCTCGATCCGGTCCAGCTTGGCATCGCGGTCAGGATCGGTGGACACCTTCCAGGTCTTGGTCCGTTGGAAGGTGACGCCGCGTCGGGCGAGCAGGCAGCGCAGGGCCTGGCGACCGATGCGGATCACCCGCCCGTGGACTCTGTTGAGGTACGCGGCGAGCTTGCGGATCGACCAGCGGGTGAAGGGCTGAGCAAGCTTGGCCGGGCGGGTGGTGGCCGTCAGAACGAGGAAGTCCTCGTCCTCAGAATTGAGTTGGCGGGGACGGCCTCCCGCCCACTGAGGGTCCAGACAGTCCAGACCGATCTCGTTGAAGCGGTGAATGACGTCGCGCACAGTGTCGTCGTCGGCCGCCACCAGCTGGGCGATCACCGGCATGCGGTTCCCGTCGGCCGAGGCGACACCTCATGTGGCAGGGCTGATTCAAAGTCGGGGTCGCCGAGCGGAACGGCGACCAGATCAAGGCCCGCTGGCCGATGAGGTCTACCCGGAGGCCGCCGCCGACCGAGCGTCCCAACTGCTCGCGGGGACATCGCCCCGCCCCTGCCCGCCTGTGCGCCCGCAGCTCCCGAAACGCTCCAGCCAGATAGCCCTCACTGGTGGCAAAGGGGGATATCCCCCGGTAGAACCCGGAGGAAGCCCCCAGCGCGGTCCGCTCCCACCCCAGGCCATGATCGTTTCACCGCCCAGGAAACAAGAACGAGCCGAGGAGTCAAGCATGACCGCGCACCACCAGGCGATCGGCCGACGGAGGCTGCTCGCCGCGACGGCCGGACTCGCGGCCACGGCCCTGCTGGCCCCCACGGCCTCCGCCGCGACCACCGCACCCGCCCCTACGGGGACGAAAGGCCGGCAGGCCGACGCGCTCCGCGCACTGGAGCGCGCCGCCCAGCCCCTGCGCTCGACGGAACCCGGCGGCAACACCACCGACCTACGGGCGCTGGACGCCATGATCGGCGACGCCAAGGTGGTCGGACTGGGCGAGGCCACCCACGGCTCGCACGAGTTCTTCGCCATGAAGCAACGCGTCTTCAGCCACCTCGTCGAGGAGAAGGGCTTCACCACCTTCGCCCTGGAGATGAGCTGGACGGCGGGCCTGCGGATCGACGAGTACCTGCAGGGCGGCCCCGGCGACGCCCGGCGGATCGCCAAGGAGACGCTGACCGGATCGCCCTGGGAGCGCGAGGAGTTTGTCAGCCTCATTGCCTGGATGCGGCGCTACAACGACCGCCACCCCGGCCGGAAGGTCCACTTCATGGGTAACGACATCGGGGCGCCCAAGCTCGGGGACGCTGTCTTCGACCGGGTGCTCTCGTACGTCCGTACGAGCCGCCCCCAGGACGTCGCACGCCTTGAGGAGTTGTACGCGGGCCTGCGCCCCCTCGACGACGTCTTCGCCTATCTGCGCAAGCCCGTCGCGGAACGTCGCCTCGACGCCACCACCGCCCAGCAGGCCTTCGACCTGGTCACCGCGCACAAGGGGGCCGGCGGCGACGCCTACGAATGGGCCGAGCAGCATGCCCGCAGCATCGCCCAGACCTTCGCATTCACCTCGCTCGACCTGTCCGACCCGGCATCGGTGTCCGCCGCGGAGCACCTTCGCGACCGGGTCATGGCCGACAACACCGCCTGGTGGCACCGCCGCACCGGCGACAAGATGCTGCTCTCGGCGCACAACGGCCACGTGGGCTACCTCGCCACCGACCCGGTGATGTACCCCACGACCCAGGGCGCCTTCCTGCGCGAGGCCCTCGGCCGGGACTACGCCGCCATCGGCTTCACCTTCGGCCGCGGCTCGTTCCTCACCGCGACCACCCTCGGCAGCCCCTGGAACAAGGTCACCGTCCCCGCGGCCACCCCCGACATGCAGGAGTACACCCTCAACCGGGTGCACCACCGCGACTACTACCTCGACCTGCGCACCCTGCCCGCCGCGGGCCGCACCTGGCTGAACACCCCCCGCCCCACCTACGAGGCCGGCTCGTCCTTCAAGAACGACCCGCTCCCCACCCTCGCCATCATCCGGGCCTACGACATCCTCATCCACCTCAACCAGGTCCACGCAGCCACCAGCCTCTGACCCAGGGCCGATTCAAGACCCGGGTGATCTGGACGGGGCCTTGACCCCTGATCCTGAACACGGCTGGGCAACGCGCCCAGCCGTGCGCGGGCCCTGCACAAGGCGGTCAAGGCAGAGGAGGCCACCGAAGGCGCGCCGGGCGCAGCGGCTCTGCGGGAGAAGGCGGGGCGGCGGCGCGGTGGTGCGGCGGGCCATCGCGTATCTGAGCCGGGAGCACGGACTGACGGCCTCGGTGGGCTGGAGCGTGGCCGATCCGTGCTGGGCGGGCGGCATCCTGCTGCTCGACGGGGAAGGGGTGCCGGTCGGGGTGTTCAACCCGTCCCGGGTCTTCTGCGGGGGCAGGCGTACCTGCTGCTGACCAGGATGCTGCTGCTCTTCGGTGACGAGCTCGAGCTTACAGTAACGAGTTGGTGCGTGATAGCGGGTGAGGCGTGTTTCTCCTGGTCGCGGCCGATTTCAGGCTGCAGTAGTTCGGTCGGAGACGAGGCCGGCGATGGCTTGGTAGGTGGCGGGGAGCGTCTCGCGTCGGTGAGTCCAGCGGATCAGTTGTTTCCAGCGTTTGTGTTCGGCGAGGGCGTGCTCGACGCTGATGCGTTTTGAGGAGTGCCGGTGGCGGGCTCGCTGACGGGCTTCAAGGACCTCGGGCGGGCTGATTTTGTTGCCCTTCCTCGGAGGAGTGACGGCCCGGCCGGGGTGATCGCGGCGGAGCCCGAGATTGCCGTCGTCCAGGAGAACCTCGACATCGTGAAAGTGCTGGAAGCAGATACCGATGCCTTCGTTGCGCGCGGCGGTCGCATCATGCATCCGACCAGGCCGCAGAGCATCGGTCCATAAGGTGCGGCCCTGTTGGTCGGTGATGACGGTGGCCTTCATCGTGTGCATTCTCTTCTTGCCGGAGACGAACGCTCGTCGTCCGCCGCGGCCGGCAGGCGGCCGGCGGACCTGGATCTCGGTGGCGTCCAGACGCAGCTCGACGCCCTCGGCCTGGGCATGGGCGAAGACATCAGTCAGTGTCCGAAGACGCAGGCCAGGGCGGTCGGGAACCGCGCACCCCCGCTCGGCAAGGAGGGTGCGTATCTCCCCGATCGCGCGGGTGATGGTAGAGCGGTCCACACCGTAGAGCAGTCCGAGGACAGCGTGCGGCAGATCGTGCCGCAGATGAATGAGGGTCGCCGTCAACCGGTCGATGAACACCAGTTGATGCCGGGCGCCCGCACCAGCTGCCCGCCGCCGGAACCCGCCACGTGCCGCGTTACGGCGGCCTTCGACACCGGCCAGCCATGGTTCGGCCAACTCAGCGACCAGGCAGGCGAGATGACGCCGAGAGATCCCCGTGAACACTCGACGCGAGAGAACCGACCGCTTGACCGTGATCGCCACACCCGGATCATGCCACCAGCCAGCAGCGACGCCTCACCCGCTATCACGCACCAACTCGTTAGGAGTTACGTCGTGCGCGCTGTAGGCCCTGAGCTTGGCGTTGAGCTGTTCGGTCATCATGTTCCGCGGCGAGGGTGGGTCGGAGAAGTTCGGGCAGAGAACCCGTTTGAGGAGCCAGAGCGGGATCTTCCACATGTCGGCGATCCGCCGCGGTCTGTCCTTGTCCCTGAGCGCGTTCTGCTTGATCGGCACGAGGACGTTGTAGCCGTGGTAGCCCAAGGCGGGTGCTGCCGGAGTCGGAGGTTGGAAGGGGTTGGCTCGGCAGGTGCGGGGTCGGCGTCCGCCAGCGTGATCTTCAGGATGTCCGTGTACCGTCCGCAGAGGGCGGCGACGCGGTCCAGCTGCGGTTTGCTGCTCTGGTGAGGCGGTGCGGTCGGGATGGTGCAGACGTAGCTGGACTTGAGGTGGTTGGCGTGGGGGAGGCGGGGGCCGGTATCAGCCGCGCGGGCGTACCGGCTCCTGGACGTCGTCCGCTCCCTCGCCGCGATCCACGGCGTCGTCACCGCCGGGTCCGTCGCCCGGCACTCCCTCCGGCGGGCATCTCGCCGGAGGAGAGCCATCCGCTGAGCCAGTGGCAGGTACCGCGGCCGCTCCAGGCTTGGTCTGGGCAGACGGCCGCGTACGCCTCCGCGAGCTGCCCCGCCGTCCTGTGACAGCCAACCTTGACTGATTGACACTGAAGTTTGACGACTGCGCGGATCGCGCCATCGAAGGTGGACAGGGTTGTCCCGTAACCTGGCGGCGCCTGATCACACTGCGACCGGGGGGATGCATGGAATCGTTGTCCTTGTTCTCGGCGATCGTCGCCGTTTGCAGTGCGGCGGTTGCCGCGCTCTTCAGCTATTGGCAGCAACGCCGCCTGCGGTCATGGGAGCAACACAACTACATGGACCGGTACGGGGCCTCCCTGGCGTGGGCCACGTTCGATCTGCAGACCAGGCTCTACAACATCCTGCATGGCCACGTCGTCGACCTGGATTCCTCGCGTGGCAGCGGCTTCCTGACATCCTTCCTCACACGGGGTACCGATCGCGAGGCCGACTTCGTGCGGCGCAGCACGGTCTTCGTGCTCGCCGAATACCTGGGCTGGGTGGAGATCCTGCGCCGTGACATCCAGTTCCTCGACCTCGGCCGGAGTCGCGTCAACACGCAGATCATGCTGCAGATCTCACGGATCGGCGCGAGCCTGGCCAGGATCGACACGGTGAGCAATGAGCTGCGCCTGTTCCGCGCCCAGCAGCGGGCCATCGGCGAACTGATGGTCCATCCCGATGGTGAGCCGGGTCGGCGTCGCTGTCTGGGCT
Organism: Streptomyces sp. NPDC048295; assembly: GCF_040652135.1. NCBI lineage: Bacteria > Bacillati > Actinomycetota > Actinomycetes > Kitasatosporales > Streptomycetaceae > Streptomyces > Streptomyces sp. NPDC048295. The sequence goes on from NZ_JBEZLL010000046.1 coordinate 35,765, forward strand.
ACGCGGAGTTCTGCGCGAAGCTGGAGCACGACAACGGCTTCGCCGAGTGGTTCTCCGTCCTGCTGGCGGACGTGGACCGGCTCGCTGCGGACACCGCCCCGGCCATCACTCGGCTTCAGGATCTGCAGACGCAGTTGGTCACGCTGATCGACCTGCTGGATCCGAAGAGGGCACGCTTCCCGGAGTTCCGGCTCGCCTTCGACCGCGACAGCCACACACCCGGATGAGCGCCGCGCCCACCTGCGCGAGGCTGATGTGACGGGCTCGCACCCGCCTGACCTGGAAGCTCGAGGTCCGATGGCATGAACCCTGCAGTGGTCAATCTTCGATGGCAATCAGTGAGCCTTCGCCAACTTGAAATCGCGGGTCAAAGGGCTGGTGTGACCGGTACTCGGAGTGCTCGTGCTGGTCGCAGGCGTGAGTCCGCGTGGTAGATCGTCCGTCTGGTTTCGGCGGAGGCGGCGGCGGGGCAGTCAGCGCGTTTCAGTACGGTTCCTCCATGGAAGATCAGCGTCATCGGGATGGGGCCAGTGATCAGCTGGGCAGCGAGCAGGTCGCCGTGCCTGACGCCACAATGGCCGAGCAGGCCGTGCCGGAGATGACCGTGTTCGCGTGCGCTGCCTGTTGTGCTGCGCTGGCGGGGCCGCTGAAGCGTCTGCCAGCCGTGCCCGAGGCCCCCGACTACGCGTGGTGGGAAGCGGAGGAAATGGGGCCATCACCGGCCACTGTGCCGTCCGGCTGCTACGCGATCGAGACGGAACCGTACGGCCCGCCTCTTGTCGTTGCCGAGGCACCCGGCCCGGTGATGCCACGGCACGGAGCTCACTACAACGTCGACGGGCAGCCACTGGTCTCGCAGGGGCCACAGGGCAATATCGTCATGAACCCGGATGACTGCCGTGGGTTGACGACGCGGCACGCCTCCGCGGCATGCTGCGGGGCGACTCCCGCTGGGGGACCGAACCAGGTCTGCGCCTGCGGGACACTGGTCGCGACCCTCTCCTCTGACTGCTGCCTGCCATATGAGCTGCACCTCTCACCCGACCACGTGCGAGCCTTGTCATCCCCCTGACCCGGCTCCAGCCTGAGTGAGTGAGCCCGCGCGGCGCGACTTGATTCAGAATCACATCTCGCTGGAACGGATCACCGCGCGGCGCGCGGAGTTGGACGAACTCGAAGAACAGCTGGCCAAACGGCTGGCGGCAGTGCGGGCTGAGCGGGACGAACTCGCAGTCGCCGAACGCGTCCTTGAACGGATGACCGGGCAGCTCACCGAGGAACTCGCCTCCGCCGGACCAGTGTCCGGGCAGGTGGCCGGCCGGGCAGTGATGCTGATCCCGCACCGCGAGCCGGCCGTGGAGGAGGACTCGTTTCCGTGGGACTGCCAGCGCATCATTTCCTTCGTGCGGCAGGCCGCCGGCCCGGTCATGGCTCGTGAGGTCGGCGAGGTGGTGGGGGTGGGCTTCACCGTAAAGGCCAAGCTGGAACCGCTACGCAGCAAGCTCTCGACCGTCCTGACGATGCGCAGCCAGCAGAGTCCCGCGAGGCTACTGCTGCTGGGCGGCTGGTCGCGCGCGAGTGAGTCCGCTCCACCGCTCCAGTTCGTCCGCGTGGCTGCCGCCCGCTGTTGCCCGGGCGACCTCTTCGGTTTCCTTCGGCGTCGGCTCACCATTTCGGAAGAGCAACGTCAGCGGCCAGGTCGGAGTGCCCGACTGCTCACCGTCGAAGGGGTGCCAGTCCCGGGCCGCATCGAAACGCCAGGCGCGCCCGTTCCGGTCAGCAACCTCATCACCCGGTTCGAGGAAGGCGTACGGACGGAAGAACAACTCGATGCGTATTGGTTCGCCGCCGGCCGGATCGATCGTGTAGCCCTGGTCCTCAAGGGACGGATCACGGGTCTCACCCTGCTGCAGGACCTCGAGGTAGGACGCGGGCCGGGGCAGCATGCCGGTGACCAGGGGCGGATCAAAGCGGTGGACCGCTTGGACGTGCACCACGGTCGCAGGGATACCCACCAGGCAGGTATCGCCCGGCTTCAGCGCGGTCTCCGCCGGTTCCGTTCGGAAGATTTCCCACTCGCGGGCCGCGGGCGTTGGAAGCGCCCTTTGGCCGTTCCAGCTGATGTTCTCGGCCTGCGGGTCCACTTCCAGCCACGGGCACCGCACGGACACGTAGTAACGGGTGACCCCGGTGACGGCGGTCTCAGTGAACGGGCACTCCAGCAACAGCACGTCACCGGGCCTGTAGTCGTGACTCATGAACGCATTGTGCGCGCCGTCACGGACAGTGGTCGATCGCCTTGGTCAGCTGCTCCGCGTGGTCTTCAAGCAGCGGCTTGAGGGCGCCGTAGTTGGGCTGGTGGTCCGCGTTGCGGAGCCAGTGGAACACGTTGCGTCGCTCCCGGATCCAGGCGGCGCGTAGTGCTGGGTCGGGGGCGGTATGGGGCGGGCAGGGCACGAAATCGGGCTCGCCTTCGGTGAGCGGGTCCAGATATAGGCGCTGGCGGCCAGGCGCCGGTTGTCGCTGACGGGCTTTCGATGGTGCGTGAGGACTGGGTTCTGGGCGAGTATGTGCCTGATGTCGCGCACCGCCTGCATCCTGATGAAAAACACCGGCCGCAGGCCCGCAGAGATCGCCGGAGCGTGGTTCGAGTGCCTGGACCGAGACGGCGACGATTGGCAGCTGATCTGGAACAACTTCAAGGCCAAGCGCCTCGGACGCCGACTCCCGATCTCCGATGAAGAAGTCCAGGCTGTCCTCGGCCGGCGAGCACGGCTGCACGAACTCGGCTATCCCACAGGAAAGGGAGCCCAGCGCTCTTCCCTCCCAAGCAGGGCGGCAAGCGAGGCATGCGCCCGGCCATCTTGAGCGCGGCCACCCGGCAGTCGGTCGACAGCATCCCGCTCATCAACTCCGAGATCCACGGTAAGGACGGGACGCCCCCTGCCGTTCGACCGCAACCGGACCTACCCGTATGCCTTCCGACACACCTACTGTCAGCGCCACGCCGACGCAGGGGTGCCGCTCGACACGTTCATGGAGCTGATGGACCACGAGAACGTTCAGGTCACCCGCGGCTACTACAAAGTCTCACTCAAGCGGAAGCGTGAGGCCGCTGATGCCGTGCGACGCCACCTCCTCGACCGGTCCGGGCAGCCTCTGACCGGCGGATCGGCTCTCGGGTACGAGCGCAGATGAGTGGCCGTCCCGTTCGGCAACTGCAAGGCCCTGCACGCAGAAAGTGCCTTCCGCCTGGGCCGACAGAACCCCTTGCCAAGGTTCATTATCCCAGTTCAGAAAGCACGTTCGCGTTGCCGTACAGACATCGCCCCCACCCCAAGTGAATCGGCCGGGCTGACCCTCGGGGTTCTGGTGATCGGTGGCAAAGGTGGCACCGAGACCCAGCAGTCGGCCCACCTCCTGATCGCGTGAGGTATCGGGGCGCAAACACGGGTGGACGCCGTTCTTGATCGCCTTGCCCTCGGGCACCTGGTTGCAGTGCAACAGCGGGTCCTCCGTCAGCAGCACCTGAGCTTCACGGGCGCCCGGTCCGTCCTCCGGATGCAGTGGACGGCGGCCATGCACACTTCACACTGCCCAGAACCGAGGGAGCTCGTATGATCCGCACACTCGATCGTCACCTTCTGCAATACCGAGACCCTGCGCACGAGCTGTCCTGATCTCCGCCCAACGTCACCAGGCTCCGCATTACTCCGATTGGGTGACGCGGCGGCCTGGAGCTTGTGGCATATGCCGGAAGTTGGGTTACTGAGGACATCCAACCAATGGGCAGCAATACCGCTCGGGGCGCGTGATGCCGGGGCGAGTGTCGTCCTTCACACGTGGGGAGGGTGCACGTTCGCCGGGATCGCGATGGGCACCCCGGGGGGTTGGATCGTCGGCCGGTACCGCTTGCGCGGTACCGGCCGGCTTGCTGTGTGCGCCAGGCCGGAGGTCGGTGGTGTACGCCGGTGGTACGCAGGTGGTACACAGGCGCTCGCCATGACGCGCCTTGCCATCAGAGTGTTGTGATTGACGGCTTGTCATGCAGTTCCCGTCATGCGGTAATTGAAGCAGCGAACCGGTGGGCCGCCCATCCCATGACCGGGGAACACGGTAAAGGGCGGCGTCTGCCGGTTCTTCCTTTGTGCTTGTACCTACGAGGGAATTCCGTCGACCCGGCACGTTCAGCCGCCCCGTCCTCCCGCAAGGATCTTCCGCGAAGGTCGGCCCGGAGGCCCCCGGTTCCGCTGTGTCCTCTATCTGTCCTGTCAGCGAGGAGTCTCTCCATGCCCATCTCTCCGAACCAGGGGTCCACCGGCGGCGGCACGCTGGTGACCATCACCGGTACGAACCTCTCCGGCACCAGCGCCGTCACCTTCGGCGCCAAGCCGGCCACCAACGTCACCAACGTTTCTCCGACCCAGGTCACGGCCATATCGCCCTCGGGCACCGGCGCGGTCGGGGTGACCGTGACCACCGCGGGCGGCACGAGCAACCCGGTTTCGTTCTTCTACGTCGGAGCCCCGTTCAAGTCCTCGCTCGCGCCGACCTCCGGCCCCCTGGCGGGCGGAAACACGGTCACGATCAATGGTGTGGGGCTGGCGACGGCCACCGGTGTGTCCTTCGGTGCCAACACCGCCACACCGACGGTCGTCTCCGACACCCAGCTCACCGTCGCCGTGCCGGCGGGCGCGGCGGCGGGCCCCGTCGGAGTGAGCGTGACCACCGCGGGCGGGACGAACAACGGTCTGTCCTACACCTACGTGGACGTCCCCACTGTGACCACCGTCGCGCCGGCCTCCGGGCCGACTGCCGGCGGCACGGGTGTGACCATCACCGGCACCAACCTCGGCACCACCGAGTCGGTCACCTTCGACGGCAATCCGGCACCGTTCTCCGTGGTGAGCTCCACCACGGTCTCGGCGGTGACCCCGCCCGGCACTGCCGGCGCGGTCGACGTGGTGGTGACCAACCTGGCCGGCTCCGACACGGCCGCCGACGCGTTCACCTACGTCGCGGCCCCCGGAATCTGACACTCACCCACGCTGCCGCTCGGTCCTTACCGGGCGGCAGCGTGCCTTGGCCGCCGCTTCCGGGTGGTGGCTCTCGCCCTCTCCGCCGCCCGGCCATCGCTCCTCGGTGGGCGGGCGGCCCCGAGCCGCCGATGCCCCAGATGCGGTTCCCTCCCAGCCCTGACCGGTATCCGCATTTCCCGGGTTCTGCCCAGGCTGCCATAGGAGCATCCTCATGCCGCCCACGATCAGTACCATCAATCCCTCGCAAGGGCCCACCACCGGGGGTACCACCGTCACTCTCACCGGCACGGGGATGACAGGGGCCACCGCCGTACGGTTCGGCAGCACCGACGCCACCTCCTTCACCGTCAACTCTGCCACTCAGATCACGGCTGTGAGCCCGCCCCGGGCCGCGGGTGCGGCGGCGGTGACCGTTCTCCATCCCACGGGCAACAGCAACTCGGTGACGTTCACTTATGTAGTGGCGCAGGTGCCGGTGGTCACCGTGGTGGCACCCAGTAGCGGTCCGGCGTCGGGCGGCACCAGTGTCACTCTGACGGGAACGGGGTTCACCGGGGCCACGGCGGTCACCTTCGCCGGGATCCCGGCGATGTCGTTCACGGTGAACTCGGCCTCCCAGATCACCGCCGTGACGCCCGCCGGAAATGCCGGGGCCGCAGTGGTGACCGTCACGACACCAGGGGGCGTCAGCGCCCCGGACGCATTCTTCTTCTACGCCGCGCCTCCTGTCCTCAACACTGCCGTCCCCGCCCAGGGCCCGAGTGCCGGCGGCCTGGTGGTCACACTGACCGGGATCAATCTGCTCAATGCCGGTGCCGTCCGCTTCGGCGCCACCGACGCCGCCTCCTTCGCCGTGGTGTCGACGACACAGATCACGGCCACTTCACCGCCAGGAACGGGTAGTTCACCGATCACAGTGATCACCCCGGGCGGTACGAGCAACCCTGTTGCCTTCAGCTATGTCGCCACGCCCACCCTGACGGCGTTGGTGCCCAGCAGCGGTCCGACCTCCGCAGGCACCGTGGTCACCCTCACCGGCACGAACCTGGCCTCCGCTTTGGCCGTCGCCTTCGGGGGTACGGCCGTCTCATTCACCGTCGCGTCGGGCACACAGATCACGGCGACCGCACCCGCGGGACCCGCAGGCCCGGTCACTGTGACCATCACCACGGCAGGCGGCGTCAGCCCCGGGCTGACCTACAACCGGGTCGTCGAGCCCGGCATCTGACACCGGATCCCGGAGAGAGAGGGGCGCCGGAAACACCTCATACAGCTTCCTTGTCCCACTCCCACTCAGTTGCCTGACGGCCGGTCCGGGCCACTGATCCAACCAGGTTACTTCTGGGTGTCGCCTCCCTCGAAGGCAAAAGAAATCACCATAGCGTGAAACCGCACGGCGCCCGCGCCCTGCGGGCCCGGCGACCGAACAAGGAGCCGCACCGGTGAGGATCACTCAGCACAGAGGGAAGCTGGTCGTCGCCACAGCGCTGGCCGCCGTACTGGGACTGGCCTCGCCCGCCTGGGCCGTACCGTCGAGCACCACGGTGACGGCCACGCCGCAGTCCGCCGAGGTGGGCACTGCGGTGCAACTGCTGGCGACGGTCGACTGTCCCGCTGACCCCACCGGCGGTCTCGGCGTGACGTTCTTCGACGGCTCCGACGAGCTCGAAACCGTGCCCGTGAACGCCAACGGCCAGGCCGTCGACACCGTCACACTCACCACCGTCGGCGCGCACACCATCACCGCCGCCTACAACGGCAACGCGGAGTGCGACGCCTCCAACAACACCACGACCGTCCAGGCCACGGCCGCCCCGAATCCGCCCGGCCCGACCCCCGGCTTCTGTCTTCTCGCCTGCGGTGGGCTGGTCAACTTCTCCGTGGGTGACATCAACAACAACGTCAACATCTCCCCGCACAGGCATGGGTCCCGGATTCAGCAGCACCTGCGCTAATGTCCTGTGCCGGAGATCCTCGACTCCCTCACCCGCTTCTGCCGACGGATCTCCGGCGCGGAACATTAGACCGTGTCCTATGTGGAGATTGCTCGTTGGGCTGTTCATGGGGCGGGATACGTGGAGTTGGATTGTTCCAGACGGGCTGTGGGAGATCGCGAAGCCGTTGATCCCGCCGTCGAGGGTGCGTCCGCAGGGCGGCGGGACGCAGGACACGCCTGATGAGACCCTGTTCGCCGCGATCGTCTACGTGCTGGTGAGCGGGTGTGCCTGGCGGGCTCTGCCGCCCTGTTTC
>NZ_JBEZLL010000047.1:0-39090 GCF_040652135.1 Streptomyces sp. NPDC048295
CAAGGAACGGACGCTTCCTTTGTACTCACCCTCTCGGGCTTTCCTCCGGGCTTTTCCCTTCGGTCTTGCGTTTCCGACTCTATCAGACTCTTTCGCGTCCGATACCCGGTCGAAGCGGGCCCCCTGCGGAGCAGGAGAATTCTTTCTGCGCTTTTCAGTTCTTCGCTTTCGCGTTTCCCTTTCCGGCGAGACCGACTCTATCAGGCCTTTTCGCTTTCCTTGACCAGCCCCTGCAGGCATGCAGGTGCCGAGTCCGGTTAGAGTCGGGGCTTGAAAGTCGCCGCCGACCCCCGACTCAAAGTCGTGTTGGGGTCAGGCAGGAGTACGACAGTACAGGCCGCCGGGAGTCGAGGCAAATCCCTTCCGGTGCGCTTCTAAGGCCGCGAACCATCAGGACTCGGGCAGAACCGGCACTTCTTATGACTTACGCTGCTGAACAGCACGCCGTCGCCCACAGGCTGTGACGGCGCCGATCAAGCTCCACCCCTGGGAGGCTCCCTATGACCACTGTGACGTCCCCTCTTGCCGGACGCGCCATCGGGCTCGCTGCGGTACCCGACCCGGTCTTCTCCGGCGCGATGGTGGGACCTGGAACGGCCATCGATCCCGTGCGCGAGCCCTCCGAGGCCGTGTCGCCTGTCGACGGCATCATCGTCTCCCTGCACCCGCACGCGTTCGTCGTCGTGGACGAGCACGGTCACGGTGTTCTCACGCACCTCGGCATCGACACCGTTCAGCTCAACGGCGAGGGCTTCGAGCTCCTTGTGAACAAGGGGGACACGGTCACCCGCGGTCAGGGCATCGTGCGCTGGGACCCCGCGGGCGTCGAGGCGGCCGGCAAGTCGCCCGTGTGTCCGGTCGTGGCGCTGGAGGCCACCACTGAATCCCTCTCCGAAGTCCGCGAGGCCGGCGACGTGAAGGTCGGCGACCCCTTGTTCGGCTGGCAGTGACGAGTTCGGCGCGATGACGGCCGACTGGATATCCACCGCGGCGGCACGGACCACCGCACGACCGGAGACGGGTGAAATGGAGACAACGCTGCGAGGCGTCGGTGTGAGCCACGGGGTGGCGATCGGCGAGGTGCGTCATATGGGTACGGCGGTGCTCGAACCGCCGGCCAAGCAGATTCCCGTCGAGGAGGCCGAGCGCGAGCAGGGGCGCGCACGGCAGGCCGTGGAGGCCGTGGCGGCCGACCTGATCGCGCGCGGCAACCTGGCCGGTGGCGAGGCTCAGCATGTGCTCGAGGCCCAGGCCATGATGGCGCAGGACCCCGAGCTGATGGCCGACGTGGAGCGGCGCATCGCCGTCGGCAGCACCGCCGAGCGCGCTGTCTACGACGCGTTCGCCGCGTACCGGGCGCTGCTCGCCAATGCCGGGGAGTACCTGGCAGGGCGCGTCGCCGACCTCGATGACGTGCGCAACCGGATCGTGGCCCGGCTGCTCGGTGTGCCGATGCCCGGTGTGCCGGACAGCGACGAGCCCTATGTGCTGATCGCCCGGGACCTGGCGCCCGCGGACACGGCGCTGCTCGACCCGGCGTTGGTGCTCGGCTTCGTGACCGAGGAGGGCGGGCCGACCAGCCACAGTGCGATTCTCGCCCGGGCGCTCGGAGTTCCCGCCGTGGTGGCGCTCCCCGGTGCCGGTGAGCTCGCCGAGGGCACGGTCGTCGCCGTGGACGGCAGCACCGGTGAGATCTTCGTCGAGCCGAGCGCCGAGAAGCGTGCCGAGATGGAGAGTGCCGCTGCGGCGCGCAAGGCTGCGCTGTCGGCCTCATCCGGTCCGGGTGCCACCTCCGACGGTCACAGGGTCCCGCTGCTCGCCAATGTCGGCGGGCCCGGCGACGTTCCGGCGGCGGTCGAGGCCGGCGCGGAGGGCGTGGGGCTGTTCCGTACCGAGTTCCTGTTCCTGGACGACAGCACGCAGGCGCCCTCCGAGGAGAAGCAGGTCGCTGCGTATCGCGCGGTGCTGGAGGCGTTTCCCGAGGGACGGGTCGTCGTGCGGGTGCTGGATGCCGGGGCCGACAAGCCGCTGGACTTCCTGACTCCGGCGGACGAGCCCAACCCGGCGCTGGGTGTGCGCGGGCTGCGGAGTCTGCTGGATCACCCCGATGTGCTGCGTACCCAGCTGACCGCGCTGTCGAAGGCGGCCCAGGGGCTGCCCGTACACCTTGAGGTCATGGCGCCGATGGTGGCGGACCGTGCGGATGCCAAGGCCTTCGCCGACGCCTGCCGTGAGGCCGGCCTGCAGGCGAAGTTCGGTGCGATGGTGGAGATTCCGTCCGCCGCGCTGCGGGCGCGTTCGATCCTGCGGGAGGTGGAGTTCCTCTCGCTGGGCACCAACGACCTGGCGCAGTACACCTTTGCCGCCGACCGTCAGGTCGGAGCGGTGTCACGGCTGCAGGATCCGTGGCAGCCCGCGCTGCTCGATCTGGTCGCGCTGTCGGCGGAGGCGGCCAGGGCCGAGGGCAGGAGCTGTGGTGTCTGTGGTGAAGCCGCCTCCGATCCGCTGCTGGCCTGTGTCCTGGTGGGGCTGGGTGTGACCTCCCTGTCGATGGGTGCCGCGTCCATTCCCTATGTACGCGCCACGCTGGCGAAGTACACACTCGCGCAGTGCGAGCGCGCCGCTTCCGCCGCTCGTGCGGCGGACTCCGCCGAGGAGGCGCGGGTCGCGGCTCAGATGGTGCTGTCGGGCGAGTAGTCCGCGCTGCCTTCTGTGGTGAAGGGGCTCCCTGCCGGTGGTGGCGGGGAGCCCCTTCGGCTCGTCAGTGGTGCGCCTCCGGCTCGTCCGCGCCGAGGTCGAAGCCCGCGCAGTACTCCACGTGCGGCTCCGGGGCGACCGGTTCGCCGGTGACGGCATCGGTGCAGTAGGCGCTGAACACCTCACCCGCGCTGAGCGGGACCAGGTTGCCGCGGGTCAGCCGCCAGCCGTGCACCCGGTCCTGGGCGCCGGCGCTGCTCGTACGGAGCACGACTCCCCCGGGCCTTTCGAGAGCGACGGCCACGGCGAGCACCGTGACGAACTCCGCGCCCTCCTCGGATTCGAGCCGGGCGGGGCCCGTGGTACCGCGCTCGGTGTGCAGGACGGCGAGCAGGTGCTCGTTGTCGGTGGGGGTGCTGCAGACCAGGTGGTGGGTGCCGGGGCCCGCCGTCTCCAGGATGCGGAGCAGCAGGTGCGAGGCGCGGTCGAAGGCGGCGTGGCCGATGTCCTGGCCGCAGTCCGCGCACTCGCCGAGGCCGGCCAGGAGCGTCGTGGCGTACTCCCAGGTGGCCCGGCGGACGGCCCGGCCGACCAGGAGCGGGATGAGGGTGTCGATGGGTTGTCCGGTGTACGCGACGGTGGCGCCGGCCGATGCGATCTCGGCGGTGAAGCGGCTGCGGCTGGCCGGTGTGTCGGGTGCGATTCCCGATTCGGCGCAGAACTCCGCGTACTCCTCGGGGTCGAAGAGGGCGACCGTGGCGTGCATGCCCTGTGCGGAGAGGGCTTTCAGCAGGCTCTCCACCTGCTGGAGATAGGCGGTGTGGTCGTCGAAGGCGAAGGTGCGGTAGCGCCGCATCGCCGCGAAGTCCTGCTCGTCGGCCAGGAGGCCGATGGTGCTGGCTGCTTCGCGGCGCAGCGCGCGTCGCACGGATGTGCTGTGCCTGTTGTTCCTGATGTGCGCCATGAATCCCCCAGTGCGCCGTCGATCATTGCTCACTCAGAGTAATCAGGGGCACTGACAGTGCGGACGGTCAGTCACGTGTGCGGGCGAGCTCCTCGTAGAAGTGGAGGAGTTCGAGGTTGTCGATCGAGCCGGGATTGACCGCCTTGGCAAGGGGTGTGCCCTGCAGGAGCCGCTTGACCGGGACCTCGATGCGCTTGCCGGTGAGGGTGTGCGGGATGGCGGGGACCTCGATGACCTCGTCGGGGACGTGGCGCGGGGAGAGGTTCTCCCGGATGGTCCGCTTGATGCTGTCGCGCAGCTCGTCGTCGAGCCGCGCGCCTTCGGCGAGGTGGACGAAGAGCGGCATCCAGTAGCCGCCGTCGGGCTCTTCGAGACCGATGACGAGGGATTCGCGGATCTCGGGGAGCCGCTCGACGGCCTCGTAGATGTCGGCGGAGCCCATCCGTACGCCCTGGCGGTTCAGGGTGGAGTCGGAGCGGCCGTGGATGACGACCGAGCCGTGGTCGGTGATCGTGATCCAGTCGCCGTGACGCCAGACGCCGGGGTACATGTCGAAGTAGCTGTCGTGGTAGCGACTGCCGTCGGGGTCGTTCCAGAAGCGGATGGGCATGGAGGGCAGGGGCGCGGTGACGACGAGTTCGCCGACCTCGCCGATGAGTGGCCGGCCGGCCGGGTCCCAGGACTGGAGGTCCGTGCCGAGGCACGGGGCCTGGAGTTCGCCGATGTGTACAGGGAGGGTGGGGACCGCGCCGGCGAAGCAGCTGCAGACGTCCGTGCCGCCGCTGACGGAGGCGATCCACAGATCGTCGGCCACCTCGTCGTGGAGCCAGCGGAAGCCGTCGGGCGGGAGTGGGGAGCCGGTGGTGGCGACGCACTGGACGCGGGAGAGGTCGTAGTCGCGGCCCGGGTGGATACCGGCCTTGCGGCAGGCCATGACGTAGGCGGCCGAGGTGCCGAAGAGGGTGGCTCCGGTCTGTTCGGCGACGCGCCACTGGGCGCTGACGTCGGGGTAGCCGGGACTTCCGTCGTACAGCACGAGGGTGGTTCCGGTGAGGAGGCCGGAGACGAGGAAGTTCCACATCATCCAGCCGGTGGAGGTGTACCAGAAGAAGCGGTCCTCGGGGCTGAGGTCGCAGTGCAGGCCGATCTGCTTGAAGTGTTCCAGCAGGATGCCGCCCTGGGACTGGACGATCGCCTTGGGGAGCCCGGTGGTGCCGGAGGAGTAGAGCACCCACAGCGGGTGGTCGAAGGGGACCTGCTCGAAGACGGGCGCGGTGTCCGCGGAAGTGAGGGCGGACCATTCGAGGGTGCCCTCGGGGGCCTCGGTGCCCAGCAGCGGGATGTGGACGACGGCGCGCAGGGTGGGCAGTTCGCGGCGCAGCTCGGCGACCGTGTCGGCCCGGTGGTGTTCCTTGCCTCCGTAGCGGTAGCCGTCGACCGTGAAGAGGACGACGGGTTCGACCTGCTGGAAGCGGTCGAGGACACTGCGGGCGCCGAAGTCCGGGGCGCAGGACGTCCAGACGCCGCCCACGGCCGCGGTGGCGAGGAAGGCGATCACCGCCTCGGGGATGTTGGGGAGGTAGCCGCTGACGCGGTCGCCCGGCGTGACGCCGAGGGCGCGGAGTTCGGCGGCGAGCGAGCCGACCCGGCGGCGGAGTTCCGACCAGGAGACGGGGATCTGGGTGTGTGTCTCGTCGACGTGGAGCAGGGCGGGGGCGTCCGTGCGCAGGGGGTCCTCGGCGGTGCGCAGCGCGTGTTCGGCGTAGTTGAGGGTGGCGCCGGAGAACCACTGGGCGCCGGGCATGGTGCGGTCGGAGAGAACGGTCTCGTACGGGGTGGAGAACCGTACGTCGAACCAGTCGGCGACGGCCCGCCAGAAGGTGTCGAGTTCGGTCACGGACCACTGGTGCAGTGCCGGGTAGCCGCCCTCGGCCGGTGCTCCGTAGCGCTGGGACGCCCAGCTCTGGAAGCGGGTGACGGCAGCGGCCGCGATGCGGTCGGGGCCGGGCTGCCAGAGCGGGGCTTCGTGGGCTGCGGCGGTCATGGGGCGGCTCCCTGGCTGTACGGGTACGCGGGATGGGCGTGGGTCGCGCACACGTGCTGGGGTGTGCGCGTGAGGCGGCTTTTACGGACGATGCCATGTGATCGTCTTTCGCACCAGGGTTCCCCACCCATGGTCGTGTGTCCGTACATGTGGTCCGGCCACTGGTCCGGCCCCGGGTGAACGGAAGTTGAACGGAGCCCTCGTCCGGCCCGTCGGATGGCAGGGTGAGCCGCATGGACGGTCGTGACCTGGTGCGCTCGGTGAAGATGGTGGGTTCGATGCGGGGGCTGCGTACGGTGCGCTCCTCCTGGCGGCGGCGGAGTGCGGACGCGCGGGCGCTGCCGCCGCGTGGTGCGGAGCGGGCGCGGGTGCCCGGCCCCGTGGTGGGGGCGGAGCCGGAGCCGGGTGGGGGTGTGGTGCGGTTCGCGCGCTCGGAGTTGCGGGTGCGGGTGGCGGTGGGCGGTGCGGTGTTCTGGGGCTGGGACGGGGCGGAGCCGTTGCCGTCGTACGCGCTGCCCGGTGCGGCGCCGGAGCCGGATCCGCGGGCGGTACTGGAGCCGGACAAGGACGGGGGCTGGCAGGTGGTGTCGGAGCGGCTGACCGTCGCGGTGTCGCGGCACGGGGCCGTGGAGCTGCGTACGCCCGGCGGGGTGGTGCTCCGGCGTGCGCTGCCGCCGCGCTGGTGGGAGCCGGTCGCGGGTGGCGGTGCCCGGTGGGTGCAGCGTTCCGAGGTGCCGGCGGACGCGCGGTTCTTCGGGCTCGGCGGCCGGGCGTCGGGGCCCCGGCTGCGGGACGGGGTGTACGGGCTGTGGAACACCGATCCCGGCGGGCGGTTCGGGCCCGGTGACGACCCGCTGTATCTGACGATGCCGGTGCAGCTCGTGGTCGGTGACGCGGGGACGCATCTGATGTTCCACGACAACTCCTGGTCGGGGCGGGTGACGCTGCGCGAGGGCGAGGAGGGGGCGGGCTCGGGCCACGACCGGCCGGGGACGTGCGAGGTGCGGATGGACGGGGGGCCGTTGCGCTGCTGGGTGGTGACGGGGACGCCGGCCCGGGTGCTGCGGGGCTGGACGGCGCTCACGGGTGCGCCGGCGCTCCCGCCGTCCTGGGCGCTGGGTCCGCAGCACGCCAGGTGGGGGTTCGGGAGCGAGCGGGAGGTGCGGCGGATCGTCGCCGGGTACCGGGAGCGGGGGCTGCCCCTGTCCGTGCTGCACCTGGACATCGACCACTACGACGCGCACCGGGTGTTCACCGTCGATCACACGCGCTTCCCCGATCTGCCGGGCCTGGCGAAGGAGTTGCGGGAGGACGGGGTGCGGCTGGTGTCGATCGTCGATCCCGCGGTGAAGGCGGAGCCCGGGAACGCGGTGTTCGACGCGGGGGCGGCGGTCGGGGACGGCGGCGCGTTCGTCCGGGACGCGCGGGGGCGTGTGGTGCGCGGGGAGGTGTGGCCGGGCGAGTGCGTGTTTCCGGACTTCACTGATCCGCGGGTGCGGGAGTGGTGGGGCGCTCTGTACGAGGAGCGGCTGGCGCAGGGGTTCTCCGGTGTGTGGCACGACATGAACGAGCCGGCCTCGTTCGCGGCATTCGGGGATCCGACGCTGCCGCGTTCGGCACGGCATTTCCTGGAGGGGCGCGGGGGTGATCACCGCGAGGCCCACAATGTGTACGGGCTCGCGATGGCGCGTGCCGGCTACGAGGGGCTGCGCCGGCTGCGGCCCCAGGAGCGTCCGTTCCTCTTTTCGCGTTCCGGCTGGGCGGGGATGCAGCGCTACGGGGGTACCTGGTCCGGCGACGTGGCGACGGGCTGGCCGGGGCTGCGGGCCTCGTTGGCGCTGGTACTGGGGCTGGGCCTGTGCGGGGTGCCGTATTCGGGGCCCGATGTGGGCGGGTTCGACGGCTCGCCGTCGCCGGAGCTGTATCTGCGGTGGTTCCAGCTGGGTGCGTATCTGCCGCTGTTCCGTACCCATGCGGCGATCGACGCGGGCCGGCGGGAGCCGTGGGAGTTCGGGCCGCAGGTGCTTCAGCACGCGCGGGTCGCGCTGGAGGAGCGGGAGCGGCTGCGCCCGTACTTCGTGACGCTGTCGCGGCTGGCCGGGCTGACCGGCGCGCCGTATGTGCGGCCGTTGTGGTGGCGTTCGCCCGGGGATCGGGCGTTGCGGGACTGCGAGGACGCGTTCTTGCTGGGTGACGCCCTGCTGGTGGCTCCGGTGCTGGAGCGCGGCGTGGATCGCCGGGCGGTGCGGCTGCCGCGGGGGCGTTGGTACGACACGGTGACCGGTGAGGTGTACGAGGGGCCGGGGCAGGTGCTGCTCGATGCGCCGCTGTCGCGGGTGCCGGTGCTGGCGCGGGCGGGTTCGGTGCTGCCGGTGCGAGGTGCGGACGGTGGTGTGGAGCTGGAGGTGTGGGCCCCGGCGGCGGGGCGGAGCGGGGGCGGGCCGGTGGTCCTGGACGCGGGGGACGGCTGGGAGCGGGCGGAGGTCGAGCGGTACACGTCGCGGTGGGTGGACGGGCGGGTCGTGGTCGAACGGGAGGGCGTGGAGGGGTCGGTGCGCCACCCGGTGCGGGTGCGGGGGTTGTGAGGACGGTCCGTGGCGTGCGCGGGGGTCGTGGGGCCGGTCAGAGGTAGCCGCCGTCGAACCAGGTGCGGACGGCTCGGGTGTGAAGGGGGAAGGCGAGCTCGGTGGGTGCACGGAGCAGCTGGTGGCCGGAGGTCTCTGCGGTGGGGCCGGAGGGCGGGAGGGCGGCTGCGGGGCGGGGCGGGAGGAGGCCGAAGAGGAGCAGGTGGCCGTCCGGGGCGCTGAGGGCGTCGGCGAGGCGGACCTCCCGTTCGTCGGCTGCGATGCCGGTCTCCTCGTCGAGTTCCCGAACGACCGCGTGTCTCCAGTCCTCGTCGTGGTCGATGTAGCCGCCGGGGAGGGCGAGGCCGCCGCGGTGGGGCGGGATGGTGCGGGTGATCACGACGAGGGCGGTGCCGTCGTGGTCGGTGACGGGGAGCAGGGCCACGGCGACCGGCAGGGGATTGCGGTAGGCGGTGCTGCCACAGGCGGTGCAGGTGCGGGGCCAGGTGACGGAGGCCCCGTAGGGCGCTCCGCAGCTGCCGCAGTGGGAGTCCTTGGCCGGCTTCCCTGCCTTGCTCCCCGGCTCGTTTCCGGACGTGCTCCCCGGCTCGCTGTCGGGCTTGCTCTTCGGCTCGGACACGCGCGGACTGTACCGGATCGTCCGGCGGACTCCCCCGTACTACTGGATTATGTGCTCATGACAGGTCTTGCTTCCGCTTTCCGTGTCCTGGCGGCCGCTGCCGCCGCCCTGCTCGCCGTCACCGCCGCCGCCCCCACGGCCCGGGCGCGGCCCGAGCCCAAGGCACCCGAGGAGTTCGTGGCGCTGAGCTCGGTGGATCCGACGATCATCCAGGAGATGCGCTACCCCACCGCCCACAACTTCATGGGCGTCCCGGTGGACGGCTACCGCAAGCCGCTCTGCATCCTGGCCCGGCCCGCGGCCCGGGCCCTGCACGACGCGCAGACCCGGCTGCTGCGCAGGGGCTACTCGCTGAAGGTGTACGACTGCTACCGGCCCCAGCGGGCGGTCGACCACTTCGTACGGTGGGCGAAGGACCTCGACGACGAGACCATGAAGGGCGAGTTCTACCCCCGGGTCGACAAGACGCGGCTCTTCGCGGACGGCTACATCGCGGAGAAGTCCGGGCACAGCCGCGGCAGCACGGTGGATCTGACGCTGGTGAAGCTGCCCGCCGCGCCGACCCCGCCGTACCGGCCCGGCAGCCCGCAGGTGCCCTGCTACGCACCTGCGGCCGAGCGGTTCCCGGACAGTTCCGTGGACATGGGAACCGGATTCGACTGCTTCGACACGCTCTCCCACACCGACGACCCGCGTATCCAGGGAACGCAGCGCGCCAATCGGCAGTTCCTCAAGAGGACGCTGACGGACGCCGGTTTCGTGAATCTGGCCGAGGAATGGTGGCACTACACCTTCAAACCCGAGCTGTTCCCGGACACCTACTTCGACTTCCCGGTGGCCCGGCGGTCCGTCGCGGGGCGCTGACGCCGGTGCGCGGAAGCGGACGGCAGGAACCACCCCCGTGGGTTCCGGCCGCCCGCTTCTCCCTCTCGGACGCGGACCGGCCGTGTCCGGTTGCGGTCCCAGCCACTACGGTGCCCGTATGTCACAGCAGACGTTCGATTCCTACGAAGAGTTCTGGCCCTACTACGTGGCGATGCACTCCAGGGCCGCGACCCGCTGGCTCCATCTGACGGGCACCCTGACCGGGCTCGCGGTCACCGCCTACGGTCTGGCGCGGGGGCGCAAGAGGTACGCGGTCGCGTTGCCGCTGATCGGGTACGGGACCGCCTGGCCCGCGCACTTCCTGATCGAGAAGAACAATCCGGCCACGTTCGGGCACCCCGCCTGGTCGCTCCGCGGCGATGTGCAGATGATCCGGATGATGCTGGCGGGACGCGACCGGGAGCTGGCCGAGACGGCCGCCGAGTGGCTCGCCGAGAACGGCTGCCGCCAGGAGTGCCAGGGATCTTGACGGTCCGTCACGGCAGGAGAGAACTCCTGGCCCGGTCACACGACGGCGCATGGCCCGTACCCCGGTCCGCGGGGGTACGGGCCATGTCGTCCGGGGCCTGTCCGGTCCTGGACGGCCGGGAGGGTCGCTACGTCGCGGCGGGCTCCCGGACACGGTTCTCGCGTGTCACCGCGTCCTCGACGACGGCCACCAGCACGTCCCGTACCGAGCCGCGGTCGCGCGCGTCGCACATGAGCACCCGCACGTCCGGGTCGAGGTCCAGTGCCGCCTGCACCGTCTCGGTGGGGAACTTGTCGGCTCCCTCGAAGCAGTTGACGGCGACGGTGAACGGAATGTCGCGGCGTTCGAAGTAGTCGACCGCCGCGAAGCAGTCCTCCAGCCGCCGGGTGTCCGCGAGCACCACGGCCCCCAGCGCGCCCTGGGCCAGTTCGTCCCACAGGAACCAGAAACGGTCCTGCCCCGGAGTGCCGAACAGGTACAGCACAAGGTCCTCGCGGAGGGTGATCCGCCCGAAGTCCATGGCCACGGTGGTGGTGGTCTTCGCCTCCACACCCGCCAGGTCGTCCACCGGGCGGCCCGCCTCGCTGAGTCGTTCCTCCGTACGCAGCGGCCTGATCTCGCTGACCGCGCCGACCAGAGTCGTCTTGCCCACTCCGAAGCCGCCCGCAACCAGGATTTTCAGGGTAACGGGCTCCACGGGCCGCTTCTTGCGGCTAGAGCGCCCGAAGGCCATTGATCACCTCGCGAAGAATGTTCACGTCCGGCAGCTCGGCCGGCGGAACGGGACGGGTCACATGCACCAGCTCGTCCTCGACGAGGTCGCCGACCAGCACCCGGACCACCCCGACAGGGAGGTCCAGGCCGGCCGCGAGCTCCGCGATCGACTGGGGCATGCCATTGCAGAGTTCGATGATCTCCACGTGTTCCGGGGAGAGCGTCTGGTCCCGGCCGGGATCGTCGGCCTCGGGTTCGGGGACGACGATCGCGATCAGGTCGAGCCGATGACGGGAGGCGCTGCTGGTCCGGCCCCGGGTCATCGCGTACGGACGGACCACCGGCCCCGCTTCGGCGTCGTACCAGCGCGAGGCCTGCGGGTCGGTGGGCGTTGCCGGAGATCTGGAGGATTCGGCGCTCACCGTTCACTCACCCCCCGGCGGACAGACCGGTCGTCCGGGGAGCGTTGGCCAGGTGGGCGCCGACGCGCTTGACCATCAGCGTCATCTCGTACGCCACCTGGCCCACGTCGGAGTCGGCGTCGGCCAGGACCGCGAGACAGCTGCCGTCACCGGCCGCCGTGACGAACAGGAACGCCTCGTCGAGTTCGACGACGGTCTGACGGACCCGGCCCGCGTCGAAGTGCCGGCCGACCCCCTTGGCGAGACTGTGGAATCCGGAGGCGACGGCCGCCAGATGTTCACTGTCCTCACGGGTCAGGTCCTTCGACGTGCCGGTGGCGAGGCCGTCGCTGGAGAGCACCAGCGCCTTGTGGATGCTGGCGACGCGCTCGACGAGTTCGTCGAGCAGCCAGTTGAGCTGGCCGGAGCCCTGGCGTGCGGCGTTGGTTGCTTCGACGTTCGGTGCGGTCATCGACCGTCCCCTCCCGGAGTGGTTCCTTGTGCTGTGTCACCGGGGCCGGTCGCGTCCTCGGCGTTCTGCCGTCGGCCGCGTTGCCAGCCGCGCTGGAGCGAAGCCATGCGGCTGCGCACCTCCTCCGCATCACGCTCGAAGTCCTGGTCCGGTTCCGTTCGGGCCGGCTCGGTGTCGCGGACGACCGATTCCTCGCGCAGTTGCGGAGCGAGACTGGCCTGCCGGATACGACGGGGCAGACCACCCACGGTCTCCCGGACGCTCGGGGCTCTTCGGGACACGGAATCCTCGGATGTGGCGGGCTCGGTGGGTTTCCGGAAGCCGGTGGGCTGCCGGGGTTCGGTGGCCGCCCCTGGACGCGTAACGCCGTCGTCGGGGGACGTGCTGCGGGTGGCGGGTCCGCCCGCGTCGGCGGAGCCCTGCGGGATGCCGGGCCCGGCGCTCGTGGGACGGGCGCGGCCCGCTTCGTCGACCCGGCGGCCGTTGTCGGTGATCAGGGTCGGCGGCTTGCGGCGGGGCAGCGGCACCGGGCCGGCCGGGCGCATCGGACGAACGCCGGCCGTCGGCTCGGCCGAGTGGTCGGTGGCCTGCTGGTGCTGGTCCCGGTCGGCCTCGCGCCGGAGGTCGCGGGCGCGGAAGATGCCGCCGCGTTCGCTCTCGGTGTCGTCGATGTCGGAGGTGCCGCCCAGCAGGGGGTCGAGCAGCGGATCGAGCGCGGGGTCACCGTCGAAACCCAGGGTTCCGACGGGCCCTTCGAGCTCGACGGGCCCGTCGAGGAGGACCGGGTCGACCAGGCCCGTCGGTACGGGCGCGAGGCCCGGGGACCTGCCGGCGGCCCGGCGGTCCGGTGTGCCGTCCCTGCGGTCCCGGTCGCCGCCGGACACCTCGCCGGCCGCCCTGTCGCCGCTGCCGATCGCCCGCTCGGCGCGGCGGTCGAGGCGGAAGCCGGTGCCGTGCGTGTCCGGTGCGTCGGTGAGCAGCGCCGCCGGGATGAAGACGACGGCGGTCGTGCCCCCGTACGGAGAGGTCTGGAGCGAGACACGGACGTTCTGGCGCTGGGCGAGCCGGCTGACCACGAACAGGCCGAGCCGGTCGGTGTCGGAGAGTTCGAACTCGGGGGTCTCGGCGAGCCTGAGGTTGGCGTCCAGGAGGACTTCGGCCTGCATGCCGAGGCCGCGGTCGTGGATTTCGAGCGTGAAGCCGTTGGAGACGCGTTCGCCGTGCACCTGGACCGCGGTGTGCGGGGGCGAGAACACGGTCGCGTTCTCCAGGAGTTCGGCGATCAGATGGGTGAGGTCGGCGACGGCGGGGCCGCCCACACCGAGACGGGGCAGCCGGCGGACCTCGATCCGCTCGTAGTCCTCGACCTCGGCGACCGCCGCCCGCACCACGTCCATCAGCTGGATCGGCTTGCGCCACTGGCGGGACGGGGCCGCGCCGGAGAGGATCACCAGGCCCTCGGCATGGCGTCGCATGCGGGTGGTCAGGTGGTCGAGGCGGAAGAGGTCCGCGAGTTCGTCGGTGTTCTCGGTGCGGCGCTCCATCGCGTCCAGGAGCGTCAGCTGCCGGTGCAGCAGCACCTGGTTGCGGCGGGCGAGGTTGACGAAGACCTCGGAGACGCCGCGCCGCATGTCCGCCTGCTTGACCGCCGCCTCGACGGCCGCCCGCTGCAGTGTGTTGAGGGCCTGGCCGACCTGGCCGATCTCGTCCCGTTCGTACTGGAGGTGCGGGGCCTCCGTCTCGACGTCGACCTGCTCCCCGGCAGCGAGGCGGCGCATCACACTCGGCAGCCTCACACCGGAGACCTCGTGGGCGTCCTTGCGGAGCCGGGAGAGGTCCCGGATCAGCTCCCGTCCGATGCGTACGGAGACGAACACCGAGGCGATCAGGGCGAGGAAGCCGAGGACGCCCGCGATACCGGCCTGGATCAGGACGCTGTAGCCGGCGGGCTTGCCTCGGTCCTGGAAACGGGTGTTCATCTCCGTGGAGTCGTTGGCCAGCCGCTCCAGGACCGGAGGGACGGCCTCCTGCCAGCGCTCGGCGTCGACGGCGCGCGGGTCCTGGGTGGGGCCGCCGTCGATGAGGGTCTTCTCCGCCGTCCGCAGCGGCTCGCTGTCCGGACCCGCCCAGTACTGCTCCACGCGCCGGCGCTCGGAGGCGGGCAGCGCGTCGGCGTTGATCTCGTAGAGCAGCTTGCGGTTGGCCACGAGGTCGGAGATCTGGCGGAGTTCGGAGGCGGTGAGCCGTCCGGCGATCAGCGAGGAGGCGACCAGGGCGTCCTCGCGGGAGAGCATTTCGCGGGCCCGTGAGATGCCGACCAGTGCGCGGACCTGCTTGTCCATCGACACGTTCTCCATCGTGCGGAGGCCGGTCAGGAAGCGGTAGCAGGGGTCTATGAGCCGGCCGTAGAACTCCATCGCCTTGGAGCGGTCGATGCTGCGCCGGTCGACGGACTCGCGGAGCGCGCCCAGGCCCTCGACGGTGCCGAGGATCGAGTTCAGCTGTGCGTCGTCCTCGGAGCCGAGCGCGTCGCGGATGTCCTTCTGCCGGGCGCTGTCCTGGACGCCGGTGAGGACGCGGTCGGTGGCCGCGCGTTGGCGTTGCAGGAGCGGGAGCGCGTCGGAGGCCCTGGGGTCGGCGAGGAAGACCAGAGTCTGGCGGCGCTCGTCCTGGATGGCACGGACGGTGTCCTCCAGAGGGTGGGCGACCTTCTCCACGATGGTGCTCGCGCTCAGCAGGTGACGGGCCTCGCGCCCTGTCAGGTAGGTGGCGAATCCCCAGAGTCCGGTGAGGGAGACGAGGGGCACCAGCAGCAGCGCCACGATCTTCCTGCGGATGGACTTTCCGCGAAAGCGCATGGACTCCCCCAGCTCGACCCCGCGGGGCGGGGGTCGTGTTTCGTCAACAAACGGCGCGAGCCTACTACTGACGGAGTAACAACTCGAAGAGTCTTTCGGATGATTTTCAGCCGCGCTATCCGGCGTTGGTCACGGGTTGTCCTGGTATTCCGGGCAATGAAATTCGCGAAAGCGGCAGAAGAGCCCAGCCATGACTTCATCCTGCCCCCCAGGGCAGTTGGCTGGAATTCTTCGCTTCATACCGACTCGGGGGAATCTTCACCGCGCTTCACTCGTCTCTCTGTACGGGGCAGGGGCAACACGGGCAGGGCCAGGGCCTGTTCGGGGGGATCATGACGGGGGTCGCGATGCCCGATCCGCCGGGCGGGCGTCGCGGGGCGGACGCCGCGAGGCAGGATGGTCCGATCCGCCCGCGTAGAAACGGCGCATGCCGGGCAGCAACCCTGAAGTCGGGCAGCGGTGGGGAGTTGAGATTTCTTGAAAACGGAACAGCGTTGGGGAGCGGTGCCGTCGGCGCCGGCCGTGACGGCGGGTTCGGCCACGGGCCGGGCTGCGATCCCGCGCCAGCAGCTGTGGGTGGAAGAACCCGCGGCACGACGGCGGATGCCGGACCCGGTGCGCGGCTCCGCCGTGCGTGCCGTGCTCATCATGTCGCTGACGATCATCCAGGCCATGGTGGCGTTCCTGTGCACGCTCGCCGGGTCCTGGCTGGCCTTTCCGATGGTGCTGAGCAGCGTGGCCAGCACCGTGGTGGCGACCTGGTCGGTGCTGGACGTCTGGGTCACCCGGCAGGTCTGGAACCAGCGCAACGGCGTGATTTCGGTGCCGAGCAGTTCGGCGCGGCAGTTGCGCCGTGAGCGGCGCAGGGCGCGGCGGGCGGAGAGGACCGCGGAGCGGGACGAGGCCCGGATACGCCGCCGGGGCGCGGAGCGCCTCTCACGGGCCTGAGCAACGGCGGGCCGCAGCCGCGAGTGTCCTCCGGCTCCGGCCCGCGTGTCCCGCCCGCCCTGCTTCCCGGCCCGCCCTACTTCTCCTCGGCTGTGCCGACAGGTGTCGTGGCGCGCTTGAACATGCGGGTGGCGGTGATCTCTCCGTGCACCGTCTCGCCGTTCGGGTCCTGCTGCGGCAGACCGGGGCGCAAATGCTCCTCCACGCTGATGTATTTCAGCCCGGCACGAAGATCCGCGTCATTGCGCAACCGGATGACCAGCGGGAATTCGGCGAGCGCCGTGGTGTCGAAGAGTCCGGTCGTGTAAAGCAACTGCACGCCCAGGGCGTCCGACACCGCGCGCTGGAGCTCCAGCAGATAGGTGGCGTTGGCGCGGCCGATGGGGTTGTCCAGGAAGAGGGTGCCCGCGTGCCGGTGCTGGTGCCGGTCACGGCCCCGGTCGTTGCTGCGCAGCGCGGCCATCGTGCAGTACAGGGCGATGGCGGCGGTGAGCAGCTGGCCGCCGGAGAAGACATCGCCCATCTGTCCGACCGGGACGCGCTCGGCGCGGAGCACCGCGTCCGGCTTGAGGATCTCCACGGCGATGCCCTTGGGCTCCAGCGCCGCCTGCACCCCGCGCAGCAGCAGGGACATGCCGTCCCTGCGCAGATCGGAGTTCTTCTTCAGCGCGGCGCGGGTCGCCTCGTCGACGACCTCGCCGAGCCGCTCGGTGAGCGTCGCCTGGTCGGGTTCCTCGAAGCGGATCCGGAGGAATTCCTGACCGGACCACTCCCCCAGTCCTTCGGGGAGCCGGGAGAGCCGCTGGGCGGATCGCAGCGTGGTGAGCGCGGACTCCACGAGACCGCGGAGCCGGTCGACGATGGAGTCGCGGTTGCGCTCCAGCTGGGCCAGCTCGTCGGTGAGTACCCGGAGCCGGGGCGCGAAGGCGACGGCCCACTTCTCGGCGTGCTCGGGCAGCGCCGCGGCGGGCAGCTCGCGGATCTGCTGACGGGCAGGGGTGCGGACCTGTTCGTAGCGCGTGGAGTTGGCGTGCCGTACGAGGACGTCGCTCGCTTCCCGTACGGCGCTCTCGGCGGTGGACAGGTCGGCGGCGCAGCCGCGCAGTGAGCGGCGCGCCTCGGCGGCGGACCGGCGAGCCTCGTCGAGGCTGCCGGGGTACGGCTCGGGGGCCTCGGTGTCGTCGTCCGCGCCGTGGTCCCTGAGCACGTCGCGCAGGAGGGCCGCCGTCTCGTCGAAGCCGCCTGCCGAGTCCTCGGCGGTGCGGTGGGCGTGCAGCAGCTCGGCGTGGGCGGCGCGGGCGGTGTCCAGGGCCTCGGTGGCGGAGGCCAGTTCGGCCGTGGCGGTGCGCAGGAGGGTCTGGGCCCGGTCGGCGTCGGCGGGGACCAGCTCCTCGGGGAGTTCGGTGTGGTGGGGCTCGCCGTCGGCCGGGGCCAGGCGTTCGGTCTCGCCGCGGAGCCGGCCCAGCTGCTCGCTCGCCGTGGAGGCCCTGGTCTCCAGGAGCTGGACCAGGGACTCGGCGCGGGCGGCGGCCGCCTGCCGGGAGGGGCCGTCCGCGCCGTCGGTGCCTTCGAGGAGCTGGGCGGCGCGGGTGCGGACCTTGTTGGTGAGCCGGTCCAGCTCGGCGAGGGCGGCGCTCTCGTCGCTCTCCGCGCGGGCCTGCTCGGCGCGCAGGTCGGCGCCGACGCCGACCTTCTCGTACAGCTGGGACGCGGCCCGGTACGCCTCGCGCAGGGCGGGGAGCGCGGGGCGCGGGATCTCGTCGTCCCCGGGCTCCGGGAGCTGCTCGGGGGCGCCGGCGATCTCCGCCCGTTCGGCGCGCAGGGCGCGCGCGGTGCGCCGGGCGTCGTCGGCGGCGCGCTGGGCGGCCCTGCGGTCCTCGTCGGCGGCGCGGGCCCGCTCCAGGCAGACGGTGGCACGGGCTTCGGACTCGGCCGCCTCGTCGACGAGTTCACGGAGCTTCACCTGCCAGCCCGCGCGTTCGCGGAGCCGGTACGCGAGGCCCGCGAGGGCGTCGGCGGCGCGGCGGGCGCGCTGTGCGGCCTCCTGGCGCTCGTCACGGACGCGGGCGGTGTCCGCGGCGGCCTCGTCCGCCTCGGCGCGGACCGTACGGGCCTCGGCGAGCCCGGCCTCGGCGGTCCGAGCGGAGGTGCGGGCGGTGCGGGCGGCCTCGGCGAGCTCGGCGAGCATGCCGGGCGGGCAGTCGGCCCGCCAGGAGCCGATGCGGGCGGCGAGGGAACGGTCGCCGGTGAGGCGGGACGCGAGGGTGCGGATGTCCTCGTCCCGGGCCGTGGCCCGGCTCCTGAGGGCCTGCCGCTCCTCGTCGGCGGCGTGCTCGTCGTGCATCGCCGGGTTCGGCGGGACGAGGAACACGCCTTCCGTGTCCGCCGACGGGCCGGTGCCCGCCGCCGGGACGGGAGCGAGCAGCGCGGCGGCGGTGCCGACGGCGACGGCGGAGCGCGGCAGCAGCGCGGCGCCGCTCAGCACCTCACGGGCGCGGGCGTGCGAGTCGGGGTCGGTGATGACCACGCCGTCGACGAGCTCGGGACGGGCGGCGAGGACGGCCGCGTGGTCGGCGGGGTCGACGGCCTGGGCGAGGTAGCGCCAGCCGGGCAGGGCGGGGATGCCGTGCTCGCCGAGGTACTCGACGGTGGCGAGGACGTCGGGTCCGGGCGGCAGCAGTCCGCCGTCGCCGAGTGCGCCGAGGATGCGGGAGTCGTCGGCGGCCGCGGTGCGCAGTTCGAAGAGGCGGCGTTCGGCGGAGGTGATGGACTGGTCGAGCAGCTCCCGCAGTTCGTCGGCGCTGCGGTCGAGTTCCTGGGCGGTGAGCGGCTGTTCGTGGGCGGTGGTCTGTTCTGCCGTGGCGGTGTGGGTGCCCTGGGCCGTGTGGGAGGGGTGAGCGGGGTGAGTCGCCTCGACCGCGCGGCCGGTCGTCTCCGCGGCGGTCCTCCGGTCGGTGGTGTCCGAGCCGTTCTGGGCCTCCGGGTCCGTTCCGGCCGCGCCGCGACGGGGCCGGGGCACGCCGGTGCCGTGTGCCGCGGGCAGGCCCAGCAGGTCGGCCAGCCGGTGGTCGGCGGCGATCGACTCGGCGGCCCTGAGCTCGGCCTCGTAGGACTGTTCCGCGGCGTGTGCGGCATCGGCGGCGCGCGCCGCCGCGAGTTCGGCGCGGCTCTCGGCGGCCGCGGCCTCCCTGGCCACGTCGGCCGCCGAGCGGGCGGCCCCCCTGGCGGTGTCCCACGCGGCGACGGCGGAGGTCTCGGCGTCGCTGGCGGCGAGGGCGGCGCGCGCCGGGTCGGCGTCCGGCGCGGTGTCGTCGAGCCAGCCGGCCCGTACCGCCTGTGCGGTCTCCTGCTCGACCTCGGCGAGGCGCTGGCGCAGATGTCCGGCCTCGCTGCGGGCGCGCTGGGCCTCGGTGGCGGCGGTGGTGGCGTCCCGGTGGGCGGTCTCGCCCGCGGCCTGGAGGGTGTCGGAGCGCTCCTCCTCCTCGTTGGCGAGCGTCTCGCCGGCCTCGGCGGCGGTGTGCAGGGCCCGCACGAGGTCGGCGGCGGCCCGGGCGCGGGCGGCGAGCGCGGGGGCGGCATCCCGCTCGGCCTCGCGGATGGCGGCGGCCACCCGTGCGGAGCGGTCGGCGGCGGCGCGGTGGCGCAGCACCGCCTCGGCGGCCTGCCAGGCGGAGTGCAGGGTGCGGGCGTCGCCCAGCTCGCGGCGTTGGGCGGCGGCGCCCTTCTCGGCCGCGGTCAGGGCCAGGGAGGCGTGCCGGAAGGCCAGTTCGGCGGCGATCAGGGCGCTGCGGCTGCGGGCCTGTTCGGCCGTGCTGACGGTGTGCGCGGCGCCCGTGACCCGCTGGGCCAGCTCGGCGGTCCGGCCGCGTTCCTGTCCGGCGCGGGCGGAGAGCCTGCGGGCGAGGGTACGGGTGCGGCGCTCGGCGCCCGCGTGGATGTCCCGGGCGCGGGAGCGGATTCCGGCGGCCTCCACGATCCGGCCGAGGAGGTCGACGGAGCCTGCGGTGAAGTCGCGCTCGGCGGTCAGTTCGGCGCGGCGGCCGAGCTTGTTGCCGAAGCCGCTCACCAGGTCGGCGAGGCCGTCGGTGTCGCGGGTGTCGGTGACGGCGCGGAGCAGCAGGTCGGTGAAGTCGGAGTCCTTCTTGACCGCGAAGAGCCCTGCCGCCTCGCCCTCGTCGGCGTTCATCTCACGCTGGTAGCGGAAGAGTTCGGGGTCGAGTCCGAGGTCCCCGAGGTGTTCGTTCCAGCGGTCGTGGATCTCTTCCCAGTGCACGTCGAGGTGCTGGTAGAACTTGCCCGCCTCGGTGAGGGCGTCGCGGAAGCCCTTCATCGTGCGCCGTCGGCCCTGGGCTCCGGAGACGCCTTCGGCGGGCCGGCGCACGGACGTCGCCTCGGCGACCGGCAGGGAGTCCAGGCTGAGGCCGGGGCCGGGCCGGAAGGAGTACCAGGCCTCGGCGAACTTCCGCGGGTCGTTGGAGACCTGACGGCCACGCCATTCGCTGACCTTGCCGACGACCACGCACTCGCCGGTGAGGGTGTGCTGCCACTCCAGGGCGACGTGCCCGCAGTCGTCGGCGAGCAGGAACTTGCGCAGCACGCCGGAGCTGGCACCGCCCAGGGTGTTGCGGTGGCCGGGCAGCATCACCGAGAAGATCAGTTTCAGCAGCACCGACTTGCCGCCGCCGTTCTCCAGGAAGAGCACACCGGCGGGGGCGGGGCGGCGCGGCGGGCCGACCGGCTCCTCCTCGAAGAACTCCGCCTGGGCCGGTGCGGGGTCGGGCACGGGCTCGCCCACTCCGCGCAGGTCGAGCACGGTGTCGGCGTAGCGTGCGCCGGCAGGTCCGATGGAGTAGAGGCGGACCCGGGACAGCTCGTACATGGCGGCGGACTCTCGTCGTTCAGGCAGAGGGCGGTGGCGGTGGCGGGGCGGGGCCGGTCAGGCGTGGAAGGGCAGGCCGGCGTCGGCGGCCAGTTCCAGGTCGTCGGTGCCGGGCGGCGGCAGCAGCGTCGCCGTGCCGTCGGTGACCGGTACGACGCCGAGCTCCAGGAGTTCGGCCATGGCGGCGCTGCCGGCCATGTCGCGGACCTGGAGCTGGTAGCGGGCGGTGGTGCGGAAGGCGCCTCCGGCGTCGTCCCCGGTGCGCTGGAGGAAGCCGGAGTCGGTGAGGAAGGCGACGGCCTTGCCGACGATTCCGGTGGTGGAGCCGGCCAGTCGCCGGGCGTCCTTGGTGGCGCCGGTGGAGCTGCGCCGGGCGTAGATCCGCCAGGCCGCTTCGAGTCCGGGGGCGTCGGTGGCCGGGTCGGTGTTGTCGCCGTGCTCCTCGGCGCGCTCCTCCAGGCGGTGGCAGGCCTGGCGGACGAAGGAGTCGACGCCGTTGACCGTGATCCGGCCGATGTACGCGTCGTCGGCGAGGTCCTCGGGGCGGGGGAAGGCCATCGCGGCGACGGCCAGGTGTGCGAGCCCGTGCAGGAAGCGGTCGGCGGAGTCGGACGAGGCGCGGCGGGCGTAGTCGCCCATGCGGACGGCGAAGACCGAGTCCTCGTCGGCGGTCACGGCCATGCCCGCGCGGGTGGACACTTCCAGGACGATCAGGCCGAGTCCGGTCGCCACGGCGTCGGCGAGCCGGGCGAAGGCGGGTTCCTCCCGGTAGCGGCGGAGCAGTTCGGCGTATTCGGCGTCGCGTGCGGGCAGCAGCTTGGGCTGGAGGCCGAAGGCGACGAGCCGGGCGGCGTCGGCCGCGTCGGCCGGGGTGACGGGCGCGGTGGCCGCGGGGCCCGCCGGCTCTGCGGGCCCGGCGCCCTCGGTCGCGTACCCGGCGGTCGGCTCGCCCCACGCGTCGGCGTGCTGTGCGCGGTGGTCGCTCACGACTGTCGCTCCTTGTTGCGGAAACTCTTCGGTACGGGGTGGACGGCGCCGGCTCTCGCGGTGTCCGTCCGGGGCGGCGCGGTCCGGTCGGTGGCGTGGGTACCTGCGGGGGCCGGCCGGGTCGGTGTGCGAGGTGCCGCGCGCACCGCGCCGGTCATGACGCCTCCGTGCGGTCGGCGGCCATTCCGGCCGCGTCCAGCAGGGCCGTGCCCACGATCAGGTCCGCGCCGCCGAACTCGATGTCGTCGAGCTGCGTGCCGTCGTCGACGGAGAACAGCAGGCGCTGTTCGCCCTGCCGGTAGGCGGTGCCGACCGGCGGGCTCGCGGCGTGCACCGCGAGCAGGGCGACCAGGTAGGGCAGTTCGGGATCGCGGCGCCGGGCCTCGGCGAGGAGGCCGGACAGGCGCCGCGGGGCGTCGTGTTCCAGGTCCAGGAGCTCCATGGCGCTCGCGAGCTGTTCCTCGCTGAACCTGCTGTCGTCGGGGGTGGCGATCAGATCGGGCTCGGGCATCTCGGCGCCCAGGTTCTCCCGCTCCAGGGGCGGCGTGAGCAGCATGCCGACGAGGTCTGCGACCCGTACCGAGGTGGGGGTGCGCAGGCCGGTGCCGCGGGCGAAGAAGGCGTCGGTGACGCGGATCGCCTGTTCGACGGGGAGCGGCAGCAGCGGGGCGACCAGCTGGCCGTACAGATCGAGGCCGGCGCGGGCCGTGGGGGTGGCGAAGGCCTGCCGGTCCTGTTCGGCGCGGAACAGCGGTCCGGCCTCCAGCAGGCGGGACTGCAGCTGGGTGTGGCGGCGGATGCAGTCCTTGACGATGTCGACGAGTTCGGCGGCGCGGCGCTTGTGCTCGGGCTCCTCCGCCTCGTCGCGCGCCTTGCGGATGTTGGTGAGGATCGCGTTCTCGTGGCGGTAGCGGTCGGCGACGTGGTCCAGCGCCTCGGCGATCATGTCGGGGACCGCGTTGAGCCAGTCGACCGCGCGGACGTTGCGCCGGGTGGCCTCCAGCGTCTTGCGGAGGGTCTCCGCGTACTGCACGGTGCGGTAGCGGGCCTGTTCGGCGGCGAGCTGGGCGTCCGCGAGGCGGCCCCGGCTGATGAGGACCTCCAGCTTCACCTCGGCGGCGATCTGGGCGCTGGTGACGTCCGTGTCGAGGGCGCCCACCAGGACGTTGACCGCTTCGTCGGTGGCGCGGAGGTAGACGGTGCCGCCGTATCCCGGGACCTCTTCGATCAGCTTGAAGTCGTAGTCCCGGCGGACGTAGACCCCGTCGGGGCCGAAAGTGCCGTACACCGCACGGAATCCGCGGTCCACGCTGCCGACGTTGATCAGGTTCTCCAGCACCCAGCGCGCGACCCGCTCGTGCTCGGCCGCGGGGCGGCCCGGGGCCTGGGCGGCGACGCGGGGAAGCAGCCTGGTCACTATCTGGTCGTGGTCGGCACCCGTGTCGAAGTCCATGTTGAGGGTGACGAGGTCGATCGCGGCGAGGGCGACCTCGGCCATCGCGTAGACCGTGTACTCACCGGCCAGATTCGCCTTGCGGACATCGAGGTCGTGCAGCGGCGCCGTGCAGGCGAGCGCGCGCAGCCGCCGCGAGAGCCCCTCGTCGGCGGCCGGGCCCGGGGCGGGTCGCGGCCCCGCGCTGAGCTGGGGCGCAGCGTTGTCCGTGTAGGCAGGCGAAGTCACGGTGCACAGATTAGGTCCTCACACCGACAACGGTCGAAACGGCGCAGAAGCGACCCCTGTTCCGGGGCCGGCCGGCCATGGTGTCACGGCCGTTCCCCGCCGCTCTCCGCACCGTCGTCGCTGCCCGGCTCCGGGGTGCCGTAGCCCCCGCCGCCCGGTGTGCGCAGCACCAGTACGTCCCCCGGCTCCAGCTCGGCCGTGTCGCAGCCGCGCAGCGGTGTGGCCCGGCCGTCCGGGTGCTCGATGTGCTGGTCGCCCGGCGCTCCGGGTTCGCCGCCCGCCATGCCGTACGGCCGGATCCGGCGGTGGCCGGAGAGCAGCGCCACGGTGACGGGTTCCAGGAAGCGGATCCGCCGCTCCACGCCGCAGCCACCGTGCCAGCGCCCGCTGCCGCCGCTGTCCTCGCGGACCCGGAAGCTCTCCAGCAGGACGGGGTAGCGCCATTCGAGGATCTCGGGGTCGGTGAGGCGGGAGTTGGTCATATGGGTCTGTACCGCGTCGGCGCCGTCGAAGCCGTCGCCCGCGCCCGAACCGCTCGCCACCGTCTCGTAGTACTGGACGTGTTCGTTGCCGAAGGTGAGGTTGTTCATGGTGCCCGAGCCCTCGGCCTGGATGCCGAGGGCCGCGTACAGGGCGCCGGTGACGGCCTGGGACGTCTCCACGTTTCCCGCGACGGTGGCGGCCGGGTGGACGGGGGCCAGCATGGAGCCCTCCGGAATCCGGACCTCCAGGGGCTTGAGGCAGCCGCTGTTGAGGGGGATGTCCTCGGCGACCAGGGTCCGGAAGACGTACAGCACGGCCGCCATGACCACGGATTTCGGCGCGTTGAAATTGCCCGGCTGCTGCGGCGAGGTGCCGGTGAAGTCGACGACCGCGGAGCGGGCGGCCCGGTCCACGGTGAGGGCGACCTCGATGAACGCGCCGTTGTCGGTCTCGTAGCGGCAGGCGCCGTCGTGCAGTCGGGCGATGATCCGGCGGACGGACTCCTCGGCGTTGTCCTGCACGTGCCTCATGTACGCGGCGACGACGTCGGGTCCGAACTGCTCGACCATGCGGCGGAGTTCGGCGATGCCCTTCTCGTTGGCGGCGATCTGGGCGCGCAGGTCGGCGAGGTTGGCCTCCGGGTCGCGGGAGGGGTACGCGGCGGTGGTGAGCAGCTCGCGCGTCTCGTCCTCGCGGAACCTGCCGTCGCGTACCAGCAGCCAGTTGTCGAACAGCACACCCTCCTCGTCGACGGTGTGGCTGAAGGCGGGCATGGAGCCGGGGGTGATGCCGCCGATCTCGGCGTGGTGTCCGCGTGAGGCCACGAGGAAGCGAAGCTCCGGCCTCTTGTCGCCGTCGGCACCGTCGAACACCGGGGTCACCACGGTCACGTCGGGCAGGTGGGTTCCCCCGTGGTACGGATCGTTGATGGCGTAGGCGTCGCCGGGACGCATCGTGGCGCCGTTGCGCCGCAGGACCTCCTTGATGGACTCGCCCATCGAGCCGAGGTGGACGGGGATGTGCGGGGCGTTGGCGATCAGATTGCCGTCCGCGTCGAAGAGCGCGCAGGAGAAGTCGAGCCGCTCCTTGATGTTGACGGAGTGTGCCGTGTTCTCCAGGCGCACCCCCATCTGCTCGGCGATCGACATGAAGAGGTTGTTGAAGACCTCCAGCATGACGGGGTCGACCCCGGTGCCGACGGCCGTGCGGTCCGGGCGCGGGCGGACCCGGGTGAGCAGCAGATGGCCGGTGCCGGCGAGGGCGGCCCGCCAGCCGGGGTCGACGACGGTGGTGGCGTCCGCCTCGGCGATCATGGCGGGCCCGGTCACGGTGTCCCCGGGACGCAGTTCCTCGCGGCGGTGGAGCGGGGTGTCCTGCCATCGGCCGTCGGCGAACATCCGCACGGTGTCACGCGGCCGGGGCCGGGTGCCCGCGTCGGGCGTGGGCTCGGCCGCGAGTGGCTCGTGCCGGCCGGCCGTTCCGGTCGCCTCGACCGAGACCGCCTCGACGACCAGGGGCTTGTCCATGGTGAACGCGTAGCGGGCCCGGTGGCCGGCGGTGAACGCCTCGGCCATGGCGGGCACGATGTCCAGGTCGACGGGAAGGCTCGAATCCGTACCGGCGTAGCGCAGCAGCACACGGGCACGGGTGCTGATCGCGCTGTCGGGGACGGCGTCGGCGCGCAGTTCGGCGCGGGTCCGGGCCGCCAGCTCCTCGCAGAGTGCGCCCACTTCGGTCCGGGTCGCCTCGTTCAGTTCCGCCTCCACCGACTGCTCGCGCATCGCGGTGGTGTCGGCGAGGCCGATGCCGTACGCGGACAGCACGCCCGCCAGCGGCGGTACGAGGACGGTGTCGATGCCCAGGGAGTCGGCGACGGCGCAGACGTGCTGGCCACCGGCGCCGCCGAAGCCGGTCAGGGCGTAGCGGGTGATGTCGTGCCCGCGCTGCACGGAGATCTTCTTGACCGCGTTCGCCATGTTGAGCACGGCGATCTCCAGGAAGCCGGCGGCGGTCCGGGCGGCCGTGCGCCGGGTTCCGGTGGCGCGCGCCACGTCCTCGGCGAGCGCGTCGAAGCGTTCGCGGACCGGTCCGGCGTCGAGCGGGAGGTCGCCGTCCGGTCCGAAGACGGCGGGGAAGTGCGCGGGCTGGATCCGGCCGAGCATCACGTTGGCGTCGGTGACGGTCAGCGGGCCGCCGCGGCGGTAGCAGGCCGGGCCGGGGATCGCGCCCGCCGAGTCGGGGCCGACCCGGTAGCGCCGGCCGTCGAAGTGCAGGACGGAGCCGCCGCCGGCCGCGACGGTGTGGATGCTCATCATCGGGGCGCGCATCCGCACCCCGGCGACCCGGGTGCCTAGCTCGCGCTCGAACTCGCCCGCGTAGTGGGACACATCGGTGGACGTTCCGCCCATGTCGAAGCCGATGACCCGGTGGAATCCGGCCTGTTCGGAGGTGCGGGCCATACCGACCACGCCGCCGGCCGGGCCGGAGAGCACCGCGTCCTTGCCCCGGAAGTGGGAGGCCTCGCGCAGCCCGCCGTTGGACTGCATGAACATCAGCCGGATGCCGCCGAGTTCACCGGCGACCTCCTCGACGTACCGGCGCAGGATCGGTGAGAGGTAGGCGTCGACGACGGTGGTGTCGCCGCGCGGTACGAGCTTGATCAGCGGGCTCACCTCGTGCGAGCAGCTGATCTGGGTGAAGCCCGCCTCGCGGGCCGCTTCGGCCACGGCGCTCTCGTGTCCGGGGTGGCGGTAGCCGTGCATCAGGACGACGGCGGCGCTGCGCAGTCCGTCGGCGTGGGCGGCCCTCAGCCGTTCGGTGACCGTTTCCCGGTCCAGCGGGGTGACGACCCGGCCGTGGGCGTCGATCCGTTCGGGGACCTCGATCACCCTCTCGTACACGGCTTCGGGCAGCAGGATGCGGCGGTCGAAGAGGCGCGGCCGGTTCTGGTACGCGATGCGCAGGGCGTCCCGGAAGCCTTCCGTGATGACCAGGACGGTCGGCTCGCCGTGCCGTTCCAGCAGGGCGTTGGTGGCGACGGTGGTGCCGATCCGCACTGCGGCGACCCGGTCGGCGGGGACCGGGTCGCCGGGCCCGAGGCCGAGCAGCGTCCGGATCCCGGCCACGGCGGCGTCGCGGTAGCGGTCCGGGTCGTGGGAGAGCAGCTTGCGGGTGACCAGGTGCCCGCCGGGGTCCCGGCCCACGACATCGGTGAACGTTCCGCCTCGGTCGATCCAGAACTCCCAGCGTCCGGTCATCCCTCCATACTGGCCCGCGGCACGGACGACGGCCCAGGACGGCACGGTCCGCCGTGCGCCGGCCGAGGTGTGCGAGCGTGCCGCGGCCCCGTACCGGCCGGGCGCGGGATCCGGGGCGTGGGAACGGCATCGGCGCCCCCGGTGCACCGTGCGCCACCGACCCGCCCTTCAGGCCCGCACCCCCGGGTTCCCGCCCCGGTCCGGTACCTCGTGGGCGGCCAGGAACGCGGCCACCGAGCGGTCCCAGCCGAAGAGTTCCGCCCGTTTCCTCGCGGCGGCACGGCGTCCGTCCGACGGGCGCCCGAGCACGTCGCGTACGGCGGCGGCGAAGGCCTCGCCGGTGTTCCGGGCCGCGGCTCCGGCACCGCCGATCACCTCCGGCAGCGCGGAGCTCGCGCTCGCCACCACCGGGGTGCCGCAGGCCAGTGCCTCCAGCGCGGACAGGCCGAACGTCTCCGCCGGTCCGGGCGCCAGGCAGATGTCGGCCGCCGCCTGCAGATCCGCCAGCGTCTGCCGGTCCCGTACATGGCCCAGGAATTCGACCGGCAGCCGCTGTGCCCGGGCCCAGGTCTCCAGCCCCGCGCGCAGCGGGCCGTCGCCCGCGACGAGCAGTGCCGCCCGCACGCCTTGACTCCGCAGCTCGGCAACGGTCTCCAGGGCCCGGCGGGGGCGTTTCTCGACCGAGAGCCGCGAGCACAGCAGGATCAGCACGTCCTGACCGTGCAGATGCCCGGCGCGCAGCGCCGTACTGCGCCGTTGGGGGCGGCAGCGCCTCAGGTCCACGCCGAGCGGGGCGCGCACCACGTTGCGGGCGCCGATGCGCAGGAACTCCCGTTCCGCCCATTGCGTGGTGCACACGATCCGGGTGTGGGCGTGGGCGCTGCGCGCGTTCAGGCGGTCGGCCGCGCGGCGTGCCGCGGCCGCCGGGAGGCCCCAGGTGCGCAGCACCCCGTCGGCGGTCTCGTGCGAGACCATCACGGCGGGCACCCTGGCGCGGCGGGCCCATTCGCCCGTCCAGCGCAGGGTGGTCCGGTCGGAGACCTCAAGGCGGTCGGGCCGCAGCACCTCCAGGAGGTGGCGGAGCCTGCTCCGGCCCGTCAGTACGCGGTAGCCGCCGCTGCCCGGCAGGACCGGCCCCGGGAGCGTGATCACCCGGCCCTGCTCCGTGCGCTCGTCGCCCGGTCCGGCGCCGGGTACGACGAGCACCGGTTCGTGGCCGGCGGCGAGGTAGCCGCGGCCGAGTTCGTCCAGGGCGGTGCGCAGCCCGCCGGAGGACGGGGTGACGAAGTTCGCCAGCCGGACGATGACCATGCGCTCGCCCCGGCCGCTCACGCCGCCACCGCCGTCCGCTCGCGCAGCACCTCGTCGTAGTGGTCCAGGAGCTGATCGCCCACGGCCTGCCAGGTCCGTCCCTCGACCGCGGCCCGGCCGGCGGCGCCGTAGGCGGAGGCGAGCGCGGGGTCGGCGGCGAGCGTGCCGGCCGCCGCCGTCACCGCGCGGGCGTCGAGCGGGGGGACGAGCAGCCCGGTGCGCCCGTGGCGGACGAGGTCGAGGGGTCCGCCGGCCGCCGGGGCGATCACGGGGAGCGCGCAGGCCATGGCCTCCTGCACCGTCTGGCAGAACGTCTCGTACGGTCCGGTGTGCACGAACACGTCCAGCGACGCGAAGACCCGGGCGAGCTCGTCCCCGGTCCTGCGGCCGAGGAAGACGGCGCCGGGCAGGGCGGTGCGCAGCGACGGTTCGCTGGGTCCGTCCCCGACGACCACGACCCGGACCCCGGGGACCGCGCAGGCCCCGGCGAGGAGTTCGACATGCTTCTCCGGGGCGAGCCGTCCGACGTACCCGACGATCCGCTGCCCTCCGGGTGCGAGCCGGCGGCGCAGTGCCTCGTCCCGCAGACCGGGCCGGAACCGTGTGGTGTCGACGCCTCTCGGCCACAGCCGGACCCGGGGCACGCCGTGGTCGGTGAGGTCGTTCAGGGCGGCGGTGGACGGGGCGAGGGTGCGGTCGGCGGCGGCGTGCACGGTGCGCATCCGGCGCCAGACGGTGCTCTCGCCGGTGCCGAGGTAGGTGCGGGCGTAGCCGGCCAGGTCGGTCTGGTAGACGGCCACGGCCGGCAGGCCGAGCCGGGCGGCGGCCGTCATGCCCCGTGCTCCGAGCACGAACGGCCCTGCCAGGTGGACGAGGTCGGCGCGGTGGGCGGTGAGTGCGACGGTCAGCCGGCGGCCGGGCAGCGCGACCCGTACCTGGGGATAGCCGGGCAGGGGGAG
Organism: Streptomyces sp. NPDC048295; assembly: GCF_040652135.1. NCBI lineage: Bacteria > Bacillati > Actinomycetota > Actinomycetes > Kitasatosporales > Streptomycetaceae > Streptomyces > Streptomyces sp. NPDC048295. The sequence goes on from NZ_JBEZLL010000047.1 coordinate 29,214, forward strand.
GGAGGGAACGCGTACCACGGGGCAGGGGGCGTCGGCCTCGAAGGTGGCGGAGGGACCGGAGCGGTCCGGACGGGACGTGGTCGTCGCGCCGGCGGTGGCCGGGGCGATGACGAGCGGTTCGTGGCCGCGGCCGGCGAGATGCCGGGCGGTCTGGAGGGTGCAGTGGGCCACGCCGTTGACATCGGGCGGGAAGGACTCGGTGACGATGACGACACGCATGTGTGTGTTGTCGCCGCGCCGGGCGTGGCCGGGCCGACTTGGATCTTTCCGTCCGGGGAACGTCCCGTGAGCGTTCGGGCCGGGGTGCTTCCGGTCCCGCCCGTTCGCGCCGCGCGCCCCCCGACGCGCGTCGCTGTTCGTACTCGGTCAGGCCGCGGGGGTGTCGGGCCCGATCCGGCTGCGTACCGCCGTCTGCACCTCGGCCTCCTCGGCCGGGTCGGCGGCGAGGCGGCGGAGCCGCTCGGCGACCCTGATGTCGCCGGTCTCCGCGTGGAGTGCGGCGACCTCCCGGGTGGTCTCCTCGCAGTCCCACAGGCATTCGACGGCGAATCCGGTGGCGAAGGAGGGATCGGTGGCGGCCAGTGCCCGGGCCGCCCGGCCGCGCAGATGCGAGGAGGAGGTCTCCCGGTACACGTGCCGCAGCACGGGGGCGGCGCAGGCGATGCCGAGCCGTCCCGCGCCGTCGACGAGCGTCCACAGGCGCGGGGTGTCCGGTCCCTCGCCCCGTACGGCCTCGCGGAGCGCTCCGAGGACCAGCGGTGCGTCCTGGGCGCCGCCCCGGCAGGCGAGCACACCGGCCGCGGAGGCACCGAGCGCGTCGGGCCGCCGGGCCCAGCGCCGGGCACGGTCCACCGCCGCGTCGCCGCACATCCGCTCGAAGGCGGCGACGGAGGCGTCGGCGACGGTGCGCGAGACGCCGACCGCTCCGGCCTCGATCAGGTCGAGCACGGCCGGGTCCCTGGCCTCGGCCAGGTAGTGCAGCGCGGCACAGCGTGCGCCCTCCGGGCCGCTGCGGGCGGCCTCGACGATCGTGGGCCGGTCCTCGGGGCCCGCGACGGCGGTGAGGCAGCGGGCGGCCGGCACATGGAGGGTGCTGCCGCGTTCGAGACCCTGCTGCGCCCAGTCGAAGACCGCCTGGACGCTCCAGCCGGGACGGGGGCCGCCGGGGCGCAGCTGGCGCTGCCAGCGGTCGAACGAGCCCTGTTCCGAGGCGGCCCGGACCCTGGCGCCGACCGCGTCGCGCGGGTCGTCCGCCCAGAGCCGCCAGGGGCGGGGTTCATAGGCGTCCCGTACGGCGGCGGCCAGCTCGGCGGCGCCCTCCTCGGTGGCCGGGAACCGGCCGAGCACGGGTACGGCCAGAGCACGGAGCCCGGCGTCGTCGTCGCGCAGGGCGAGCTCGTCGAGGGCCCAGGCCCAGTTGGCGCCGGTCGCGGCGTACCGCCGCAGCAGGGCCAGGGCGTCGCCGCGTCCGTACGAGGCGAGGTGGCCGAGCACGGCGAGGGCCAGACCGGTGCGCGAGTCGTCGGTGTCGAGGTGGTCGTCGGGATCGCACAGGTGACGCTCGATCTCTTCGATGCCGCCGTCGAGATCGAGATACAGGCGCGCGTAGTAGAGGGAGCGGTTCTCCACCTGCCAGTCGTGACGCGGATCGCTCAGGACGCAGTGGTTGAGAGCCGCCAGGGCCTCGGGGCGTGGTGCGGCGAGCGCGTGGAGCGTGCCGTCGCCGCGGCCCCTCTGCAGCAGGCCGAGCAGGGTGCCGCTCGGCGCTATGAACGGATCAAACATGGAAAAAGCCTCACATCAAGCTGTCGACGCAACCGGGACTGTGCAGTTCCAAGTGCCGGGTGGGCACTACGCCGCGCAGCAACATGATCGGCCGACCGCCGTCTTCTGCTTGGTGTAGACCATCTTCCTCTGCCTCTCGTCGGTGGCCCGGAGCCGGGCCCGCGACGTCATGATGACCCAGCCATTTCGCCACCGCGACCACATTTACGGCGTACCCGGTCAGCGGGAGCCGAAGAGTTCCAGCAGGTCGGCCTTGCCGAACATGCGAGCCGTGTCGAGGGCGGAGGGCGTTCCGGCGGTCGGATCGGCCCCTGCGGAGAGCAGCGCCTCGATCACCGCGTCCTCGCCCTTGAAAACGGCACCGGCGAGCGGTGTCTGCCCGCGGTCGTTGGCCCGGTCCGGGTCGGCGCCGCGGCCGACGAGGGCCGTGACCGCGGCGGCGTGCCCGTGGTAGGCGGCGAGCATCAGCAGCGAATCGCCCCGGTCGTTGGTGAGGTTGGCGGGGACGCCGGCGTCGACGTAAGCGGCGAGCGCGTCGGTCTCACCGCGGCGAGCGAGGTCGAAGACCTTCGTCGCCAGCTCGACCACCTCGGGATCGGGTGTTTCGCTCATCGGACGGACCGCCTTCCATCAACCGGTTTCACCGCTGTCGACCTGCCGGGACGTACGCCGTGGGGGCCGTACGAGTGAACCGACAGGGTACTGCCCGGCCGGGCACTTGACCCGGCCCACCCGTGGCAAAGGATCACGAATGGTGCCGCGGAACAGTACGCGACACCGGATGTTCCGCCCCATCGGGATCGTTCGGACGGCCATTCAAGTGAAAATAACGACTTTTCACCCGATTGCAGCTTTCATCGTATAGATACTTCTGGTGAACCTGGAAGGACTCATGGTGACTGTCCCCCCAACCAGGAGAACCACTCATGATCCTGTCCATGTCAGGCGTCGTCATCCTCGGCATCATCGTCTTCCTGTTCTTCAGGAAGGACGGCCTCAAGGCCTCGCACGCCCTCGTCACCGCCATGTTCGGCTTCTATCTGGCGGGCACCGCCATCGCACCGAGCATCACCGCGGGCGGCGCGAGTCTCGCCGGCCTCCTGGGCGGGATCAAGTTCTGACCCCCCGCGACCGCTCCCACCCCGTCAGGAGACCGACGTGGCCCGGCGACCACTCCCCCGCATTCTGAGCAGCGGCAGCGCCTCGATCACTCGCAGTCGCGAGTTCGCGCGCACGGCCGCCGACAACGCCACGGACGTCCTCCATCCGCTGATCACGATCACTCGTGGTCTGCGACTGCTGGCCGGAGCCGGACGGCAGAAGTGGGCCGCGACGCCCAAGGACAGACGTGGCCCCACGCTGTTCCTCGTCGCGGCCTGCGTGCTCGCGTTCGCGCTCATGCCGTACGGGGGTCTGATCGCCCTCGTCACGGTGATGGGCGCGGCCGCCTGGGCGGGGCGGGAGCGGACCCCTGTGAAGACCGGCCCCGACGAGGCGGGGACGGCGCGGCTGCGCTCGCTGTACGAGGCGCTCGTGCCGTACTTCTCGGTGGCCGAGGACCCCGGACCGCTGTTCTCCCACGGCGGCGACTGGGAGAAGGCCTTCAGCGGTTACGAGTTCGACGGCGACGGGCGGCTGACCCGTCTCCAGGTGACGTACCCCGCCTACTTCACCGACAGCGAGGCCGCCTCCCGTGCCCGGATCGAGCGGCTGCTGCACGCCAAGTCCGGCCGCGGCCGGGAATACCACTTCGCCTGGGACGAGGAGGGCAACAAGCTCGTCATGAGCGTCCTCGGCCCCCTGCCCACCTCGATCGGCGCCCAGCGCTTCGTCACCGCCCCCGGCGAGACCGTACTGGGCTTCACCGACGGCGACTCGGTGCAGCGCACCGTTCCGGTGCACGACGGCGACACCACCCGCGACGCCCCTCCGGTCGTCTGGCGCAACGGCGCCCGCTCCACCGAGCCGCACCTGCTGGTGATCGGGCAGCCCGGCAGCGGCACCACCACCCTGATGCGCTCCATCGCCCTGCAGGCGCTCCAGCACGGCGACATCCTGATCGTCGAAGGCGGCGGAACCGGCGAGTACGCCTGCCTGACCGGGCGGGACGGCGTGCTGGCCGTGGAGTGCGGGCCGACCGGCGCGCTGGAGGCCCTGGAGTGGGCCGCCCACGAGACCGAGCGGCGGCTGATCGCCGCCAACCGCGCGCGGCAGGCCGGCCACCCCCTGCCCGACGACATCAGACGCCCGCTCTGGATCCTGCTGGACCGGCCCGGGGTCCTCGGCCATCCGGCCGCCGCCGACGGCAGGCCCGATCCGCAGGAGCTGCTCCAGGTGCCGCTGCGGCACGGCAGGGCGGCCAACGTGACCGTGGTGCTGGCCGATCAGCTCGACGGCCTGGACGCCCTCGGCGAGACCGTACGGACGCAGCTCAGGGCCCGGGCCGTGCTCGGCCACTGCTCGCGCGAGCAGGTGGAGTCGGTGCTCGGCACCGAGCCGCACACCACCCCGGCCGCCGATGTCCCGCCCGGCCGCGGATACGCCCGGCTCGGAACCGGTCCGGTGCTCCGGCTGCAGGTCCCGGCCACACCCGACCCGTACGACGAGGCGACCGGGGAGGCGGAGCGGCAGGCGGTCCTCGGGCTGCTCCCCGAGAGGCAGGAGCCGGTCGTCGAGGCGGCCGTGCCGGCCGCCCCGGGCGTCCCGGAGCCGGTACTGCCGCGCGCCGTGACCGTGGCGGTCACCGACTGAACGCGCGCGCCCGCGGGGTGAGGGACCGGCGGCCCCTCACCCCGCACCCCTTCCCGGGTCAGGCGACGAATGTCCGCGGCGCCTCGGCCCCCGCGCCCGCTCCCGAGCCGACCAGCTGCGCCGCCGCCGCGAGCCGTGCCGCCGCCTCGTCCGCGACGGGCCCCGAGACCGTGAACGGCAGCCGTACGTATCCCTCGAAGGCGCCGTCGACCCCGAACCGGGGACCGGAGGGGACGCGTACCCCGACCCTCTCCCCGGCGACCGCCAGCCGGGAGCCGGAGAGGCCGCCGGTCCGCACCCAGAGCGTCAGGCCGCCGAGCGGCACGGAGAACTCCCAGTCGGGCAGCTCCCGGCGGACCGCGGTGACGAGGGCGTCCCGGTTCTCCCGCGCCTGCTCGCGCCGGACCTGCACGGCCTCCTCCCAGCCGCCGGTGCGCATCAGCCAGTTCACGGCGAGCTGTTCGAGGACGGGTGTGCCCATGTCGGCGTAGGCACGGGCGGCGACCAGGCTGCGGATCACATCCGGGGCGGCGCGCACCCAGCCGATGCGCATGCCCGCCCAGAAGGCCTTGCTCGCCGATCCGACCGTGATCACGGTGGAGCCCGCCGGGTCGAAGGCGCAGACCCGGCGGGGCATCCGCACATCGGGGTCGAGGCAGAGCTCGTTCATGGTCTCGTCGACCACCAGGACCGTACCGGCGGAACGGGCCGCGTCCACCAGCGCACGCCGCCGGTCCTCGTCGGCCAGCGCGCCGGTGGGGTTGTGGAAGTCGGCGACGACGTAGGCGAGCCGCGGCGCCGCGTCCCGCAGCACCTGCCGCCACCGGTTCATGTCCCAGCCGCCGAGCCCCTCCTCCATCGCCACCGGCACCAGCCGGGCACCCGCCTCCCGCATCAGCTGAAGGATGTTGGCATAGCTCGGGGACTCCACCGCGATCCGCTCGCCGCGGCCCGCGAAGAGATGACAGATCGCGTCGATCGCGCCCATCGCGCCGGTGGTGACCATGATCTGCTCGGGCATGGTCGGGATGCCGCGCCCGGTGTAGCGGTCGGCGATCATCTGCCGCAGCGCGGGCAGCCCGGCCGGGTAGTCGCCGTGGGTGTGGGCGTACGGTGCGAGCTCCTCGATGGCGCCCTGGACCGCCCGGGTCAGCCACGGCTCGGGGGCGGGCAGCGAGGCGCAGCCCAGGTCGATCATCGAGCCGAGGGACTCGGGGGGCAGCGGCTCCAGACCGCGTGCGGGCAGCGGGTTCCCGGCGGGCACGGCGGTCCAGCTGCCGGCTCCCCGGCGGGACTCCAGGAACCCCTCGGTCCGCAGCGCCTCGTACGCGGCGGCGACGGTGGTGCGGCTGACGGAGAGGGCGAGGGCCAGCTCGCGTTCGGCGGGGAGCCTGGCGGCGACCGGCACCCGGCCTTCGAGGACGAGCAGACGGATCCCGTCGGCCAGCGCACGATAGGCGGGGGGCCTGCGGGCCCCCGGTCCTGCGGGCCGGGGCTGTTGGGCCTGGAGCTGCCGGGCGAGCTGCGCCGCACCCACCGCCGAAGTCCACTGAGCCATGGAAATCAGTCCACCTTCCTCGGATTGGCCATAGTTGGCAGCCAATCCCCTGCCACAGAGTGACATGCGGCAGTCCACCATCACCACACCAGGGGGCATCCCTTGTCCAACGCCGCCGCCCCTCGCGGGGCTCACCTCACCCGTCGGCTGATCCAGCTGTACGCCGGTCTCGCGCTGTACGGAGCCAGCTCGGCGCTCCTGGTCCGCGCCGGTCTGGGTCTCGAACCCTGGGGCGTACTGCATCAGGGGCTCGCCGAGCGCTCCGGACTGTCCATCGGGGTCGTCTCGATCATCGTCGGCGCCGCCGTCCTGCTGCTGTGGATACCGCTCAGGCAGCGCCCGGGCCTGGGCACCGTCTCCAATGTCTTCGCCGTCGGCATCGCCATGGACGGCACGCTCGCGCTCGTACCCGACGTGCACGGCCTCGCCGCGCAGACCGCCGTGATGGCCGCGGGGGTCGTGGTCAACGGCGTCGCCACGGGTCTGTACATCGCGGCGCGGTTCGGCCCGGGGCCCCGCGACGGGCTGATGACCGGGCTGCATCTGCGCACCGGCCGCTCCATCCGGCTGGTGCGGACGCTGATCGAGGTGGCGGTCGTGGCGACCGGCTTCCTGCTCGGCGGCACCCTCGGGGCGGGCACGGTCGTGTACGCCCTGGCCATCGGCCCGCTCGCCCAGTTCTTCCTGCGCTTCTTCGCGGTCGGCGGCGAGCCGGCCGGGGAGAACGCCGAAGCCGCCGAGGAGGCGGCCGTCGTATCCGCGCCGGACCATGGGAACACCACCGTCACCGCACCGGCACCGGAGCAGGCCATACTTCCGCAGTGACCTCCGTACGCCACCCCTATCTGGACCATCCCGCGACCATCCCGTTCGCCCACCGGGGCGGTGCGGCGGACGGGATCGAGAACACCACGGCCGCGTTCCGCCGGGCCGCCGACGCCGGGTACCGCTACTTCGAGACCGATGTGCACACGACCTCGGACGGCCGCCTGGTCGCCTTCCACGACGCCACCCTGGACCGGGTGACGGACGCCCGCGGCCGGATAGCCGAGCTGCCCTGGAGCGAGGTGCGACGGGCCAGGGTGGCGGGCCGGGAGCCACTGCCGCTGTTCGAGGAGTTGCTGGAGACCTTCCCCGAGGCCCGCTGGAACGTCGACATCAAGACCGCTTCCGCACTGGTTCCGCTGGTCGAGCTGATCCGCCGCACGGACGCCTGGGACCGGGTGTGCGTCGGCTCGTTCTCGGAGGCCCGGGTCGCCAGGGCGCACCGGCTGGCGGGCCCCCGGCTCGCCACTTCCTACGGCGTCCGGGGCGTTCTCGGGCTGCGGCTGCGCTCGTACGGGATCCCGGCCGCGCTGCGGGCGGGCGCGGTGTGCGCGCAGGTGCCGGAGAGCCAGAACGGCGTCCGGGTGGTCGACCGGCGCTTCGTGCGCGAGGCGCACGCGCGAGGACTCCAGGTGCACGTCTGGACCGTGAACGAGCCCGAGCGGATGGCAGCGCTCCTCGACCTCGGCGTGGATGGCATCATGACCGATCACATCGAGACGCTGCGCACGGTGCTGAGCGAGCGGGGGGCCTGGGCCTGATGCCGGCCGTGCCAGGTCTTCACGGGGAGAGACGAGGGGGTGCGGGTTGAGCGCCGAGACCGCGGAAACCGCTGAGCCGACGGAACCGACTGCGGATTCCGCCGCTGCCGCGAGCCGCAGAAGTGAACAGCGCGGCTGGTATTTCTACGATTTCGCCTGCTCCGTCTACTCGACGAGCGTCCTGACGGTCTTCATCGGCCCCTACCTCACCTCGATAGCCAAGGCGGCCGCCGACGCCGACGGCTTCGTGCACCCGCTCGGCATCCCGGTCCGCGCCGGGTCGCTGTTCGCCTACGCGGTCTCCGTGTCCGTGGTGGTCGCGGTGGTCGTGATGCCGATCGTGGGCGCCGCCGCGGACCGTACGGGGCGCAAGAAGCCGCTGCTCGCGGCCGCCGCCTACACGGGTGCCGCCGCGACCACCGGCATGTTCTTCCTGGACGGCCACCGCTATCTGCTGGGCGCCTTCCTGCTGATCGTGGCGAACGCCGCGATCTCGGTCTCGATGGTGCTCTACAACGCGTACCTGCCGCAGATCGCCGAGCCGGAGGAGCGGGACGCGGTCTCCTCGCGCGGCTGGGCCTTCGGCTACACCTCGGGCGCGCTCGTCCTGGTCCTGAACCTGGTCCTGTACACGGGCCACGACTCCTTCGGCCTCTCCCAGTCCGACGCGGTACGGATCTGTCTCGCGTCGGCCGGCCTGTGGTGGGGTGCCTTCACGCTGGTGCCGCTGCGCCGGCTGCGCGACCGGCGTGTGACGGCGGGCGGCGAGGGGGCGGTCGGCTCGGGCTGGCGGCAGCTGATGGCCACCCTGCGCGACATGCGCCGCCATCCGCTGACGCTCTCCTTCCTGCTGGCCTACCTCGTCTACAACGACGGCGTGCAGACGGTGATCTCCCAGGCCTCGGTGTACGGCTCGGAGGAGCTGGGTCTCGACCAGACGACCCTGATCACGGCGGTGCTGCTGGTGCAGGTGCTCGCGGTGGCCGGAGCGCTGGGGATGGGCCGGCTGGCACGGTCGTACGGCGCGAAGCGCACGATCCTCGGGTCGCTCGTCTTCTGGACGCTGATTCTCGTCGCCGGATATTTCCTGCCCGCCGGGGCGCCGGTCTTCTTCTATGTACTGGCGTCGGCGATCGGCCTGGTGCTCGGCGGCAGCCAGGCACTGTCGCGCTCGCTCTTCTCCCATCTGGTGCCGCGAGGCAAGGAGGCCGAGTACTTCTCCGCGTACGAGATGAGCGACCGCGGGCTGAGCTGGCTGGGGCCACTGGTGTTCGGACTCGCCTATCAGCTGACCGGCAGCTACCGGGATGCCATCATCTCGTTGGTGATCTTCTTCGTGGTCGGCTCCGTGCTGCTCGCGAGGGTGCCGATCCGGCGGGCCGTGGCGGCCGCGGGCAATCCCGTACCCGAACGGATTTAGACGTTGAAGTGAAAGGCCGGTAGTGTACGCCTTTGGCCTGCCCGGAGGACCGTTACTGCGAGCGGAAGAAGCCGAAGCGTTGGGTGACAACTTCCGCCAGATGTGACAAACCGGGCATTGCTGGGTACTTGGAACCCTGGGAAACCTGAAAAAGCAGCGGCACGACGGGCGACGCATGACCGGCAACGGGAATCTTTAACGCCGACCGGACGTTGACCGGATGACGACGACAGCGACACCTGTCCTGTGGGCGACAAGCCCGGGAGGCACGATTCATGAGTGAGCGAGCTCTCCGCGGCACGCGACTCGTGGTTACCAGCTACGAGACGGACCGCGGCATCGATCTGGCCCCGCGCCAGGCGGTGGAGTACGCATGCCAGAACGGACATCGATTTGAGATGCCGTTCTCGGTAGAGGCGGAAATTCCGCCGGAGTGGGAGTGCAAGGCGTGCGGCGCCATGGCACTCCTGGTGGACGGGGATGGCCCCGAGGAGAAGAAGGGCAAGCCTGCGCGCACGCACTGGGACATGCTCATGGAGCGGCGCACACGCGAGGAGCTGGAGGAAGTGCTCGCCGAGAGGCTGGCGGTCCTTCGCTCCGGAGCCATGAACATCGCCGTACACCCGCGGGACAGCAGGAAGTCTGCCTGACCGACCGCGTAACACCGCAGTACGACAGAGCCGCGGGCCGTGACACAGAGTGTGTGTCACGCGGAGCCAAGGTCACCACCGAGTTCTGATCCCCACGACCCCCACGGTATCGGTCGGCCGAGTGGTG
>NZ_JBEZLL010000048.1:0-38839 GCF_040652135.1 Streptomyces sp. NPDC048295
GGCGAAGAAGAAGCCGGTGGTGTCGTGGGATCTGGATGATCTGGGTGTGGAGGCGGACGAGGTCGGTCTGGCGGGTGCCTGGACGGTGGTGGATGCGGCTGTGGAGCGTCCGGCGCGGACGGCGGGCACGATCGTGAAGGACGAGGGTGAGGGCGGGCGGCAGCTGGCCGGGTTCCTCGCGGGGCAGAAGTTCATCTGAGTCCCGACCTGTTGTGTGTGTTTTCCGTCTGTTCTTTGCTAGTGGCAGGAGATTGAAGTCCGATGGCTGAGGTTCTCGTCTTTGTCGATCACGTGGACGGTGCGGTTCGCAAGCCGACGCTGGAGTTGCTGACGCTGGCGCGTCGGGTCGGTGAGCCGGTGGCGCTCGCGGTGGGTGCGGGTGCGGCGGGTACGGCCGGGGTGCTGGGTGAGCATGGTGCGGTGCGGGTTCTGACGGTGGAGGCGCCGGAGTTCGCGGAGTATCTGGTGGTGCCGAAGGTGGATGCGCTGCAGGCGGCGGTCGGGGTGGTGTCGCCGGTGGCGGTGCTGGTGCCGTCGTCGGCGGAGGGCAAGGAGGTCGCGGCGCGGCTGGCGGTGCGGATCGGTTCGGGTGTGATCACCGATGCGGTGGATCTGGAGGCGGGTGAGGGGGGTGTGGTCGCGACGCAGTCGGCGTTCGCGGCGTCGTTCACGACGCGTTCGCGGGTCTCGCGGGGGACGCCGGTGATCACGGTGAAGCCGAACTCCGCGCCGGTGGAGGCGTGTGCGGCGGCGGGTGCGGTGGAGGTGCTGGAGGTGTCGTTCTCGGCGCTGGCCACGGGCACGCGGGTGACCGGGCGGACGCCGCGTGAGTCGACGGGGCGTCCGGAGCTGACCGAGGCGGCGATCGTCGTGTCGGGTGGGCGGGGTGTCAATGGTGCGGAGAACTTCCACCTGATCGAGTCGCTCGCCGACGCGCTGGGTGCGGCGGTGGGTGCCTCGCGTGCCGCGGTGGACGCCGGGTGGTATCCGCATTCCAGCCAGGTCGGGCAGACGGGCAAGTCCGTCTCGCCGCAGCTGTACATCGCCTCGGGCATCTCGGGCGCGATCCAGCACCGGGCCGGCATGCAGACGTCCAAGACGATCGTCGCGATCAACAAGGACGCCGAGGCCCCGATCTTCGACCTCGTCGACTACGGCGTCGTCGGCGACCTCTTCCAGGTCGTTCCCCAGCTCACCGAAGAGGTCAACGCCCGCAAGGGCTGACCCGGCAACCCTGCTGACGGTCCGGGGCCGTGTGGTGCACACGCACCACACGGCCCCGCACCCGTTCCGACCACCGTCCCGTACGGTAAAAGCACGGCAAAACACGCACGTCAAGCGGCTACCCGGACCTCCTGAGCGATTCTTTTCGGACTTTCCCGTCCACCACGGCCTCCCGGCTCCGGAAGCCTCACCACCGGCCCTATGCTCTACATGTCTGTAGAGAACGGGAGCCGCCGTCGGCGTTCCCGGACTCCCCGCACCCCTCGTACGCACATAAGGGAGTGAACGCCGCGATGGTGTTCAAACGACTGCTCGGCTCGCTCGGCGTGGGCGGGCCCACCGTCGACACCGTCCTCACCGCCGGGGCCGCCGCTCCCGGCGGCCCCCTGTCCGGCCAGGTCCATCTCAAGGGCGGCAGCGCCGACTTCGACATCGACCACATCGCGCTGGAACTCGTCGCGCGGGTGGAGGACGAGCGCGGGGAGGAGGAGGAAGAGCGCCTCGTGGCCTTCGAGCGCTTCACCGTCGGCGGCGGCTTCCGGCTGGCGGAGGGCGAGCAGCTGAGCATTCCGTTCACGGTCGCGCTGCCCTGGGAGACACCGGTCACCGAGCTGTACGGACAGAGCCTGGGCATCGTGCTCGGTGTACGCACCGAGGTGTCGGTCGCCGGGGCCAGGGACAAGGGCGATCTCGACCGGCTCGCGGTGGGCCCGCTGCCGGTGCAGGAGGCGGTCCTCGAAGCGTTCGGCCGGCTCGGCTTCGGCTTCGAGTCCGCCGATCTGGAGTACGGACGCATCGGCGGCACCGGCCAGCAGCTCCCCTTCTACCAGGAGATCGAGCTGTCCCCGTCGCCGCAGTACGCGCACGCGGTCAATGAGATCGAGGTGACCTTCCTCGCCACCGCGGGCGGCATGGAGGTGGTCCTGGAGGCCGACAGGCGCGGCGGGTTCCACTCCGGCGGACACGACGCGCTCACCCGGTTCACGGTCGCGCACGACGGCATCCACCACCAGGACTGGCAGGCCCTGGTCGACGGCTGGCTCCGGCAGTTGGTCGAGCACCGGTCGGCGTACGCGGACGGCTCCGCGTACGGCCACGGCGACCCGTATGCCGGGCACCATGCCCACCACGAGGACCACCATCACGACGGCGGTCACCGCTCCGGTCCGGGCCTGGGCACGGCCGTCGCGGTGGGCGCGGCAGGTCTCGCGGTCGGCGTCGTCGGGGGCATGGTCGCCGCCGAAGTCGTGGACGAGGTGGGGGACTTCTTCGAGGACGACAACGACGACGAGGACGGGGACGACTGATGTTCGGAATCAGTGAGATCGCGATCATCCTGATCGTGGTGATTGTGCTCCTGGGCGCCAAGAGACTCCCCGAACTGGCCCGTTCCGCAGGCAAGTCGGCCCGCATCCTCAAGGCCGAGGCGAAGGCGATGAAGGAGCCGAAGGGCACCGAGGGGGAAACGGGGGCGCCGCGTGTCATCCGCGGCGAGACCGTGACCCGGCACGAGGCAGGGGACCCGGGGCCCGCTGCGGGGCCTCGTCCCTGAAAGCGCACGGGCGGCACCGGAACCGGTGGCCGCCCACCCCGTCAGTGGGCGCACGCCTCCGCGATCGACAGGCTGTTCTCGTACAGATGCAGTCGGGTGATCCGGCCGTCCTCGACGGTGAGGCGCATCGCGAAGGGCCCCTCGAAGGTCTTGCCCGTCGCACGGACGGTCCCCGAGAGGTGCCCCATCAGGACGGCGTCGGTGCCGTCGACGAGGAAGGTGTCGACGGATGCCCGGGAGTCCTCGGGCACGGTGTGCGCCATCAGCTCCTCGAACTGGGCCGCGCATTCGGCGGCGGTGGAGCGGGGCCGTATCCATGGGGCCGAGGGGTTCTCCGCGAGCAGCCAGTCGACCTGGTCGGTGAAGAGCGCGGTGAGCCCCTCGGTGTCCCCGGAGAGGCGGAGGGCGAGGAACTTCCGGACGGTGGTGCGGGTGGCGTCCGCGAGCGCGTTGTGTGTCATGCGGCCCAGCCTGTCCGGGCTCCGGCGGCATGTCGATTACTCCGGGGGTAAGCACGGAGTGGGCCCGCCCCGTCGGCTACGTCCTGAGGTCCGCGGCGACCGGACGGTGGTCGCTGCCGGTGGCGGGGAGGGTCCAGGCATCGACGGGGGTGATGCCCCGGGCGAGGATGTGGTCGATGCGGGCGAGGGGGAAGGCCGCGGGCCAGCTGAAGCCGAAGCCGGTGCCGGCCTTGTCCTTGACCGGTGTCAGCCGGGACGTCAGTGGTGCGAGCCTGCGGTCGGTGGTGGTGCCGTTGAGGTCGCCCAGCAGAAGGATCTTCTTCTGCCGTTCGTGGTCGAGGGCCCGGACGAGAGCGGTGAGGGTGTCATCGCGCCGGGCCGTGGCGAAACCGGATGCGCCGACGCGGACCGAGGGCAGGTGGACCACATAGACGGCGACGGGGCCCTTCGGTCCCCGGACCAGGGCGCGCAGGGAGCGGCTCCAGCCGGGATCGATGGTGACGCGCCGGGATTCGGTGACGGGGTAGCGGCTCCACAGTGCGACGGTGCCGATGTGCACGAAGTGGCTGAGCCGGCGGTCCAGCACCTTCCGGTAGGCGGGCAGCGCCTCGTCGGTGATCTCCTCCAGGGCCACCAGGTCGGGGTCGGCGGCCAGCAGCGTCCGGGCGGTCGCGCCGGGGTCGGGGTTGGCGGCATTGACGTTGTGGGTCACCACGGTCAGGTTCGGCTCGGCGTCACCGCGCCCGCCGAGGACCAGGGACGCGAACAGGGCGCACCACACGGCACCGAGAAGGAGGGCGGCGACGACCGCGGGCACGGACCTGCGGCACAGGGCGACCAGGAGCAGCACCGGCACGGCCAGACCGGTCCAGGGCAGCACGGTTTCGAGCAGGCTGCCCGGGTTGCCCGGAACATCGGGCACGAACGAGTGGCAGACCAGCACGAGCCCCGTCGCCACGGCGACGGCGCTCAGACACCGGCCCCCGCGCCGCCCCGGGCCGAGCCCGACGGAACCGGAACCGGGACCGGAACTGGGACCGGCACTGGGACCGGGACCAGGACCGGCGGTCGGTGTCTCGGCGGGATCGGAGAATCCGCCTCCGATGTGCACATCCGGGTAGGGGTCCTCGCGCAGATCTGCCATGGCATGTCCTTCGGAAGGGGGCGTCGTCGACTCACGGGCTGAACGCATCGCCGGTCAGCCGGCCGCGTTGCTCAGGGGCGCCGGGCAGGTGCCACCGGGGCCGGTCAGAAGCTCGAAGTGCCACATCTCGTTGCTGTAGACCTGGCACAGGCCGTAGTCGGAGCCGTGGCGTATGAGCCAGTCGTCGGCATCGGTGGGACCGATGTCGACCGCCTTCCCGGACACATGTGTCGACTTCTGCGGAGTGTTCACGAATTGCCTCGCCTTCTCGGCGCTCCCGTACTTCTGGATGCCCTCGTCCAGCAGTCGCTGCTGGTGCGCCTTGCTGCGCCATCCCGAGGTGACCCGGAATTCGATGCCGTCCGCACGGGCGTCCCGGGCCGCCTTCTGCACGGCCTTCAGCAGGCGTTGGTCCAGGCGGCCGACGGCCGGGTAGCGGGTGTCGAAAGGGGTGAGCTCACGGCCGTCCGGGCGGTCGCCTCCGCCGGTGCCTTCCGGGGCGGCCTGCGCACCCGATTCGCCGGCGTCCGGCTTTCGGTCCGCGGCGGTGGCCCGCGCGGCCGGTTCGCTCCGGGCCGTCGCACCCCAGATCACGGCCAGCGCCACCACCGCGGCCGCGCCGGCTCCTGCCGCCTTCCGGCCGGGGAAGCGCCGCGAGGCCGTGGTGGAGCTGTTCGCGGTGGGGTCGTCGTGCATGGTCGCCTCCGGGCATCTCGTACGGGCGGCGGGTGCCGCGGACCGATGCCACGAGTGAACGGCGGACCGTGTTGTCGGGCCGTTTCGATTTCCCGATACATTTTCGATATGCCCGTACTGTTCCCATGAGGGTGGTACGCGCTGGCCGACGACCGGCCGGGTGAGGCGCAGAGCAGGAGAGACCGTATGCGGGTGCTGATTGTCGAGGACGAGCTGTATCTCGCCGAGGCGGTGCAGGCGGGACTGCGGCTCGAAGCCATCGCCTCCGACATCGCCACGGACGGGGACACCGCGCTGGAGCGTCTCGATGTGAACGAGTACGACGTCGTCGTGCTCGACCGGGACATCCCCGGGACGCACGGGGACGACGTGTGCCGGATCATCGTGGAGCGGCGCCTCGGCTGCCGTGTGCTCATGCTGACCGCGGCGGGTCTGATCAACGAGAAGGTCACCGGGTTCGAGATCGGCGCCGACGACTACCTGACGAAGCCCTTCGATCTCAAGGAACTGGTCGTACGTCTGCGCTCGCTGGCCCGCCGGCCCAAGGACGGCACACCCCCCGTCATCGACTACGCCGGGATCCGGCTGGACCCGTTCCGGCGCGAGGTCTTCCGCGACGGCAGGTACGTGGCACTCACCAGGAAGCAGTTCGCCGTCCTGGAAGTCCTCATGACCGCGCGAGGCGGCGTCGTCAGCGCGGAGACGCTGCTGGAACGGGCCTGGGACGAGAACGCCGACCCGTTCACCAACGCGGTGCGCATCACCATGTCCACGCTCCGCAAGCGGCTCGGTGAGCCGTCGGCCATCCACACCGTGCCCGGCGTCGGCTACCGTCTCGACGAGCCGGCGGGGCGCCACGGGACGACGGGGCACAAGCAGTGAGCCGCGGGCCCGCACCCCACCGGACCGCAGGAGCGGACACGGCCGAGGACCCGGCCCGGCCCGGGCGGCCGCGGCGGCTGACCGCCAGGATGAAGCTCACTCTCACCTACGCCCTCTTCGTCGTCGTCGCCGGGGCGTTCAGTCTGGTCATGGTCTACCTGGCCATGCGCTTCGTGCCCAACTACCCGCTGGGCGACGTGAACCCGCAGGCCGCGGCCGTCGCCACACGCCCGGACATCCTTCAGGCCCTGGTCAAGGCCTCCGGTGTCACCCTGCTGCTGCTCGCGCTGATCGGGCTCGGCGCCGGCTGGCTCATCGCGGGCCGTGTCCTGCGCCCCCTCCAGGACATCACCGGGGCGGCCCGCCGGGCCGCCGACGGCTCCCTGGACCACCGCATCGGGCTCACCGGTCCGCGCGACGAGTTCACCGAGCTCTCCGACACCTTCGACGACATGCTCGCCCGCCTGCAGCGGTCCTTCGACGCCCAGCAGCGCTTCGCCGCCAACGCCTCGCACGAGCTGCGCACCCCGCTCGCCGTCAGCCGCACCATGCTCGACGTGGCCGTCGCGGACCCCGACGGCCAGGACTACCACCGGCTCGTCTCCCGGCTCCGCGAGACCAACCAGCGCGGCATCGACATCACCGACGCCCTGCTGCAGCTCTCCGCCCTCGACAACACCCCGCCTGCCATGGAGCGGCTCGACCTCGCCGAGATCGCCCGGGGCGCCGTCGACACCGTCCGCGAGGAGGCCGGGACACGCGGCATCGCCCTCTTCACCGACACCCGCCCGGCCCCGGTCACCGGCAATGGCGTCCTGCTGCGCCAGCTCGTCCTGAACCTGCTTCACAACGCCGTACGGCACAACCAGCCCATGGGCGGATCGCTCTCCCTGACCACCGGCCCCGACCCGGCCCACCCCGGCCGCACGCTCCTGACGGTCACCAACACCGGACCGTCCGTGTCCGACACCGTCGACCGCCTCACCGAGCCGTTCCTGCGCGGCAGCGGCCGCCTGGCCGAGAAGGACCCCACGCGCCGCGGCCACGGTCTCGGACTGGCGATCGTCTCCAGCATCGTCCGCGCCCACCACGCCGAGCTGGCCCTGGCCCCCAATCCCGGCGGAGGACTCACCGTCCGGGTGGCGCTGCCCGGCGCCCGGTAACACCGAGGCCCGTCGCGCCCGGCGCGCCCGTCGCAGGAACCGTACGCACCGCGCAGTGGTGACGCTCTGCCGGGTGGGCCGAGGAGGCCGCGCGGCGGATCACCGACGAGACCGCCACGGGCATCACACCCTCGATGCCACGACGAGGCCGGTGCGGCGGGCACGCCCCGGCGTCCGCGGTCCGGTGCCACACCCCCCTTGCGGCACCCCTGCCGTCGACGGTCGACCCGCCCCGTCGTGGATGCCGCATGCCCTGGTGACACCCCGGCAGGTGACCGCCGACATCTTCTGGGGCACCACG
Organism: Streptomyces sp. NPDC048295; assembly: GCF_040652135.1. Classification (NCBI taxonomy): domain Bacteria; kingdom Bacillati; phylum Actinomycetota; class Actinomycetes; order Kitasatosporales; family Streptomycetaceae; genus Streptomyces; species Streptomyces sp. NPDC048295. The sequence goes on from NZ_JBEZLL010000048.1 coordinate 7,424, forward strand.
AGTTCACCCTCGCTCATTGTTGGAACATTACAATCTCCCGCTTTCGAATCAGTCGCCCACTGCCCTGATTCCCCTTCCCGAAGCTGGCATGATCCCCATGAGAGCAAGTCCGACCCTATGTAGCAACTGAACAATTCATGGAGGCTCGTATGACCCGTAACGGTCGTGTGCTGGTGACGGGCGTCGGTGCGATGACGCCACTGGGAGCCGATGCGCCGTCGTCATGGTCGGGGCTGCTGGACGGTAGGTCGGGGGTGCGTTTCCTGGAGGAGGAGTGGGCCGCGGACCTGCCCGTGCACGTTGCGGCCGGGCTCACGGTGGACCCTGCCTCCCTGCTCCCGAGGGTCGAGGCCAGGAAGCTGGACCGCGGTGAGCAGGTCGCCGTCCTCAGTGCGCGCGAAGCCTGGCAGGACGCCGGTGCCCCGCAGGTCGAGCCCGAGAGATTCGCCGTCGTCATCGGTACGGGGACGGGCGGTGTCCTCACCACGCTGGGGCAGGACGACATCTTCGAACGCGCCGGGATTCGCCGGCTGTCGCCGTTCACGGTCCCCATGCTGATGCCCAACGGGCCGGCTGCCTGGGTGAGCATGGACCTGGGCGCGAAGGGAGGCGCCAGGACTCCGGTGAGCGCCTGTTCGTCCGGGGCGGAGGCCCTCACCCTGGGGCAGGATCTGATCCGCAGCGGGCGGGCGGACGTGGTCGTCGCAGGTGGGGTGGAGGCATGTCTGCACCCCTTCACCATCGCGGCATTCGCTCAGATGAAGGCCCTGTCGACGCAGTCCGCGGACCCGGAGTCCGTGTCCCGCCCGTTCGACGTCCGGCGGTCCGGGTTCGTCATGGGCGAGGGCGCGGCAATGATGGTGCTCGAACGCGCCGAGTTCGCCCGGGCCCGTGGAGCACACGCCTACGGCACGCTGGCCGGGAGCGCCGTGAGTTCGAGCGCGAACCACATCACGGCCTCCGACGCGGAAGGCCAGGCCTTCGCCATGGAACTGGCGCTGCGCGACGCGGACCTGGCCCCGGCGGACATCGGGGTCGTGCACGCCCACGCCACCTCGACGGAGTCCGGTGACCTGGCGGAGGCCGAGGCGATCGGCCGGGTGATCGGCAGCCACGCCGCGGTGACGGCGACGAAGTCGATGACAGGTCACATGATGGGCGCGTCCGGAACGGTCGGTGCCATGGCCGCTCTGTTCGCACTCAAGGACGGCACCGTTCCGGCCACGCGCAACCTCGACGAACTCGACCCGCGCGTGGAACTGGACGTGGTGCGCGGTGAGCGGCGAACCGGTCAGTGGTCCGCTGCGCTGGCCAACTCGTTCGGGTTCGGCGGACACAACGTCAGTCTCGTCCTCACCACGTGACGACGAGACCTCGACCGCCACACTGCGCGGCCCGGGCCCCTCGGACCAGGTTGCCGCCCACCGGTGATGTCGTGCCGTCGCGCCCGGCGAACGGTCGAGTCCGTGGTGCGCGGGGCCATCACACGTGTGCGGCCTCGCAACCGTTCCCAGGTCGGAGGCCCTTCCCCGAAGCCTGTCCCGCTGCTCGGCTGACGGGTGGGGTGGCCGGTACGACTTGGTACGGTCGTCCGTATCCGGATGGCCCGGACGCAGGGCCTGCGATCTCATGGAGGCCGGGCAATGCGGTTCGTCTGCCGGGACTTCGGGCTGTCGGATCTGCCACGGCGCGGCATCGACCCGCACGAGGCTCCCCCGGAGGTGCTTCTCCTCGACATCGGGGCAGAGCTGTCCATCCGGGAGGACCAGGGTGTGCTGTGGTCCGAAGAGGCGTTCCCCGTGGCCGAGTTGGCATACCACCTGGCACTCTGGCTCCAGGGTCCGGACACCGGCCGAGAGGACTTCGAGTTCTGCTCGATGCAGGCGGATCCGGGACTGATCCGCATCATCGGCTCCGACGACGGCTGGCGGATCGGCTCGATCTTCGCACCGGACTCCTGGACCGCACCTGTCGCCCGGGACGAGCTCGTGGCGGAGATCGAGCGGTTCGGCCGTTCGGTGCGCGAAGGCATTGCCGCCATGGGCATCGATCCCGCCTTCATCCCGAAGTCCGGACCACCCGGTCGGACTCGGTGAGGTGATCACACCGTGGCCGGTGTGCTCACGGCGTCGGAACCGTCCGGGGCAGCGCCGTTCGACGGGCCGAGCCCCCGACGGATGCCGCAAGGGCGACGAGGTGCTCCACTCCGTGCCCGGCATCGCCCGGATGCCGGGATCCGTCCATCCCGCAGACGGATGACAGGCCCGACGGTCGTACGGCATGCCGATGCCGCTCCGGCGGCATCGAGGCTGCGTGGCCGCTCGTCACGGGCGAGCGTTAAAGTGCGATGCGAAGTATGTGCGCGTCCGTCCCACACCGGAGCAACCGGCTCAGGATCCACGCCGCGCACGGGAAGGGGACAGAACCGTGCACGGCGAGTACAAAATGCCCGGCGGCAAGCTTGTCGTCGTGGATCTGGACGTAGAGGAAGGCGTACTGCGCAATGTGCGCGTCGCCGGCGACTTCTTCCTGGAGCCCGACGAGGCGATCCTCTCGATCGACAGGGCCCTGGAAGGTGCCCCCTCCGCGACGGACACCGCGGGTCTGGCGGCCCGGATCACGGCAGCCCTGCCGGAGTCGACCGTCATGTTCGGACTGACCGCGGAGGGCGTCGGCATCGCTGTCCGGCGAGCGCTGGCCCATGCGACCGAGTGGAGCGACTACGACTGGCAGTTGGTGCACACCCGGGCCCAGGCGCCGGCCCTGCACATGGCACTGGACGAGGTCCTCACCGCCGAGGTGGCCGCCGGGCGGCGGGCTCCCACGCTGCGGGTCTGGGAATGGGCCTCGCCCGCCGTGGTCATCGGCAGCTTCCAGTCGCTGCGCAACGAGGTGGATCCCGAAGGGGCCGCGAAGCACGGAATGACCGTGGTACGCCGCATTTCCGGTGGCGGGGCCATGTTCGTGGAGCCCCTGAGCACCATCACGTACTCCCTGTCCGTGCCGGAGTCCCTGGTCTCCGGGCTCTCCTTCGCCGACAGCTACGCCTACCTCGACGACTGGGTGCTGGGCGCCCTCGGCGACATGGGTATCAAGGCCTGGTACCAGCCGCTCAACGACATCGCCACCGACGCCGGCAAGATCGCCGGTGCCGCCCAGAAGCGGATGGTCGGCCCCGACGGTGGTCCTGGAGCCGTCCTGCACCACGTGACCATGTCGTACGACATCGACGCCGACAAGATGCTCGAAGTGCTGCGGATCGGCAAGGAGAAGCTCTCCGACAAGGGCACCCGGAGCGCCAAGAAGCGCGTCGACCCGCTGCGCCGTCAGACGGGGCTGGCGCGCGAGGCCGTCATCGAGCGGATGATCGACTCCTTCCGTGCCCGGCACGGTCTCACCCCGGGCACGGTGACGGCCGAGGAGATGGCGCGGGCCGAGGAGCTCGTACGGACGAAGTTCGGCACCGAGGAGTGGACCGCTCGGGTGCCGTGAACCGGGCCGTAGGAGCCTGGCCTCTCCCGAGGACCGCTGCGGTTCCGTGAACCGGGCCGCAGAGGCCGGGCCTCTTCCGAGGGCCGCTCCGGGAGGTGTCAGCTTTCCGTCGCCGGGAGTTCCTGTTCGGTCCAGATGATCTTGCCTTCGGCCGTGTAGCGGGTGCCCCAGCGGCGGGTGAGCTGGGCGACGAGGAAGAGGCCGCGGCCGCCCTCGTCCGTGGTGCGGGCGTGCCTGAGCCGCGGCGAGGTGCTGCTGGTGTCGGAGACCTCGCAGATCAGGACGGACTGCCGCAGCAGCCGGAGCCGGATCGGCCCGGTGGCGTAACGCACCGCGTTGGTGACCAGCTCGCTGACGATCAGTTCGGTCGTCATCTCCAGTTCCTCCAGGCCCCAGGCCCGCAGCAGGCGGCCGGTCCGGGCCCGGACCCCGGCGACGGCGGCCGGGTCGTCGGGGATCTCCCAGGAGGCGACGTGGTCGGCGCCCAGTTCGTGGGTGCGGGCCAGCAGCAGGGCGACGTCGTCGGGCTGGGGCACCGGGACCAGCTGCTCCACCACCGACGCGCACAGGGCGTCGAGCGGCAGACCGCGCTGGGCCAGGGCGCCGCCGAGGCGGGACATGCCGAGTTCGGCGTCGCGGTCCAGCCCCTCGATGAGTCCGTCGGTGTAGAGACCGATCAGGCTTCCCTCGGGAAGGGTGATCTCCGCCGTCTCGAACGGCATCCCGCCCAGACCCAGCGGGGGTCCGGCGGGCAGTTCGGGGAAGCTGACGCGCCCGTCCGGGGCGACGACGACGGGCGGCGGGTGGCCGGCCCGTGCCATGGTGCACTGCTGGGTGACCGGGTCGTAGACGGCGTACAGGCAGGTGGCGCCGAGCACGGATGTGCCGCGCTCCTCGCCCTCGGGTTCCTCGTCGCTCAGGCGGAGCACGAGATCGTCGAGGTGGGCGAGGAGCTCGTCGGGCGGCAGGTCCATGTCGGCGAGGGTGTGGACGGCGGTGCGGAGCCGGCCCATGGTGGCGGCGGCACCGATGCCGTGGCCGACCACATCGCCGACGACGAGGGCGACCCGGGCGCCGGACAGCGGGATCACGTCGAACCAGTCGCCCCCGACCCCGTCCTTGGCGTCCGCCGGGAGGTAGGAGGAGGCCACGTCCAGGGCCATCCCGCCGGGCAGGGTGTGCGGGAGCAGACTGCGCTGGAGGGTCAGCGCCGCGGTGTGCTCGTGGGTGTAGCGCCGGGCGTTGTCCACACACACGGCGGCCCTGGCGACCATCTCGCGGGCCGGGAGCACGTCGTCCGGTTCGAAGGGGGCGGGATTCACCGAGCGGACGAAGGTGGTCAGCCCGAGCACGGTGTCCCGGGCCCGCATCGGCACGGAGATGAGGGAGTGGAGCCCGTACTCACGGATCCTCGCCGCCCTGTCGGGCTGCTCGACCGCCCACATGTGGTCGTCGGGGTCGAGGACCGGGATGAGGACGGGTTCGCCGTCGGCGAGGAACCGGATGTCGTGCGGCGGCGGCACGAATTCGACCGGATCGCCGACCCGCCGGATCGCCTCCGGGCAGCCCTCGCGCACCGAGCTCATCCCGGCACGGCGCATCCTCGGCCGGTTGGAGCCGGTGACGGTGCCGGACCGGGCGAGGTCCTGGCCGGACAGCCCCGTGCCCAGGGGCCACGGAGCGGGCTCATCGGCGTTGGCGACCGGCTCCAGCAGGTCGACGATGACGAAGTCGGCGAACCGCGGCACCGCGAAGTCGGCCAGCTCCTGAGCCGTGCGCATCACGTCCAGGGTGGAGCCGATGCTGGCTCCGGCGTCGTTGACCAGGGCCAGGCGCTGCTGGGCGTTCCACCGGTCGGTGACGTCCAGCACCATGTAGCACAGGCCGGTGACGCTGCCGTCGCTGTCGGTCAGCGGCAGGTACGAGGTGGAGTAGGCGCGCTTGCGGCGCGGATCCGCCCAGGTCCAGCCCAGGTACTCGTAGTCGATGACGGGGACCCCGGTGTCCAGCACACCGCGCATCAGGGTCTCCAGGGCCTCGGTCTCCAGACCGGGGAGCACCTCGCTCAGCCGGCGGCCCATCCGGTGCTCGCGCGGTACGCCGCTGAAGCGTTCCAGGGTGTCGTTCATCCAGGTGTAGCGCAGGTTCGGGCTCATCACCGCCATGCCGATCGGCGAACCGCTCAGGAACGCCTCCAGCACGGACTGCCCGACCATCCACTCCGGCCTGCGCTCGCGTCCGGAGACCAGGAAGCACTCCCGTCCGTCCATGTGGAACGAGGCCGAGACCCGGAGGTCCAGCTCGATCCGGCCGCCGTCGCGCCGCCGGACGTCGGCGACGCCCCGCCACCCCACGCCCGCACGGCACCGCTCGGCGATCCCGGCCACCCGGACCGGGTCCTCGGGCATGGCGAGCAGGAATCCGGCGGGCCGCCCGACCACGTCCGCGGCCCGGTACCCCAGCAGCTCGCGCGCGCTGTGCGTCCAGCCGACCACCGTTCCGGTGCCCGAGACCACCGCGGTCGCGTCGTTCGCGATGTCGTAGGAGTGCCGGGGCGTGCTGGGCGGCGAGGGCTCGGCGTCGGGCGCCGGCTGCGAACCTGCACACGCCATACTGGCCACCACCCATCGACTCGTTGTCCATGATCCCGCCTACCGCGCCGACGTGCGAGCGACCGGGGGCGGGCGTGGACCCGCGCGGAGGCGCTCAGCGCCCGCCGGCCGGTGGGGACGGGGGGTACGGGCCCGGGGGCCGGTGCTCGTACCAGCGCCGGTCGGCCTCCAGCTGGGCGGCGAGGGAGACCAGCCGTTCCTCGCTGCGGGACGGGCCGAGCAGCTGCGCCCCGACGGGCAGCCCGTCAACGGTGAATCCGGCCGGTACGTTGACGCCGGGCCAGCCGAGTACGTTCCAGGGCCAGGCGTACGGGCAGGCCTCGGTCATCGCCAGATCGGTGCGCCAGGCACTCAGCCCGTCGAACCGGCCGATCGGGGGAGGTGGCAGGGCGGTCGTCGGGGTGAGCAGTACGTCGTATCCGGCGCCGCCCCGGGACGTGTGGAAGAACGCGCCGATCCTGCGGTGCTGGCGCACCTCGCGCTCCCTGGCCGCCCGTACCACCCGGCCGCCGAGCCGGGTGCCGGTGCGCAGTGCGCTGCGGGTGCGCGGGTCGAGGAGGGCGGGGTCTGGGTGGCGGGCCGCGAGTTCGGCGATCCCGGCGGTGGCGCGGGGGACGAAGCCGAGGCCGATCAGCCCGTACCGGGGCCTGGCCTCCTCGACGTCGTGGCCCAGGCGGGCGAGGGCCTCGGCCAGGGCGAGGACGGCCCGGCGCACGTCGGGGTGGGGTGCGGAGCCGGTGAGGGTGAGCGGGGGACGCCAGGCGAGGGCGATGCGGAGCCGGCCGGGGTCGCGGCGGGCGGCGGCCTCGGCGGCGACGGGGGGCGGGCGGTGCGGGTCGTCGGGGTGGGAACCGGCGACCGCGTCGAGCAGCAGCGCGGCGTCGGCGACGGTCCTGGCGAGGGGCCCGTTGACGGTCAGGCCCTGGAAGGCGTCGATGTGCGGGTGGCCGGAGATCCGGCCGCGCTGGGGCTTGATGCCGACGAGGTGGGTCCAGGCCGCCGGGATACGGACGGACCCGGCGCCGTCCGAGCCGAGCGCGGCGGGCACGAGTCCGGCGGCGACGGCTGCCGCGGAGCCGCCGGACGAGCCGCCGGGGGTGTGGCCGGTGTGCCACGGGTTGCGGGTGGCGCCGAAGGCGGGGCCCTCGGTGAACGGCCACTGGCCGAGTTCGCAGGAGTTGGTCTTCCCGACGATCACGGCCCCGGCCGCCCTCAGCCGGCGTACGGCCTCGCTGTCCGCGGTCGCGGCGGGCAGTTCGCCGTCGCAGCCGAAGTAGGTCGGCATCCCGAGGACGTCCGTGTCGTCCTTGACTGCGACCGGCACGCCGAGAAGCGGCAGCCGCTCCCCCGCCGCGAGCCGGCGGTCGGCCTCGGCGGCCTCGGCGAGCGCGGCCTCGGCGCGCAGGTGTCTGAAGGCGTTGAGGGTGCCCTGGCTCGCTTCGATACGGCCCAGCGCCGCGGACACCTGCTCGACCGAGGTGGTGCGGCCCTCGGTCAGCTCCCGTGCGCTGTCGGCCAGTCCCGGGGGGCCGGCCGGTCCGGTGGTTTCCACGGCTTCCGTTGAGGACATGGGCCGACCGCCTTCCTCGTATCGGCACGGGCGCGCAAGGCGTCTGTGTGCCCGCAGCATCTGTCTGCCTGAAGCATCTGTCCGCCCGAACGAACTTACCGGAGGGTAACGAGTTGTGAGCGGTCCGCTCAACCGTTCGGTGGAATATGGCCGGGCATCGCTCCGGGGAGTGTCAGTGCCGCTTGCTACGTTCCCCGGTGGAAACGGGCGGCGAAAACACTGCTGGAGGGGTACGTGGAAGCGGAGTTCGAGGGCGAGTTCGAGACGCATCTGACGGTGCGGTTCGATCCCCGCGCCGGCGAGGCGGAGGAGGGCGCCCGGCTGGCGTGCTGGGCGGAGCGGCACGGCCTGAAGCTCACCCGCATCGTGCTGGACCGCGGTGCCGTGCCGGACCAGCCCATGCTGACCGAGCGGGGCCGCGGTTCGCTCTCCCGGCAGCGGGCCGCCGCGGAGCTCCGGGCGGAGGCGCTGCGCGCGGCGGGCTTCCCCGTCGTACGCGTGAAGATCGAGGCCGCCCCGTGGAACGAGGACATACCCCGGACGGCCGCCGAGGCCGCCGCGCTGTCCCCCGACTGCCACTTCGAGCACCACGTGAAACTGCTGCTCTCCGGCGAACGGGACCTCGCCGCCGCCCGGGCCGCGGCCGAACGGCACAGCGCGCACCTGTCGCGCAACGCCCGCCGCACCGACGGGCGGGGCCGCCACGAGCGGTTCGTCACCCAGCGCTGCCGTGCGACCGGCCGGTCCGGGGCGCGGGCCCAACTCGACGCGCTGCTGCGCGCGCTCGACGTCGCCGGGCTCGAAGTGCTGGAGACCGAGGAGGAGTTCGTGGTGCACGACGACCATCCGGCGGTGGACGCGGGCTGGATCGTCGAACGGGCCGGGGCCGTGCTGTGAGCACGGGTGACCGCCCCGTTCCCGGGGAGCCGGCGTTCGAGGACCCGGCGCTCGCTCCGCGCTGGCGGGCCGCCCGGCGCGCTGTCCAGGACCATCTGCTGTCCGTGATCGCCGGGTCGCCGTGGGGCGACCAGCTGGTTCTGCGCGGCAGCCTCCCGCTCCAGGCGTGGATGGGCGCGGCGGCACGGGAGCCGGGCGATCTGGACTGGATCGTGTTCGGCCCGTCGGCGGATGAATTCGTCGACCGCCTCGATCCCTACCCGTACGTCGGCGGGATCGAGGCTGTTCAGCACTGGCCGGAGGCCGCGCACGGCGCCGCCGCTCCCGAGCTGTGGACGGACGAGGAGAGCCACGAGACCGCCGGTACCCGGCCGGTGCTCGCGCCCGAGGGACTGCGCTGGGTCGAGATCGAGGACCCCGACGACATCGATCCGCCCTCCTCCCCCACCGAGGAGGTCGTGGCCGCCCTGACGGCCGGACCTCGGCCGCCCGAGGGGATACGCGTCGATCCGGACCGGGTGACGTCGGACGGCGTGTGGATGTACCGGGAGTACGAGACGCCCGGCGTGCGGGTCGTCGTGCCCTGGCAGGCCGACGGGCTGCCGCCGGGCGAGCTGCGGATGGACTTCGCCCAGGACGAGCGGCTGCCCCGGGCACCGGTGTGGACGGCCTGCCCCCGCGGCGACGGCGGGCCGCCGATACCGGTCCGCACCGCGGACCCGGGGCTCTCGCTCGCCTGGAAGCTGCTGTGGCTCGCCGAGGACCAGGAGGCGGAGGGCCGGTCGGGGGCGAAGGACCTGTACGACGCGGTGCTGCTCGCGGAGTACGACCGGACTCGGCTCCCGCCCCGTCTGCTGCACACCGTGCTCGGCCCGCACGCGGAGGGCTTCACACCCGGGTCGGTGCTGGACTGGCTGGTGGACTGGTCCGCGTTCCACGCCGCGCACCCGTGGGTGGACGGCGGTCCGGACCGGTTGCGGGAGAGGCTGGCCGCCGCACTGCCACCGCTGCTGGAGCGAAGCGCCCCGTGACCGGGCTGCGGGACCGACCACCGGGGCACGGCGGCCGGTCCGGCAGGGTGCGGGCGCGCCCTACGGCTGGACGCTGATCTCGCCGATCCCGGTGCCGAGGGCCGAGCAGTGCGCGGTGGACTGACCGGACTGCCCGGGGGCCAGCGTGACGTGCTCGCCGTCCACGTCCGGGGACCAGCCGCAGACCAGATGCACCCAGAAGGTCTGCGTCGCGCTGCCGTCGTTGCGGCACAGCGCGAAGCCCGTGTAGTCGTCGATCTCGTGCTTTCCGGTGTCGCAGGACAGACCGGGCGGCGTCGCCACGGCCGTCACGGCGGTGGCGGCGGTCGCGGGAACGGCGAGCGCGGCGGCCGTCCCCGCCACTACGGCGCCCCGGAGCACGGCCCTGGTCACACTCCCCATCGACAGCTTCATGTCTCCCTGTTCCTCCTCGCTGGTGATGAACTCGGTGCGCCGACAACCGTCCCCCACCACCCATGACCCAAAACGAGGCAAAACATCACACTGCGTATGCGCCGGAGCGGTGTTCTCCGCCGCGCGGCCCATGCGCCCCCGGCGTACGCTCGGAGGAATCCGATGAGGTGCGAACGGCCTGCATCGGAGGGCACCTGAACAGGCCCGACGGGTTTCGCGCCCGGCGGGTTCTACGAGGGAGGCGACGTGACCGGTCGACACAGCGGCACCCGCCGGGTCGCCTGGACGGCGGCCGTCGTGCTGGGACTCACCGGCAGCAGCCTCCTGGGCGGCGGCGCGGCCCGGGCGGACAACGGCAACGGCATCGAGAAACTCACCGCGCAGCAGATCTCGGACCGTTCGCGCGACGCCCTCCTGAGCGCCCGTTCCCTGCATCTCAGCATGCGCGGAGACCTCGGCGGCGACCAGTCTTCGATGACTCTGGAGCTCACCCTGGACCGGGACGGGAACTGCAACGGATCGGTGGTTCTCGGCCAAGACCAGGGCTCGGTCCGGATCGTGAAGCGTGGCGACGCGGTCTGGGTCAAGCCGGACGCGAACTTCTGGAAGAACCAGGTTCCGGGCGATGGTTCGGCCTTCGCCGCGATCCTCCACGGACGGTACATGAAGGGCTCGGCCTCCGACCCGCGCCTGCTCGGCGTGACGAACGGCTGCGATCTGGACACCTTCCAGAAGCTCGTCAGCGACAACGCGAACAATGACCGGGGGACGTTGAACAAGGGCAGGAAGACCACCCTCGACGGTGCCCCGGTGGTGCCGCTGACCAGGATGCGCGACGGGCAGACACTGATGACGTACGTCGCCGCCACGGGCAAGCCGTACCCCCTGAGGCTCACGGCTCAGGGCGGCGGGGCGGACGCGGTCGTGGACTTCTCGGCCTTCGACAAGCCGGTGCCCACGACCACGCCTCCGCCGGACCAGACGTACGACATCAGTGCTCTGCTGGGCCGTACGTCCGCGCCGGTGTGACACCGGACCGGACGCTGAGCGCCACGTACAGCAGCAGCGACGAGGCCAGCCCGACCGCCCAGCCGTAGTCCGCGAGCGGTTTGAGGAACAGGATCAGACCGTCGGCCGGGAACGGGCCCTGACCCGGGGCGGAGTGGGAGCCCCCGATCGCGAGGACCCCGCCGACGGCGAACGCGACGACGGCCCGCGCGTTCCAGCCGTTCGTGTACCAGTAGCGTCCGCCGGGCCGGTAGAGATCGGCCAGGTCGAGCACGGTGCGGCGGACGATCCAGTAGTCGGCGATCAGGATGCCCGCGACCGTGCCGAGCAGCCCGCCGACCAGCCCGAGCCAGGTGAAGATGTACAGCTCGGGGGTCTCGGTGAGCTTCCACGGCATGATCAGGACGCCGACGACGCCCGTGATCAGCGCGCCCGTACGGAAGTTGATGAACCGGGGCGCGAGGTTCGCCAGGTCGTACGCGGGTGACACGACGTTCGCCGCGATGTTCACGGAGACGGTCGCGACCAGCACCGTCACCAGCGCGAAGAGGAGCCCGAAGACACTGTCGGTCCTCGACACGAGCTGGACCGGGTCCCAGATCGCCTCGCCGTACACCGCCTGCGAGCCGGAGGTGACCAGGACCGAGAGGAGGGCGAAGAGCGTCATCGTGGTGGGCAGGCCGAGCACCTGGCCCCGGATCTGGGCGCGTTGGCCGGCCCCGAAGCGGGTGAAGTCGGGGATGTTCAGCGAGAGCGTGGCCCAGAACGCGATCATGCCCATCAGCGAGGGGAAGAAGACCGGCCAGAACTCCTTGCCCCAGCCGAGCTTCGAGGGCTGGTCGAGCAGCGGGCCGAAGCCGCCCGCCTTGACGGCGATCCAGACCAGCAGCACCACGGCGCCGACGATGACGAACGGCGCCGCCCAGTTCTCGAAGCGTCGCAGCGCGTCCATCCCCCGGTGGATGATGGCGAGTTCGAGCGCCCAGAAGAGGATGAAGCAGAGCCAGAGCGTCCACGGCTGCCCGCCGATCCCGGACGCCTCCGCCCAGCCGCCGAAGATCTTCCCCAGGAGGGTGAAGATACCGACGCCGCCGATCCAGGTCTGGATGCCGAACCAGGCACAGGCCACCGCGGCCCGGATCAGCGCGGGCAGATTGGCGCCGCGCAGCCCGAAGGAGGCGCGGGCCAGCACCGGGAAGGGAATTCCGTACTTGGGGCCGGCGTGCCCGGTGAGCAGCATCGGCCCGAGCACGATGAGGTTGGCCAGCGCGATGGTGAACACGGCCTGTTTCCAGTCCATGCCGAGGGCCACCAGGCCGGAGGCGAGCAGCCAGGACGGGATGTTGTGGGCCATGCCCACCCAGAGTGCGGCGAAGTTGTACGTCGTCCAGCGGCGCCGTTCCAGTGGGACGGGCAACAGGTCCTCGTTGACGAACCGGTTGTCGGCGGGAACGGCGCCGGGGGCGAGTTCGACGCGCCCCGAGGGGTCGGATATCGGGTCCTGCGGTGGGATCGGTGGGACGGTCGAGGTCATGGCGGCTGGACCCTTCGCTCGGGAACGGTGCCGTGCGGGGCGGGGCGCGGGGGGTACGGGTGCGGGGACGGGGGTGCGGACAACCCGGCGGGGAGGGGACGGGTCAGTCCGACAGAGCGGGGATGATCTGTGCGCCGTAGGCGTCGATCGTCGCCTCCCGCGCGTCGTGCATGTTGTATACGGCGAACTGGTCGACGCCCAGGTCGCGCAGGGCCCGCAGCTTCTCGATGTGCGCCTCGGCGGGGCCCAGCAGACAGAACCGGTCGACGATCTCGTCCGGCACGAAGTTCGTGTCGGGGTTCCCGGCCCGGCCGTGGTGGCTGTAGTCGTAGCCCTGCCGGTCCTTGATGTAGGCGGTCAGGGCCTCGGGGACGAGGCCGGAGTGCGCGCCGTACCGGGAGACGAGGTCCGCGACGTGGTTGCCGACCATGCCGCCGAACCAACGGCACTGTTCGCGGGCGTGGTCGAGGTCGTCGCCCACGTAGGCCGGGGCGGCGACGCAGATGGTCACGGAGTCCGGGTCGCGGCCCGCCTCCGCGGCCGCGTCCCGTACCGCCTTGATCATCCACTCGGTGAGGAACGGGTCGGCGAGCTGGAGGATGAAGCCGTCGGCCTTCTGTCCGGCGAGGGCGAGCGCCTTCGGGCCGTACGCGCCCATCCAGACGGGCAGTCTGCCGTCCTTCACCCAGGGGATCTGGACCGGCTGCCCGTCGACGGTCGCCTCGCGTCCCTCGGCCAGGTCACGGATGACGTCGATGGCCTCGCCGAGCCGGGCCAGGGTGTTGGGTCTGCGTCCGGCGACGCGCATCGCCGAGTCGCCCCTTCCGATGCCGCAGACGGTGCGGTTGCCGTACATGTCGTTGAGGGTGGCGAAGGTGGAGGCGGTCACCTCCCAGGTGCGGGTGCCGGGGTTGGTGACCATGGGGCCGACGATGAGGTGTTCGGTGTGTTCGAGGATCCGGCTGTAGATGACGAACGGTTCCTGCCAGAGGACCGTCGAGTCGAAGGTCCAGCCGTAGCGGAAGCCGTTGCGTTCGGCGCGGCGCATCAGGCCGACGACGGCCGAGGCGGGCGGGTCGGTCTGGAGGACGAGTCCGAAGTCCATGACGGGTGCTCCTAGTCCAGGTACTGACAGGTGGCGCGCGGGGTGTAGCTGCCGTGTCCGGCCCGGCCGGTGAACTTCCTCGCGTCGATGACGACTTCACCGCGCGAAAGAACCGTTTCGACCTGGCCAGTGATCCGCTTCCCCTCGTACGCCGAGTAGTCGACGTTCATGTGATGGGTCGCCGCGGAAATGGTCTGTTCGGCCGCCGGGTCGTAGATGACGACATCGGCGTCGGCGCCCGGGGCGATGGTGCCCTTCTTCGGGTAGAGGCCGAACATCCGGGCCGGGGAGGCGCAGGCGATCTCGATCCAGCGGCGGCGCGAGATATGGCCGTCCACGACCGCCTGATGGAGAAGGTCCATCCGGTTCTCCACACCGGGCATTCCGTTGGGGATCTTGGAGAAGTCGCCCCGGCCCATCTCCTTCTGGCCGGAGAAGCAGAAGGGGCAGTGGTCGGTGGAGACGACCTGGAGTTCGTTGTTCCTGAGCCCCCGCCAGAGCGCTTCCTGGTGCTCCCTGGGCCGCAGCGGGGTGGAGCAGACGTACTTGGCGCCCTCGAAGTCCGGCTCGGCGAGGTTGTCGGTGGAGAGGAAGAGGTACTGCGGGCAGGTCTCGCCGAAGACCGGAAGTCCCTTGTGGCGGGCGGCGGCGACCTCGGCGACGGCCTCGTCGGCGGAGACGTGCACGACGTACAGCGGGGAGCCGGCCACGCGGGCGAGCTGGATGGCACGGTGGGTGGCCTCGGCCTCCAGCGCCACCTTGCGCACGTCGCCGTGGTACCGGGGGTCGGTGCGGCCCTCGGCGAGGGCCTGTTCGACGAGTACGTCGATGGCGATGCCGTTCTCCGCGTGCATCATGATCAGGCCGCCGTTGTGGGAGGCCCGTTGCATGGCGCGCAGGATCTGGCCGTCGTCGCTGTAGAAGACACCGGGATACGCCATGAACAATTTGAAGGAGGTCACGCCCTCCGACACCAGCAGGTCCATCTCCTTGAGCGTGGACTCGTTCACATCGGAGAGGATCATGTGGAAGGCGTAGTCGATGGCGCACTTGCCGTCGGCCTTCGCGTACCAGGCGTCGAGCCCCTCGCGGACCGCGTGGCCGACGGACTGGAGGGCGAAGTCGACGATCGTGGTGGTGCCGCCCCAGGCGGCCGCCCGGGTACCGGTCTCGAAGGTGTCGGCGGCATAGGTGCCGCCGAACGGCATCTCCATGTGGGTATGCGCGTCGACACCGCCCGGGATGACGTATTTTCCGGTGGCGTCGATCCTCCGGTCGGCGCTCCAGTTCTCGGCCGCGTCGGTGCCGTGCGCCGCGAGGGCCACGATGCGGCCGCCCTCGATGAGTACGTCGGCATGGATTTCGTCGGACGCGGTGATGACGAGACCGCCGTGGATGACGGTGCGGCTCATGTACCCCTCCTCACTGTGGCGGAATGGGTCTACGCACGTAGACAAGGTGCGTGGTGAAGAACGTAGAAGTGGGTTACCCACTGTGGCAATACCGCTGCCGCTAACCGCTGAAGACGTTTCTGTTTCATCCGCCCGGCACTCCACCGGCCCACAGCCGCGACGAGGACCGGCATGGCGACCGCCATTGGATAACAAGACGGTTACGGGTCTGGTCCAAATGTTGGGTACGGTTCATGCGCCCGTCCTGTACCCGGTGCGAACCGATCACCGCCGACGGCCAGCCTCGGACACGCCACCGGACGCCCCCGTTGTCCGGTGTCCACCGACCGATCCCGGAGGATCACGTGTCCCTGTCGCGCTCCGCGCGTACGGTGCTGGCCGCCACCACCGTCGCCGCCGTCGCACTGCCGCTCGCCACCACCGCCGCTCACGCCCAGGGGTCCAAGGCCCCGGCCGCCGCCCCCTACGCCGGTCTGCCGTCCGGCACCAAGCAGGCGAAGACCCTGGTCATCGGCATCGACGGCGCCACCTTCGACGCCTTCTCCCGCGCCGACATGCCGCACATCGAGCAGTTGATGGCCAAGGGGCTCACCGCCCGGAGCAACCTGTACGCCGACCCGATGGCCCCGACCGTCTCCGGCGCCGGCTGGTCGTCCATCGCCACCGGCGTGTGGCCCGACAAGCACAACGTGAAGGACAACAACTTCACGGCCCCGAACTACGGCCGGTACCCCGACTACGCGACCCGGCTGGAGACCGCCGACCCGGCCACGTCCACCCTGGTCGTCGGCACCTGGAGCCCGATCCCCCAGACCGTCTTCGGCGCGAGGACCGATCTGCGGATCGCCGGCGGCAACGACGAGGGCACCACCGCCAAGGCCGCCGACTATCTCGCGCACGGCAACCCCGACTCCACCTTCGTCCACCTCGACGAGGTCGACGGCGCCGGCCACAGCACCGGCTCCGCGAGCGACGCCTACCTCAAGGCCCTGAACACCGCCGACGCCCAGGTCGGCCGGCTGCTCGACGCCGTGACCTCGCGTCCGGCGTACGCGAAGGAGGACTGGCTCGTCGTCGTCACCGCCGACCACGGCCACACCCCCACCGGCGGGCACGGCGGCAACACCCCGCTGGAGCGCGGCACGTTCGTCATCGCCCAGGGCAAGGGCATCCGCCCCGGTTCGGTACGCGACGACGTCAAGATCACCGACATCGCGCCCACGGTCCTGCGCCACGAGGGCGTCGCCACCGACCCGGCCTGGAATCTCGACGGCACCTCGCTCGCCGAGCTGAAGCCGGACGCCTTCGACGCACTGCGCCCCTCGCTCCGCGCACCCGTCGACGAGACCGGGCTCCCGGCCGGCACCAAGGGGTGGACGAACACCGCGCCCGAGGGCTGGTCCATCGACAACTCGAAGATGCCGGCCGGCGGCGTCACCGAGTGGCGCGGCTGGTCCTTCGCCACCGACGAGTTCTGGACCAACGCCGAGCGCGGCCAGGGCCGCGAGACCAACGTCCGCGCCCGCGACGTGTTCGCGGTCGCCGACTCCGACGAGTGGGACGACAAGGCGCACGGCGCCGGACAGTTCGACTCCACCCTGGTCAGCCCCGCGTACCGGCTGAACGGCGCGGCCGGGGCGACCGTCTCGTACGCGACGAACTACCGGGTCGACGGTCCGCAGACCGGCGACGTGTACGTCTCGTACGACGGCGGCACCCCGCAGCTCGTGAAGTCCTACCGGGCCGACAGCAACACCGTCGAGCGCCTTGAGGTCGCCGTCCCGGCGGGCGCGAGGACGGCCCGGCTGAGCTTCCGCTACACCGGCACGAACAGCGCCTTCTGGACGGTCGACCAGGTCGCCTTCGGCCAGCCCGGCCGGCCCTCGCAGCTCGCCGTCGCCTCGCTGGAGGCCGGCACCCGGCTCCTCGGCCGGCCCGGCTCCGACGCGGCCTGGAAGGTCGACGCGAAGGGCGTGGTGAAGACCGCGCAGGGCGAGCCCGTGAAGGGTGCGAAGGTCACGGCCGAGCTGACGGCCGGCGGCACGGTGCGGAAGCTGACCGGCACGACGAAGAAGGACGGCTCGGTCCGCCTCGGGGGCACGGTGCGCCGCGGCGTCGCCGAGGCCACGCTGAAGGTCACCGAGGTGCGCTACCGGCACCTCGCGTACTACGGCGAGCTCGACCCGGTCCACGGCCTGGAGCTGACCCGCCCCACCGGTCACCGGGGCTGACCGGCCGGCCGGGCCCCGTACCCGCCGGCCGGGGCCCGGCCACCGCTCGACCCGCCGGCCGGGGCCCGACGGCCTCGGCCGGCCCGCCTCAGCCGACCGACCGGAGAGCCTCGGCCAGGATCTTCGCGCCCTCCTCCGCCTCCGGGATGGTCAGCGAGAGCGGTGGTGCGATCCGCAGCACGCTGGTGTCGTGGCCGCCGCCCTTGCCGATGAGCAGACCGCCCTCGCGGGCCGCTTCGAGCACGGCCGCCGCCGCCTCCGGGTTCGCCTCGTCGGTGCCGGGCCTCACCAGCTCGATGCCGATCATCAGGCCCCGGCCGCGCACTTCGCGTACGCACTCGGAACCGGCGCCGATCGCCCGCAGCCGCTCGATCAGCAGACCGCCGACGCGCCGGGCGTTGCCCTGAAGATCGTGTTCGAGGAGGTAGGAGAGGTTGGCGAGACCGGCCGCCACGGTGACCGGGGAACCGCCGAAGGTCGAAATGGAGTTGGCGTCCAGGCAGTTCATGACTTCGGCGCGGGCCACGACACCGCCGATCGACATGCCGTTGCCGATGCCCTTGGCGAAGGTGAGGATGTCCGGCGGGCCGTTCTGCCCGTGCGCCTGCCAGCCCCAGAAGTGTTCACCGGTGCGGCCCCAGCCGGTCTGCACCTCGTCGGAGATCCACAGGACGCCGTGCCGGTCCAGGACCCGGCGGAACGCCGCGTAGAGGCCGTCGGGCGGTGAGGTGAACCCTCCGACGCCCTGGATGGGTTCGGCGATCAGGGCGGCCGGTGTACGGATGTGCCCGAGCAGGTCCTCCAGATCGGCGACGCACGCCTCGGTGAACTCCGCGTCGCCGAGGTGCGCGTAGGGCCCCCGGGTGCGCACCCCGCCGTGCACGTACAGCGTCTGCAGCGGCGACAGACTGGTCGGCGACCAGGCGTTGTTGCCGGTGATGGAGACCGCGGAGAACGATCTGCCGTGGTAGCTGTTGCGCATCGCGAGGATCTGGTTCGACCTGCGGTACGCGGTGGCGAGCAGCAGCGCCGTGTCGTTGGCCTCGGTGCCGGAGGTGGTGAAGAAGACCCGGGCGTCGGGGATGCCGGAGAGCGTGGCAACGCGTTCGGCCAGCTCGACCATGGGCCGGTTGAGATAGAGGGTGGAGCTGTGGATGATCCGGCCGGCCTGCTCGCCGACCGCCTTGGTCACCTCGGGCAGGGCGTGGGCGGTCATGGTGGTGAGGATGCCGCCGAAGAAGTCGAGGTAGCGCCTGCCGTCGGCGTCCCAGACGTGCCGGCCCTCGCCGTGGGTGAGCTCCAGCGGGCGCTTGTAGTAGAGCGCCAGCCAGTCGGGGCTGACGGCGAGGTGGCGATGGTGCAGGCTGCTCACGGCTCCACCAGTCCTTCGTAGGCGTCGGGGCGACGGTCCCGGTAGAAGGCCCACTGCTGTCTGACCTCGTCGATGAGCCCGAAGTCGAGATCGCGGACGAGGAGTTCCTCCTCCTTGTCGCTGGCGACCTCGCCGACGAACTGGCCGCGCGGGTCGACGAAGTAGCTGGTCCCGTAGAAGTCGTTGTCGCCGTACTCCTCCTGGCCGACCCGGTTGATCGCGGCGACGAAGTACTCGTTGGCCACGGCGGACGCGGGCTGCTCCAGCTGCCAGAGATAGCCGGAGAGGCCGCGCGAGGTGGCGGACGGGTTGTAGACCAACTGGGCCCCGTTGAGTCCGAGTTGGCGCCAGCCCTCGGGGAAGTGCCGGTCGTAGCAGATATAGACGCCGACCTTGCCGACGGCGGTGTCGAAGACCGGCCAGCCGACGTTTCCGGGCTTGAAGTAGTACTTCTCCCAGAACCCCTTGACCTGCGGGATGTGGTGCTTGCGGTACTTGCCGAGATAGGAGCCGTCGGCGTCGATCACGGCGGCGGTGTTGTAATAGAAGCCGGACTGCTCGACCTCGAAGACCGGCACGACGATCACCATGCCGGTCTCACGGGCGAGTTCCTGCATCCGGCGGACGGTCGGCCCGTCCGGGACGGCCTCGGCCCAGCGGTAGTGCTCGGGTTCCTGTACCTGGCAGAAGTAGGGGGCGTTGAACACCTCCTGGAAGCCGATGATCTTCGCGCCCTGACGGGCGGCCTCGCGCGCATGCTCCTCATGCTTGGCGATCATGGATTCGGTGTCGCCGGTCCAGGTCGCCTGGACGAGTGCGGCGCGAACGACTGGGGACATGAGCTGCTCCTTCGACGCGGCGTCAGAGAGCCTCAACGCGTTTCTACGCCCGTAGACACGTGCGTAGAGGAGAACGTAAGCCCCGTCACACAGCGGGGCAAGACCATCGCCGTGAACCGGCGGAGTCGATCATGTTTCACACCCGTGCGGTCCACACGCCCGGCCGGCCGGGTGTGCGGGAGCCGCCGAGGCGGGGCCCGTCGCTCCCCGCCCGGGGCCCCACCGGCGATGCCACCAGGACTTCTCCTCCTCGCCGGGACCGCCGTCCGCCGCCAGGTCCTCGTCGATGCCCGTGCACCGGCTCCCGGGCCGTCGCTCCCCCGCACCGGTTTGTATTCTCGGCAGGAGCCCCCTTCCGAGCGGCACCTGCGAGAGGAAACACCACCATGACCACCGAGCTGAGCCCCGACGCCCTGTCCGGGCTCCTCGACCGGGCCCGTCAGGACTACCAGGACCTGGCGGAACTGGGCCTCTCGCTGGACCTCACCCGGGGCAAGCCCGCCGCCGAGCAGCTCGACCTCTCCGAGGACCTGCTGAGCCTGCCCGGCAGGCGGCACACCTCGGCCGACGGCACCGACGTACGCAACTACGGCGGGCTGCAGGGGCTGCCCGAGCTCCGGGAGATCTTCGCCGGGGTGCTCCAGGTGCCGGCCGACCAGCTGATCGCCGCCGGGAACTCCAGCCTTGAGCTGATGCACGACTGCCTGGTGCACGCCCTGCTGAGCGTGGTGCCGGGCGCCGAGTCGCGCTGGGTGGACCAGGAGCGGATCGCGTTCCTGTGTCCGGTGCCCGGCTACGACCGGCACTTCGCGCTCTGCGAGCGCTTCGGGATCGACATGATCCCGGTGCCGATGACCGCCGACGGCCCGGACATGGACGTCGTGGAGCGGCTCGTCGCCGAGGACCCGACGGTCAAGGGCATCTGGTGCGTGCCGAAGTACAGCAACCCCGACGGCGTCTGCTACAGCGATGCGACCGTGGCCAGGCTCGCCTCGATGAACACCGCCGCTCCCGACTTCCGGATCTTCTGGGACAACGCCTACGCCGCCCACCACCTCACCGACGAGCCCGTCGGGATCGCCGATCTGCTCGCCGCCTGCGCCGGGGCCGGCAACCCGGACCGGGCCTTCGTCTTCGGCTCCACCTCGAAGATCACCGCGGCGGGCGCCGGCGTCGCGTTCTTCGGCTCGTCGCCCGCGAACCTCCAGTGGCTGCTCGGCAACAACTCCGCGCGTTCGATCGGCCCGGACAAGATCAACCAGCTGCGGCACGTGCTGTTCCTGCGCGACGCCGACGGGGTGCGTGGCCACATGGAGCGCCAGCGCGCCCTGCTGCAGCCCAAGTTCGAGGCGGTGGCCCGGATCCTGGACGCCGAGCTCGGCGGCACCGGGCTCGCGGCCTGGACCTCGCCCAAGGGCGGGTACTTCGTCACCCTGGAGGTGCCGGACGGCTGCGCCAAGGAGGTCGTACGCCGTGCCGCCGAGGCGGGCATCGTGCTGACCCCGGCCGGTGCCACGCACCCGTACGGCGACGACCCGCGCGACGCGGTCATCCGGATCGCGCCCAGCTACCCGGGGCTCGCCGAGCTGGAACAGGCGATCGCGGGGCTCGCCGTCTGCGTCAGGCTCGTGGGGTACGAGCAGCGGGCACGCTGAGCATCCCGTCAACTCCCGCCGCCTTTCTTCCCGTCCGGGTGATCTGCGGTATTTCGGGAGGATCCCGGATCGGTCTGGGCAGGCTCCAGACGACCGAATCCGGAAGGGGATGTGGTGGGACAGTCACGCGAGTACGGGCGCGCCATCAGCGAGGGGCCGACACCGGCCGATGCTGCGGGCGCGCCCGCCTTGCCCTATCCGAGCGGCTGGGCCGCGCTGGCGTTCTCCGAGGAGCTGCGGCCGGGCACCGTGCTCACCCGCCCGCTGGCGGGTCAGGACGTGGTGCTGTACCGGCTGGGCACGGGGGCGGTCCGCGCCATCCGCCCGTACTGCCCGCATCTGGGCGCCCACCTCGGTCTGGCGAGGGTCGACGGGGACGATCTCGTGTGCCCCTTCCACTTCTTCGCGTTCGGCCCGGACGGCACGTGCGTGCGCACGGGCTATGACACGACGCCGCCGCGGTCGCCGTTGTCACAGCTTCCGGTGCACGAGGTCAACGGCGCCGTGTTCGTCTGGCGGCATCACGACGGACGCTCTCCGGACTGGTTCATCCCCGACTGGCACAGGATCGGTCACCGGCCCGCGCGGAGCGCCGCCTGGGAGTTGGCCGGCAACGTCCAGGAAGTCATCGAGAACTCGGTGGACCTCGGGCATTTCGCCACCCTGCACGGATGGGACAGGGCCGAGATCGGCGGGCCCGTGGTCTACGACGACGCCACGTTCCATGTGTCCATGCGGGCCCACGAGTCGGCACCGCTGCTGGGCAGTTTCGTCGTCGACGTGGATGTGGACGGCTACGGACTCGGCTGTCTGCACGCCGATGTGCACACACCCCGGCTGGGACTGCGGATGTGCACGATGGTGATGCCGACGGCGATCGCGCCCAACCGGATGCAGTTCCGCCAGCTCAACCGCATCTCCTTCGCCGAGCCGGCCAGGCTGCCGGCCCCGCTCGCCCGCATGGTGAGCCGCACCGCGGCCAGACTGCTGGACCGCGCCGTCTTCAGGTCCAGTTGCGAATTCACCGCCGCGGACTTCCCGATCTGGCACCACAAGCAGTACCAGCAGCCGCCCCGGCTCGCTCCCGGCGACGGCCCGATCGGCCCGTTCCGGCGCTGGGCCCGGCGATTCTACCCACCGCAGCCCGGGAAGGACCGCGTGACGCGGCTCGATCACATCACGCAGGCCGACGGGGCCGAGGTGTCCTGAGAGCCGGTGGCGGACCGTGCGGCGCTTCGGGCAGGATCTCGCGCATGGTTTCGGTATTGCAGAACGTGGCGATCGACTGTGCGGATGCCTATGAGCTGGCCCGGTTCTGGAGTGAGGTGCTCGGTTGTCCGCTGCACCGGGACGACCGCCCGGGTGCGGCGGAGACCGAGGTGATGCTTCCGGAGGGCCCGCTGCTGCACTTCAACCAGGTGCCGGAACCGAAGACGATCAAGAACAGGTTTCACCTGTGCCTGCGTCCGAGGACCACGCGCGAGGAGGAGGTCGGGCGACTGCTGGACCTCGGGGCCACCCTCGTCGACGATCGCCGGGAACCCGATGGCGCCGGCTGGGCCGTTCTCGCGGACCCGGAGGGCAATGAATTCTGTGTTCTGCGCAGTGATTCCGACCGTGCGGCGATGTCCTCCTGAGGCTCGCGCGACCGCCGGATGCTCCGGGGTGGCTGCTGCCGCAGTCATGCGCCGATGCCCGCACATCGCCTCGTGACGCACCGCGGCCTCCGGAGCGCTCCCTCAGGGCGCACCCGCGATGCCCGCCACCCGCAGCGCGTGGGCGATGTCCCGTTCCCTGGCCGGTGACACCGCCCGGGCCGCGGCCAGCAGTCGCGGTACGAGGCGGCGCGGATCGCCCGCTGCGATCCGGGCCGCGTCCTGTGGAGTCCGTACACGGACGAAGGCGCCCAGCAACGCCTGCGCCTGTGTCCCCTGCCCCGCCCGCTCCAGGGCCACCACCGCGTCGGCGATCTCCCCGGCCGGCCTCGCCACCCCCTGGCGCAGCAGTTGTCCGCAGTCGTCGGGGCGTCCTGCGGCATCCAACGCGCCGGCGGCCGCGGCCAGTCCGGCGGGCGGCAGCGAGGACAGCTCCCACAGCAGGGCCGCCCAGTCCGCGTCGAGGCCCGCGCGGTGCAGTTCGACGGCGAGCACCGGCAGCCGTTGTGCGGGCCAGCCGGCCGCCTCGCAGAGCACCGCGTGCGCCTCGCCGCTGCGGCCCGCGGCCCGCAGCCGGCTGAGCCGCTCGACCACCCCCGCCGCGGCCCGGCGGACCTCCGGGTCCGGGGCTGCGGCACGGAAGGAGGGCGCGGACGCGTCGTCGTCGGCCGGGGCGGCGGCGAAGCGGGCTCCGCGCGGAACAGTGGCGGCGGTGGGCAGGACGGGGGCCGCCACGGCCGGGGCGTCGTCGGCGTCATCCACATCGAGCCCCGCGAACCGGGCACCGCGCGGCTTCCCTCGCCCGGGGGCGGCGGACCTAGGAGTCTCGGGTGGGACTTCCGGGCCGGGGTCGACGGGGCCGGACGCGGGGCCCTGCCCGGGGTCGGTCGTGGGGTCGGGGTCGACGGGGCCGGGCGTGGCCTCGACGACCCCGGCCGGCTCCTGCGGACCGAACCAGCCCTTCGGCACCGACACCGCGGCCAGCCGTGCGCGCAGTTCCGAGCAGCGGGCCGTGGCGCGTGCGTGGTCGTCCCTGGCCCAGGCGACCGCCTGCGTGTCGGGGGTGGTCGTGGCGTCGCCTCCGGCGCCCCGGAGGCGGCGGGCCGCGTGCTCCTGCTCCCGCAGCATCAGTTCCAGCCGCTCGACGAGCATCTGCCGCCCGCCCGGGCGCCGGTCATGGGCGGCCACCGAAGCGGCGTACAGCCCGGCGCCCCGGACCGACTCGCGTTGCGCGAACGCCGTGCCACGCACGGCCGCCAGGTCCTGGAGAAAGGACTCCATCACGTCCCAGGGCGGAATCTCGACGCCGTCGAGGCAGGCGCGCATCCCGGCAGGATCGCGTCGGCAGAAGAGGCCGTACCAGCCGCTCCCGGGATCCAGCAGCGCCACGACATCCCGCAGATACTGTGCGAACTCCCGTACTTCCCCAGCATATTGATGCTCTGTCATTTTCGCCCTCGCCGACGTCGGCCGGAGCCTTCCAGTCCGCGAGCATTCGACATCAGCCGTGTTACGCCACGGCTACGCGGGGTTTTCGAGCGCGATGCGGACCTGGCCGGGCCGCCGGGACCCTACCCCGCCAGTGGCACCGCTTCCGGCTCCGGGGCGCAGCGGGTGAGAATCTCGTCCATCGAGAGCCCGAGCGCCCCGGCCAGCGCCGCGACCGTGAAGAAGGCGGGGGTGGGGGCGCGGCCCGTCTCGATCTTGCGCAGCGTCTCGGCGGAGATTCCGGCGCTCGCCGCGATCTCGATCATGCTGCGGCCGCCGCGCGCCTCACGCAGCAGCGCTCCGAGCCGTTCGCCGCGGCGGCGCTCTTCCGGGGTCAGGGGCGTTCGTACCATGCCGTCATTCTAATACCGCTGAGACCGGTATAGTAATTGGCATGGTGCAGCTCAAGACAGACACATCCATCGAAGCCATGCGCGAGACCGGCCGGGTCGTCGCACAGGTCCTGACCGCCGCACGGCAAGCCGCGACGGCCGGCACCTCCCTGCGCGACCTGGACGAGGTCGCCCGCGAGGTCCTGCGCGAGGCCGGCGCCGGGTCGCCGTTCCTGAACTACCGGCCGCATTTCGCGCCCACCCCCTTCCCCGCCGTGATCTGCGCGTCGGTCAACGACGCGATCGTGCACGGCATCCCGACCGACCAGCGGCTGCGCGACGGCGATCTGGTGAGCATCGACGCGGGCGCGACACTGGGCGGCTGGGCCGGCGACTCGGCGATCAGTTTCATCGTCGGGCACGCCCGGCCCGCCGACACCCGGCTCGTCGAGACGGCCTACGAGGCGCTGGACGCGGGCATCGCGGCAGCGGTCGTCGGCAATCGGATCGGTGACATCGCGCATGCTATCGGCACGGTCTGCCGCAGTGCGGGATACGGCATCCCGGAGGGCTTCGGGGGCCACGGCATCGGCCGTTCGATGCACGAGGACCCGGCCGTCCCCAACGAGGGACGACCGGGTCGCGGCATGCCGCTGCGGCACGGGATGGTGCTGGCGATCGAACCGATGCTGATCGGTGGCGGAACGGACGACTTCCACCCGGACCGGGACGGCTGGACGCTGCGCACGACCGACGGCAGCCGCGCCGCGCACGCCGAGCACACGGTGGCGATCACCGACGACGGCCCGCGCATCCTGACCGCGTTGTGACGCCCGGGGACCGGCCCCGGCCCCGCTCTAGTTGTTCTGGATGAACTGCTTGGCGAGGGCGTCACCGGCGGTGACGGCGGCACTGTGGCTCTCGATCGGCGACACCTTGGAGTTCTTGAACAGGATGTAGGTGACGCCGGACTCGGCGCCGCCGGTCTCCGGGTCCGGGTCGATACCGAGGGCCTTGGCGGTGGCGTACGAGGCCTCACCGATGATCTTGTCGGGTCCGGTGTCGCCGACGACCGCGTACTCGACCTTGTTGTTGTAGATGACGGCGACGACCCCACCGCCCTTGATGCCGGCATCGCTGTAGTTCCAGATGCTGCTGATGCTCGGCACGACGACGTACGGCAGCTTCTCGGCGTTCAGCGGCTTTCCGGCGGAGGTCTCGAACGCCGTTCCGTTCTGGAACCACGGGTCGGTGTCCTCGTTGCAGGCGGCGGTGATCTCGCCGTCGCAGTCGATGTCCATGTCGGCCTTCCAGAACACGGCGCCGTTCTTGCCGCAGACCGGAATGGTCGCCGACGTCTCTTCGTCCGTACGGTACTTGCCGTTGGATATCTGCGAACACGAGGTGACCTTCGCGAGCAGATCGGCCGCGCTGACGGAACCCTCCTTGAGGTCCGCCCCGGCGGGGCCCGCGCCCCTGGCCGGACCGGCGTGGGCGACAGGGGCCAGGGTGACGGCCGCGAACAGGGCGGCGCCGGAGGCAGCGAGGGCGAGCGTTCGGGTACGCACAGTGGGGGTGCCCTTCCATTAGGAAACTTTCCTTTCCGACGCGCACAACATGGCCCCGGTCGGATGCCGCCGTCAAGACCACGGGGCCGGTTCCCCGTGAACGATCACAGAGAACCGGCCCCGCTCAAAGCATTATTGACGATACGTCAGTTCAGGCGATGGCTCACGCCGTCATGGACGTCCGCTCGGGTCGACGACCATCGCCGAGCCCCCGCCCCGGCGCACCTTCTCCGCGGCCGCCAGCCACCGTCCGTCCGGCAGCCGCTGCACGCCCGTGGCCGCCCCGATCTCCGGGTTGAGCTTGAAGGCATGCCCCAGCGACTCCAGCTGCGCCCGGATCGGGCTGTTCCACAGCCCCGGTTCGAGCTCCGTCGTCGCCGAGTTGCGCTGGCTGGCGCGCGGTGCCGCGATGGCGTCGACCAGCGGGAGCCCCCGGTCGACCGTGCCGATCAGCGACTGGAGCACGGTGGTGATGATCGTGGCTCCTCCCGGCGAGCCCAGCGCCAGCACCGGCTCGCCGTGCTTCAGCACGATCGTCGGCGAGATGGACGAGCGCGGGCGCTTGCCCGGACCGGGCAGGTTCGGGTCGTGGACGGCGGGGTTGGCGGGCGCGAACGAGAAGTCCGTCAGCTCGTTGTTGAGCAGGAAGCCACGCCCCGGCACGGTGATGCCGCTGCCGCCGGTCTGCTCGATCGTCAGGGTGTACGCGACGACGTTGCCCCACTTGTCGGCCGCGGTCAGGTGGGTGGTGTTCTCCCCCTCGTACGTCGTCGGGGCGGCTGTTCCACCGGCCTCGCAGTCGGCCGGATGGGTCGGGTCGCCCGGCGCGAGCGGGCTGGTCAGCACCGCGTCGTCCTTGATCAGGCACTCCCGCGCGTCGGCGAACCGCTGGCTGAGCAGCCCCCGCGTCGGCACGTCCTCGAACGCCGGGTCGCCCACCCAGCGCCCGCGGTCCGCAAAGGCGATCCGGCTCGCCTCGATGTAGCGGTGCAGATACCGCGCCTCGCTCGCCTTCGAAAGGTCCGTGGACTCAAGGATGTTGAGCGCCTCGCCGACGCTCGTGCCGCCGGACGAGGAGGGCGCCATGCCGTACACGTCCAGGCCGCGGTAGCCGGTCTTCGTCGGAGCCTGCCGCAGCGCCCGGTAGGACCTCAGGTCCTTCGCCGTGAGGTCACCGGGCCGCACCACCCGGGTGGCGTTCGGGTCGACGGGCGGATTGCGGACGGTCCGTACGACGTCGTCGGCCAGCTTGCCCCGGTACAGCTCGTCGACGCCCTTGCGGCCCACTTCTTCATAGGTGCGCGCCAGGTCGGGGTTCTTGAACACGGAGCCGACCACCGGCAGTTGGCCGCCGGGGAGGAAAAGCTTCCTGGTCGCCGGGAAGTCGGTGAACCTGGCCTGGTTGCCCTCCGTCTGCGAACGGAACGTGCTGTCGACGACGAAGCCGTCCCGGGCCAGCCGCTCGGCCGGCTTCAGCACCTGTCGCAGCGACTTGCTTCCCCAGGAATCGAGCGCGGTGTCCCAGGTGGCCGGGGTGCCCGGCGTACCCACGGCCAGGCCGCTGGTCACCGCCTCGTCGAAGGCGAGCGGTTTGCCGTTCTCCAGGAACAGCGAGGAGTCCGCGCTGCGCGGCGCGGTCTCCCGGCCGTCGATCGTCTCCACGGTGTGTTTCCTGGCGTTGTAGTAGACGAAGTAGCCGCCTCCGCCGAGGCCCGCCGAATAGGGCTCGGTCACGCCGAGCGCCGCCGCGGTCGCCACGGCCGCGTCCACCGCGTTGCCGCCCTTGCGGAGCACCTCGATGCCGGCGGCCGAGGCGTCCGCGTCGACACTGGCCACCGCCCCTCCGTAGCCCACCGCGACAGGTGACTTGGGCGGCGGAGCCGACGGTGGCGCGGACGAGGACGGGGCAGCCGCCCCGACCGTGACGACAGCGGCGAGAACAGCCGACAACGACACATTCCGCGCAACGGAACGTCGCATGCGCACCTCCAGTGCAGGATCGTCCGCGCAGGGTAACGCCGTGCCGCCCGCCCCGTCAGGTCCACCGTGAAGCCGGGTCCGGATGCCTGCCGGAACGCCCGCCATGACCGACACGTACGCAAGTCGGCTGGTGGTCGTGAAAGCCGCAGGCATCAGCGCTTCTTGGGCTGGATCGCGCGTTGCTTCGGCCGAATGCCTCGCCAGGCGCTTACCGGACGGGACGATACCCACCTGGCGAGGAAGTCCACTCGGACACACACGGGCAACTGCCTGCTCCTAGCGCCCTCTCAGGAGCGGTCCACCTCGTCGAGGAATGCCCGCATGACGTCCTTGAAGCGCTCCGGTTCCTCCAGGTGCGGCAGGTGACTCGATTCCTCGAAGATCTCCCACCGTGCGCCCGCGATGTGGTCCATGAAGGGCTGCACCGTGGCCGGCGTCGCCTCGTCGTACCGGCCGGAGATGAGGAGCGTCGGCACATCGACGTCGGGGCAGTGGTCGATGACCGACCAGTCGCGCAGGGTGCCATTCACATGGAACTCGCTCGGCCCGTTCATCGCGTAGTAGACCGTGGGGTCGTTGTACACCTCGTAGAAAGAGGCCAGGTAGTCCCGCGGCCAGGGGGCGAGGCGGCACACATGACGCTCGTAGAAGGGCCGCATGGCCGCGTAGTACTCATCCGTGTCGGTGGTACCGGCGGCCTCGTGCCGGAGGAGTGTTTCGTTGACGCCCGGCGGGAGCTGGTCCCGGAGGAGTTTGGCCTCCTGGAGCCAGAGGGGGTAGGAGGCCGGGGAGTTCGCGATGACCAGGCCCCGCAGTCCGGCCGGGCGTGCCGCTGCGTGCCGGGTGATCAGCATTCCGCCCCAGGACTGGCCGAACAGTACGTAGTTGTCGGCTATACCGAGGCGTTCCAGCAGGTTGTCGAGTTCTGCGGCGAACAGGTCGACCGTCCAGAAGTCCGCCCCGCGGTCGGGCAGATGGGTGGAGCCTCCGTTCCCGATCTGGTCGTAGTGCACGACCGAGCGTGCGCCCTCGGCGAGTTCGCTCAGGTTCTGGAGGTAGTCGTGCGTGGAGCCGGGGCCGCCGTGCACGACGACGAGAGCCGGCCCGTCGGCTCGGGGGTCACCCGTCACCCGGTACCACGTCTCGTACTCGCCGAACGGCACAGTCCCCTTCGCGCTGGGTGCCACAGTCACGTCGCTTCGCCTCGTCTCTTGTCGCTCGCGGATAGGAGCGATGGGTCTCGTGTATCGGAGCCGCAGCCGGCTTCCCGGCGTTCCGGCTGCCGATGGGCCGGTCGGCACTCATCGGCCTTCGTGCTTCATTGCGCGATCGTTCGCCGTGGCCCGGGGACTTCGCCCAGACGGATCCTTGTCGGGAGCCCTGGCGGAGCCCGGGCCGGTCGTCATCGCCGGGCAGCTCCCCTACGGCCGCGCTGCCCGGCATTCGTCACTCCTCGCTAATCGGCCGTGGCCTGGAAGGTCTCGGAATCAAGCCACTCGTCGATGACCTGCGCGGTTTCCTCGGCCCGGTCCTCGACGAGCGTGAAGTGGTTGGCCCGTACCGTCCGCAGCGTGTGCGTGGCCTCCCACGGCTCCGCCCGGCCGTCGGCCATCTCGGGCGAGGGGTCGTCACCGTCCGGGACGAAGGACTGCGTGCACTGGACGAAGAGCACCGGGGACTCGACCGCGGTGAGCGGCAACTGCGGCACCAGCTCCACCCAGCGGCCCATCGCGGAAAGCCTGCTGCTGTCGAACTGCCCGAACGCCGATTCCTTGTCGAACATGCCCAGTGCGAGGTCGTCCATGGGCACACCGTCACCGCCGCCGTCGTGCACCTTGAAAGTGTCGAGCAGGATGACACCCGCAGGGCTCGCGCCGCATTCCTTTTCGAGGTATCCCGCTGTGGCGTAGGCGAGGGTTCCGCCCGAGGAGTATCCGAGCAGGACGAACGGTTCGCCGTCCGCGGCTTGCAGCACACTCCGGGCGAGCGCCTGGACCGCGGCGTCCGACGATGTGGGCAGGCTCTCTCCCGCGACGAATCCGGGAACGGGCAACGCCGAGATCTTGCGTCGGCCGCCGAAGTGGGACACCAGCCGCGCGTGCTGGTGGACGCCGCCCGTGGCCATGGGAGTGCTCAGGCAGATCAGGTGCGGTCCGTCGGATGAATCCGTGAGCCGTACGGCGGAGGGCAGTTGGTCGATCTCGTCAGCCGAGGCGAAGCCCGGTCGGATGCCGGCCGCTGCCTGCAGAAGAGCGAAACCCTTGTCGGCCTGTCCGGCCACAACTGCGGAATGGAACAGATCGCGCAGCGTCTCGGGAGCCCGGCCGGTCGAGTGGGCAGCGGTCCCGGCCCTGACGTCGTCGACGGCCTCCACGGCGTCCTGCTCTGTCGCGCTGCCGTCGTCCGCCTGGAGCCCGGAGGCCAGGAATTCCGTACGCAGGACCCTGGCCAGTTGCGCAGGGCTCTTGCTGTCGAAGACCACCATGGGGGGCAGTCGCAGCCCGGTGTCCTTCATCAGTGCGTTACGGAGTTCCATCGCGCTCAGCGAGTCGAAGCCCGACTCCAGGAAGTCACGCTCGGGGTCGAGGGCATCCGCGCTGCTGTGGCCGAGGAGAGCGGCGGCCCGCTCCATGACCAGTGACCCGAGGACGGCCTCCTGCTCGGCTTCTCCCGCCTGCGCGATCCGGTGTCGGAGCGATGCGGTGTCCGTCCTGGTGACGGACGTGCGTCGTCGGGTGGTGGTGGGGGCGAGGTCGCGGAGGAGCGCGGGAATCGTGTCGGTACGTGTACGGAGAGCCGCCACATCGATGGGCAACGGCAGAACCGCCGCCCGGCCCGACGCGAGTCCCGCGTCGAACAGCGCCAGCCCCTGAGCCGGATCCAGCGCAGGAAGTCCCTGACGCTTCATCCGCTCCAGATCCGCCTCACCCAGCCACTGCCCCATCCCCGCACCCGACCACAGGCCGTAGGCGAGAGATGTGGCCGGCAGACCCTCAAAGCGCCGCTGCACCGCCAACGCGTCCAGGAACACGTTCGCCGCCGCATAGTTCGCCTGCCCCGCCGCCAGCACGGAACCACCCGCCGACGAGAACAGCACGAAAAAC
Source organism: Streptomyces sp. NPDC048295 (assembly GCF_040652135.1). Lineage (NCBI taxonomy): Bacteria > Bacillati > Actinomycetota > Actinomycetes > Kitasatosporales > Streptomycetaceae > Streptomyces > Streptomyces sp. NPDC048295. The sequence goes on from NZ_JBEZLL010000048.1 coordinate 38,723, forward strand.
TCCAGCCCACACGAACGCGTCACCTCATGCAAATACCACGCACCATCCGCCTTCGCACCCAGCACACGATCCAACCGGCCCGCATCCATCGAACCGATCAACCCGTTGTCACCCGCA
>NZ_JBEZLL010000049.1:0-32456 GCF_040652135.1 Streptomyces sp. NPDC048295
ACGCCACCCCCGCAACTACCTGGCCTTCCTCGGACTCGCCGCCGCACTCTGCTGCTACAAACGACTCGTCCGACTCACCACATAGGACACGGTCTAAGACAGGCGTCGATTGGACGGGGCCTGAGCTGAATCCTGCGTAACTCGTTGCGGAGCTGCGGTCGAGGCCGTCGGGAGTGGTGAAAGGGGCATTGGCCATTGCTCTGCGCACGAGTGACCAGACAGCCTCGACGGGATTCAGGGCGGGTGCATATGGCGGAAGCCGGACGGTGGTGAGCCAGTCGTGTTCGGCCTCGTACCGCTTCAGCCCCGCGGCCAGATGGGCGTTGAGATTGTCCCAACCCACCAGGATCGGTCCGTCGAGCCGGCTGTGTGCCCGCACCAAGAGGTCGCGATAGTCCTGCCAGGAGAAGCTCTTGCGGGCACCCTTGAGCAGGAGGTGCGTGCGGGGGCGGTGGATGAGACGGCTCTTCTCGCCGGCCTTGTAGCAACACAGCGCGGCGGCCGACGCCGTTGCCTGAGTGTCCCGCCCGTACCGCGGTCGGTCGAGTGGTGCGGCAGCACCCGGGGCAGTGGCGGCCGGGGTGTCGGATCAGGGTCCGAGGTGCGCGGCCGTCCCCTCCGGCCTCGTGCTCCGGATCCGCTCCGGCCGAGGCCGGAGGCGGGCCATGGGCGTGGGGTGAGGCCGACGAGCGACCGTGAAGGGCCGAAGGAACGGGAACCGCTGTCGTCTGCTCAGGCCGTTTCGGCCGCCGGGGCGGCGGTGCCGTCGTTCGGGGCGGCAGGCCATTCGCGGTGTCCTTCGTCGTGCCAGAGGGGGCGTCGGTCGACCCGTAGGCCGAGGATCTCCGGTCGCGCGTAGTGGCCGCGGGAGTCGACCCACACCTTGACGGCGTTGATGTCGGCGAGGTCTATCTCGGCGGTGACGAGCTTCTCTTCGAGGCCGGTGTGTGGGCCGGCGAGGTACTGGTTGAAGGGGTGGATCACGGCCGACCAGCCGCCGCCCGCAGTGATGTGCTTCTGCGGCCCGACGGTCGACTCCATCCACTGCAGGCACGTCTCGTCCACCGGGTTTCCGGCAGAGATGACGAACGCCTGCGCCGTGAGTGCGTGGGTCTTCATCATGGCGTCGATCTGGACGTCGGCGACGGACTCGAAGCCGGTCATGGTGGACAGACCGGGCCATGCTGCTGCGTGGATCTGCTGGCCCTGGGCGATCAGGGACTGCCGGGCCAGGTTCATGGTGTGTTCCCAGCAGGCCAGACCGCCGATCCGGCCCAGAGTGCTGTCGAAGACACTGAGGGTGGCGCCGCCGCCCTGAGCCCATACGATCCGTTCGGCGTAGGTGGGTTGGAGCTTGCGGTGAACTCCGAGAAGGGTGCCGTCGGGTTCGATGAAGACCTGGCTGTTGAAACACGTGCGGGTCCCCGCGAGGCGTTCGCTGACACCGAGAACGGCGCCGACGCCGGCACGGTCACAAGCGGCTTGGACCCGGGCGATCTGCGGACCGGGCACCTCGACGGATGCCTCGGCGTAGGCGAGGTTGGCGCCCTGCTGGTCCAGCGGGGCGTAGGCCTCGATCCAGTACGGGTATCCGGGCACGAAGACCTCGGGAAAAACCAGCAGGTCGATGCCTTCCCGGCCGGCCTGTTCGATGAAGCGGATGGCCTTGCCGATGGTCGCCTCGGTGTCCATGAACACCGGAGCGGCGTGCACCGCCGCGACAGTTCGTTTTGTGGGAGCTGGAGATGACATGTCGTAGTCCTTCTCAGAAGCGGAGCGCACCGGCAGGAACGGGCCGTCGAGCGGTGTCCGGGGCGCGCGGTCCGGATGTGGATGAATGGGTGAGCCGGTCACGAAGAAGCCTGCCATCGTTCGCAGCAACGCGCGCCTACGCCGACTGGTTCGGACGGTCGATGGCCAGGAACCGCCACCACCGTCACTGGGCTGCCACGGCTACCGGCTGCGCCCGTCGTCGCCGACAGCAGCAGCCTCCCCTTCGGCGAAGACGACGACCGTGTCCTTCGAGCCGAACACGAGCGGCGCCGATCTGGACGGATTGAGAAAGATGCCGTAGCCGGGAGGCTCCCCGTCGTGCTCGGCGAGCCGGTAGCCGATGGCGGTCTCCCCCCGTCGCCGTGCGGCCTCGATCACCGTGGCGAAATTGGCCTCGGCACCGGGAACCACGTAGTCGGAAGCCGGTTTGAGGTAGATCTCCGAGCCTTCCGGGTTGAACAGATCGGTGAACACGGTGTGCAGGTGGCGGTTCTCGGTCAGCTGGGTGAGCAGCAAGCTGATCACCTTGGTGCTCACGATGAAGTCGTCGGCCTTGGTGACCTGGGCGACCTCGCGGTTGCCGTCGTCGTTCATCTCCGTGACGATCGAATACGGGTCACCGAGCGACTCCTCGATGTCCCGCAGGTGGAGCAGGGTCACCAGGGTCCGGTCGTCCGAGGGCCCGGGGGCGATGGTGTCGTCCGAGAGCACGACGATGTGCTGGTATCCGCCCAGGTCCATGGCCTCCAGCGAGGACCTCCGCGTCGGCTCGCACGCCTTGAACCCGACCGTGAGGTTGACGAGCGTGTCGCTCAGGGAGGCCTCCGGCTGTCGTGGCGCGGCGATGTCCAGCGTCGAACCGGGTTGAACGAAGCTGTCCAGCAGTGTGACCAGCTTCGCCGTACGGGAGTTCTCGCCGATCAGGATGGTTCGGTCGAGCGTGGGCGATTGGGCCGGGGCCGATGTGATCGCCGACTCGACGATCGCCGGGCGGGCCCCACAGAGCCGGATGAGCAGATCGTCCTCGGCGACGACGAGTATCTGGTCTCCGGGGCCGATGACGGTGTCCATCGGCGGATTGACCAGCACGTCTCCCATGCCGGAGCGCAGTCCGACCGGGACGCCGAGGTCGAAGGTGTTCAAGGCGAGCCCGTACGTCGAACCCACCAGGGCAGGCTCCTCGTGGAAGTAGAACTCGTTGCCGACGAAGCTCAGCAGTTCGTTGAAGACGGTCGAAAGGCCCGTCTGCCGATGCGCCTGTGCGATGAGGCGGACCGCGATGTCCTCGGCGTCGATCACCAGGGCATCCCCGCCGGCGGCCAGTTGGGCCGCCGCCAGGTTCTCCGAGTCGTGGACGGCGGCGACGATCTGCGGGCGGCTCCCGGTCCACTGCCGGCTGTGCAGCAGGAGGAGGACCTTGATGACGTCGATGTCACGGTCCATGCCTTCAGGCGGCAGCACCATGATCGACTTGGCTGTGTCCGGGCTGACCAGTTCCAGGTCCGCCCGCACGAGAGGGTTTCCGGAGCGGCAGATGACGCGTGTGCTGCCGGGGTCGGGGATGCGGGCCCGGATCGCGTCCTCCATGGAAATCTTGTCCCGATCCGCGAGGACCACCACGCATGAGCGGCGTTCGCTCTGATTTGCCTCGACGAGCTCGGAGACCACCGTGAAGACCTGGTCCGACCAGCCCAGAACGATGGTGTGCCCGCGCTCGATGAGCCGCGACCGGCCCTTGCGCAGCTCCTGGAGCTTCTGGTTCAGACCGGTGGTCAGGACACCGATGAGCGCGCTGACGATGAAGATGCCGCCGAGCGTCACCGCCAGCATCAGACCGAGAAACACCGGGCCACCGGTGTCTCCGCCCATGGTTCCGGCATCGAGGGTCCGCAGGAGACTCATCCACGCGACACCCAGCCAGCCTCCGTTGCCCTCCGCGTCGGTATCCGTGAACAGGACGACCAAGGTCGAGACCAGCGCGATGAGTACGACCGACGAGAACGCCAACCAACTGATCAGGGCCGGTGTCCCCCGGTCCATGGTGCCGTCGAACCAATACCGGAACCGGGTTCGCAACCTGTCTCTCATTCCCCTGCCCTCCCCTTCTTCCATGGCCTCCGGGCAGGCCGTGGAATCCGTCGCCACAGCCATGGCGAAGCACAGTTGATCATTCTCCCAGTCCCATTGGGGCTCCCACTCAACGGGCGGCGCATTCAGGCCTGTTCTGGCCAGTCAGCCGGCCTGGCCAAGGGTGAGGGGCAGTGGTCTGCCCCTCCGGGTGCGCAACCGCCGGTACCTGCGGGAAGCCCATGCACGCCGGTCGAGGGCCACGGCCACGAGGAGCGTCGGGCGACCCTGGCGGCCATCGGCTTCGCGATCCCCGCCGCGAAGCGGAGCGGGACGTCCGCGGACGGTGGTCTTCGCCCCCGTACTCGTCAACCAGTATCAGTCCCCGGCCGGGCGTGCAGGAACGTCACTTGCACGGAAGGGGGAGGCCCTGACGGGCCGGTTGGCTATCAGGGCTCGGTACGGCAGTTCTGCGACATTCTGACCAACCCGGCCTACGGCTGGGGTGAGGAGTGCCTGCGGCACTTCGAGACCCACCCCGTCCAGGTGGTCTACGGCTGGAGCGCCGCGACGCATGCCGACGAGGCCGAGGGTGGGCCAGAACGCCTATCCTTCACCAGACCCAAGCTGGAAACGTCTTTCGACGACGCCGACAAGGAGGTCCTGCGTGTTCGCGGCAGGGGCCGCAAAGGTTGGCTGCCGGCCTTCCGGCCGCCTGCGACTGCTGCGCGAGCTCGCAGCTGCGGCGGGAGATCAGGGGCAGCTGCTCGCCGCCGGCTCAGGGGCCCACGTCCTGCCGGGGCGGTCCCACGACGGCCGGTGGTACGGGTCGTAGTGGTCGCCCGTATGCCCAGGCTCCCGCGTGCATCGGGCGTCCGTCTGAGGGTGCACGTCCCAGCAGTAGCAGGGGATGATGTCTGACGCCTCGTCCCTCATCGACGGGCCTTCTGCCATGCGCGGCCGAGCTCCACCATCGTGGAGCAGGCCGCCCCGGAGCGGCAGGTTGCGCAGGTCAAGGTGTGGCCGAGCAGCTTGCGGTACGCCTCGTCGCCGCAGGGCAGGGCGGGTTTCGTCAGGGTGATCGCTGGCGGCCTTTCCAGCAGGAGGAGCAGCAGCGGGGGAACCACAGGGCCGACGTGCCGTGGGCGTCCACCAGACCGGGCCAAGGTCGTACGCCGCGATCCGGGCCTCCAAGTCCTCCAGGACGAGGCGAACTCCGTCCGGGATGGCGTACTTGCCCTGCTCGGGTTGAGCCGCTGTGCGACTGAGGGTTGCCGCAGGTCGGGCTCGGGTGCAACAGTCTGCGGCACGGCCCCTTGTGCGTCATCCGGGCGCGGGGACGCCGTGAGACTCGGCAGTCCGAGCCGTGCAGTACCAGCGTGGCGCATGAGGGCCTGTTTGAACGTGCGCCGATGGTGCCGCGAAGCTGGCCACCGGCTCGGCCACACCATCTACCGGGATGAAGGACGCTCCGGGACCCTGGAAAGCGCCGACCGCCCCGGCCTGGCCGCTGCACTGACCGACGTCGAGGACGGCACCGCGGACGGCATCATCGCGCCGACGCTCGACAGGTTCGCCCGCACGGCTACGGCGAAGTGACATGTACCTCTCTGTAGCGGATCTGGAGTGCTTGTCAGCGGTTTGGATCTTCTGGGCCTGCCGGGGGTCGCGCTCGGTGAGGTTGGTCCGGTCATGACGACCGGAGGGGGCTTCTCGCTGGACGACGCCGGAGCGGACCTGCGCGAGAATGAGCCCGACATAGACCAGATCCGTGCTGACCTCACCGCCGTGACCGGCATCGTGGCGCTCACCGACTTTGCCGATACGGTGCCGTACCACCTGCTGTTCACGCCGCCGCGGGGGTCACACGGGCGCACCGAGGGGATCAGTATGGCGATGATCACGGTGGACGTGGCGGTTCCCGACGCGCTGCGGCCGGTCGTGGATGTGGCTGCGTTACCGGCGGCCCTCGGTGACGCGGGGTCGGCGTGGCTGGTGCTGTCCGAGGACGGACGGCTGGCGCGGTGGACGCCGACGACCGGCGGGGTGCAGGACGTTGCCCGGTATCGGGAGGAGAGGCCGGCGTCCGAATACGGTGGCGGCGTTCGGCTGCGGCTTCACGTGTCTCGATGTGGCCGTTGGGCGGCGGTGGTTCAAGACCGCGGTCGGTACGGCACCGTCGTCGATCTCACCACCGGTTCGCCAGCGTTGAAGTTGGACGGCGGGGATTACTGCTGTCAAACCGTCCCGTTCGCGTTGGCGTTCGCCGAACACGGTGGCCGGCCGGTGGTCGTCCATCGCACTGACTGGAACCGGTTGGATGTCACCGATCTCGCGTCCGGCGAGGTGCTTACGGCGCGGGACGGCCCGGATGGAGATGAGGAAGATGCGGAGCACGACCTCGATTACTTCCACGGCGCGCTGTCGCTGAGTCCTGACGGGACTCGTGTCTACGACGGCGGTTGGGTGTGGCAGCCGTGGGGGATGCCGGCGGTGTGGAGCCTGACCGCCTGGCTGCACGACAACCCGTATGAGTCCGAGGACGGGCCCAGCTACGCGGTGTATCCCGAGGTCTCGGAGTGGAACTGGCCGGTGGTGTGGATCGACGACGGGCGGATCGCGGTGTATGACCGGGACGATGCCGGCAGCGGTACCGTCCACGTCCTCGACCCCACCTCGATCGAACTGCGCTCGCCGGGCGTCCGATGGATCAAGGCGGTCGCGACGTTCCCCTGGCCGGTCGGCGATTTCGGCTTTTTCACCGACGGAGAGCATCTGCTGATCGCCGACGAGGCCGGTCTGCAGGGCGTCGACGTCACCAGCGGACAGCAGGTGTTCACGATCGACGGGTTCCGCCCGGCGCGTCAGGATCGACATACCGGAACGCTGATCCAGGTCGGCAGCTCCAATGCCCGGTTGTGGACACCGCCTCAGTGGACTGCGCGCGCTGGCTGAGCTGCCACTGCCCGCAGGGTGCCGAGCGGGAGAACATCCGCGAGTCCACACTGGAAGGGCTCGACACCGCCTCTCGCAAGGGCAAGCACGGCGGCCGACCGCCGGTCATCACCGACGACATGCTGCACACCGTGCTGCGGCGCCGCGCGAACGGCGAGTCCGTCGAGCAGATCCAGCCCGACCTGATCATCCCCACCGGCAAGCGCAAGGGGCGCAACCCCTCGGTGGCCAGCGTCTACCGGGCACTGGCCGAGCAAGCCAAGCGCGAGGCGTACCCCGAAGCTGCCGAGAAGACGCACGCCGACTTCGGTTCCCTCCAGGCCGGCGAAGTCCCCGGCCCCCATTTGCTACTTGTCACTTCGCCGTAGCTTCGGGAGAACAGGGCCATGAGTCCCGTGGGTTCAGCGAAACTGAGGGTCCTTCGTCGGGAACCGACGGGTGTTCAGGCTTTCTGAAGGGTTTTGATCCGTGGGTTCTGGGTGAACTCAAGCTGCTGCCTCATCGGTTAAGGGTGTTGAGCCGTGCATCACGCTGAACCTCTTCCCAGTAGTGAGTGGCCGCTGTGACGATCGCTTGAAAGTCGTGCAGCGACATGACTGCAACGTGGGGCGTGGGCGTCCCCACGGGCAGTTCGGCGGGCTCGCCGATCACGATCGCGTTCGCGCCGTGGACATACCCGCGGACCAGACAATGGTCGAGAGACTCGGCAGCCCCCAGCAGCGACGGATCATTGAGGGCGGCGTCGGAGCGCAACACGGACAGCGTCGCGGCCGGGTCAGCGTCGGGCTGGGCAAGACGCGGGTCATCAAGCCTTGCCATGTTCTGCAGTGTCAGCATCATCGAGCCGAGGATGCAGGGCTCTGAATCGCCCAGGTGATCGAGTCCACGATGAGTTGGAAACGAAAGAAACGCGCATCCCAGGGGTCACCTGCTGGGGTCAGGATCAGCCCGAATCGGCCGTCATCGGTTGAGATGCGCATGGCTATGACCTCCCGTGGTGTTCCTCGGCTTCTGATGCTAGAAGCTGCCGTGCCGAGGCCGCGTAGCGGATGGCGGTCTTCTCGTCGATGCCGAAGACGAGGGCGAGGTGGAGTGGGTCGGCACCGTGGGTGAGGGCTTCTTCGAGCTGGCGGTCGACGCGGAGCCGTTCGACGGTGGCGGTGAGGTTGCGGGTGGCCCGGGTGGTCCAGAGCTTGCCGGCCGGGCCGAGTTCGACGGCGGTCTTCTGGGTGATCAGCATGTGGGGTTGGCCGTGCGCGGCCAACGGTTGCGGCGCTGGTCGGGCCAGTCCAGGACCGCATGGCGGGTGAGGTCGTCGAGCGGGCGTAAGTGGCCGCCGACGGTGACGCGCCGGTTGCCCAGGTCGACATCCTCCAACTGCATGGTGCGGATCATCTGTGGCCGTGCCGCGTGGACGGCGGCCAGGGCGAGGATAAGCCGGATGTCTGGGGTGGTGGCGGTGGCGATGGCCTCGTCGATGTCCCCTTGGACAAGAGCCTGGAGGACGCCGCCGGTCTGCTGGGGGACACGGATGTGGATCGTGGGGTTGCGGAAGATCTGTCCGTTCTTATTCGCGTGCCGGAACAGTGACCGCAGCGCGACGATCCGGCTTTCGCGCTGTTTGCCGGTGACAGCGTCCCGGGCCGCGATGGCCGGACACCGGTGCCGTCTGCTCCAGCCCGAGAGGCGGTGGCCTTCTCGGAGCGTGGGCGCCCGAATTGCGGGGCTCGGCAGGTGACCGAGGTGCGGCCAGGAGCAACAGGGCGCCCAGGTCAAAGAGGCTGAGGGCACCAAAGCCTAGGCTCGACAGCTTCCGGAGGGCGCCGGACGCGTTCTTCCGGGCAGTTGCACCGCGCGCTGAGGTTGTGTATCGAGAGCGTCCTCGCCCAGCGCCTGCCGTCCCGGAACGGTCGGGCTGTCCCGGATGGCTGTGTCCGCACGGCTATGGGACCGCGTTCTCTCCAACCCCGCGGCGGCGCTACCGCTCAGCTGCTGACTGTTGGCGCTGCCCCCTGCGCAGCGCGAGCCAGGGCAGGGCGAGCCAGCAGACCGCGAACCAGAGCATGACTGCGCCCGCGACCGCCCAGGCGATAGCGGATCCAGTGGCGACGTGAAGGAGGAGCACCGGAGCGGCGCCGACGGTGACGCCGAGCAGGACGAGCCCCAGCGCGATCATCTTGGCTCCGGCGCGGGCGAGTTCGGACATCATCTGATGGCCGGCCAGGAAGCGGTGGAAGGCGACCGGCGCGATGACGTGCCAGTGGCGACGGCGCCGAGGACCACTGTCACTTCATACAGCAGCCGGTCGGCAGAGCTGATCTGGGTGAACCGCGGAGTGAAAACGACGCTGATCAGAAATCCGAACAGGATCTGGGCCCCCGTCTGAGCGACCCGCACCTCCTGAAGCATCTCGTTCCACTTGCGGTCCGCTCTCTCCTCCGGCTCCTCGTTCCTGCCCACCGTCCTCCTTCGTGCGCCACCACCCTGCCGCCTTCATGATTCGGGACCGCCCAGAGGTGGTGGGCAGCCACGCGGCACGGCCGGACTGCGTCCTGCGATCGGCTCGGCGTTACTACCCCTGGTGACTGCGCCTGGGCCCGGTCCGGCCTCTTCGCAATGTCGCGCCTTGCCCGACCGCGTAGCCAGGGACGCAAGCGTGCGGTCCGCTCCTCAGGTGCCGCTGATCCCGATTAGGGGAAGCGGGTCAGGGCATCCCGCGGCCGCTGACGAAGTCGCGGGCCCGGTCGGCCAAACCAGCACCCCGGTGCGAGAGCCTTGTTCGCCAGCAGAGTCTTCAGGGCGGTGGGGTACGGGCAGGTCGTCGCCATGGCCTTTCCTCCGGACCTTGTTCCCGAACTCGCCGAGGGCCTCCGAGGAGGCCTGGCACAGTGTCCGGAAAAGGTTGTCCTACCCGACCTCGTGCACAGCCACGTCGTCCATGAGTTGCCGCAGCAGCGAGCTCATCTGCGGATCGCTGGTGCTCAGGCTCGCCGAGGAGTGTCCACCGTCGGGGTCGGCGTGCTCAACCGACCCGGCGGAGGGGCGTGAGGCCGTGGTCGACGAGTGGGCCGACGGTCAGCCCCTCGGCCCGAAGGCCGCCGATCATTTCCGGCAGCATCGCGAGTGCGGGCCGCCACCGGCCGGATGCCGAGAGGTCGGCATCGTGGAGGAGGACCGTGCCGCCGCCTCGAAGTCCGCTGCGCACGGTGGCCAGAACTCCCTCGGGGGTCGCACCCTCAGTCCAGTCCCGGCCCCAGGCCGACCACAGTACCGGCCTCAACCCGGACCGCTGGGCAGCGGCCCAGCGGCCACCGGTCAGGATTCCGTACGGAGGCCGATACCACAACGGCCGGACGCCCGAGATCCTTTGTACCGCCTCGGCGGCGCGCGAGACCTCTCGCGTGTCCCGTACAACGGTGGGAAGCCATGGGCGGCTGTGTGTCCATCCGTGAACGGCGAGTTCGTGTCCGCGGCCGACGATGTCGCGTCCGAGTTCCGGGTGGCGCAGAAGACTGTCCCCAAGCACGAAGAAAGTGGCACGTGTGGACAACTGGTCCAGTACGCGGAGGAAATGCGGGGTGGAGCGGGGATCCGGGCCGTCATCGAAGGTCAGGGCGATGTGACAGGGGTGCCCGAGGCCGGCCAGGGAGGGGAGACATCTGCGCCGCAAACCGGGCAGCCAGGTGCCGGCGGGGGCGACATGCGCGGTCAGCGCCAGCGCGGACGCGGCCAACGGAACACGGAAGGCAGGGGGGAGTCTCATGGGCCGGGCATTCATCGGGATTCCGTGCCTCCGTCGTTGTCGGCCATCGGTTGCGGTCGGGCCTGTTCCGCCGCGTTGTCGTTCCCTCTCGTCGAGTCCCAGTGCCCCGCGACCGCCGGGGAGAGCGACAGCCCCACCGTTCCGGCGACGATCAGGCAGACACCGAGCGTGGTCGGCAGCAGGCGGGCGCCCAGCGCGATCCGTTCATCGAACAGTGCCTTCCCCAGCAACACGCCCACCAGCGCATCCCCGAGGGTGAGCGCCGGCTGGGAGGCGGCGAGCGTCCCGGCACGCAGCGTGCTCTGAAGCAGCAACAGACTCAACAGACCGGCGCAGCACATCGCGTACAGGTACGCCGTAGCGAAGACCGCAGCCACACCCTCCGGGATCCGGCCCGTGACCTCCTTGATCAAAGCGGCTGTGCATGCGAAGGATACGGCGGTGGCGCAGCCCAGTACCGCGGCGCGGGCGGCCCCGTCAAGGATCCGGGCGAACAGGGTCAGCGCAGTCATTGCTGCCGCGGCGGAGATACCGACGGCCAGCCATGTGCCGGCCCGTCCCGTCGTCTCACCCTCCGAGGGGCCGGCGGCGCTCAGGAAGAGTCCCAGCCCCACGGCGAGCATCAGGAACGACATCCACGTCCTGCCGTCCGGACGGTGATGGAAAACCGCTGTGCCAAGCAACAGGGTGAAGAGGAGTTCGCTCGCCATCAGCGGCTGAACCACCGACAGACTGCCGACCGCCAGCGCGCCCGTCTGGAAGGCCGCGGACAGCCCGAGCGCCGACGCGCCGGCCAGCCAGAAAGGACGGCGTACCAGTTGTGACAATCGGCGCGTCGCCTGCCGCGCGTCCGGTCTGCTGCCCGCTCCTTCGAACTCCACCTGCTCCATGGCGGCCCGCCGTTGCAGCGCGGATGCGGCGCCGTTGGCGAGCGCTGCCGACAGCGCCAGCGTCACGGTGAGAACGTTCATATGGCTCTTCAGCCGAAGCGGGTGGCGAGCCGGTGATAGAGCCCGGGGGCAACGGAGCGCACGCATCCCGGCAGACGCAGCCAGGCAGGGACGAACACCTCGTCACGGCCCGTCACGATGGCGTCCCAGACCGCGTCCGCGACACGTTCCGGCAGCATGGGCCGGGGCCACGAGCGGGTGTAGGGCAATCCCCGGCGCTCGAAGAACGGGGTGTCCACCACTGCGGGGACCAGATGGGTGATGCGTACTCCCGTTCCCCTCAGTTCGTAGCGCAGAGCATCGGCGAAGGCAGCAATGGCCGCCTTCGCCGCCGAGTACACCGCCTCACCGCGCACACCTGCGGATCCCGCCACCGATCCGATCAGCACGATGTGCCCGCGCCCCGCTGCCAGTATGTGCGGCAGCAGGAGCCGTACCAGATGGACGACGGAGACCAGATCCACGGTGAGGACCCGGTCGGCGGCGGCAACCGGCATGGAACGGAAGGAGCCGGCCCATCCGACGCCCGCCGCCGCCACGAGCAGGTCCACTCCGCCGGCGTGGTCGAGGGCCTTCTCGACCAGTTGCTCCGTACTGCCGCTCGACATCAGGTCCGCGTAGAGAGCCGTCGAGCACGTCGTCGTCGCCACATCGTCCAGCCGCTCGCGGTCGCGACCGGCGACCAGGAGCCGCCACCCGCCCTCGGCCGCGATCCGGCGTGCGACCGCGGCGCCGATACCCGAGGAGGCCCCTGTCACCAGGGCCACACCCGCCCGGACGCCCCTGCCGTCCGAAGCATCACCACTGGGCACGCCGCGACGAGCGATCCCAGGAGCACGTGACATGGCCTCTCCCCTGTCTCAGCACGGCACGGCGCGGGGTGCCCGTCCCTCACACATTCAGGATGGCGGGACATCACGTCGCCGCGTCGGGTTAGGAGTAGCCCGGACGGGCGTCGGTAAACCGTCCGTGCCCATGCCTCACTGCACCGCACCGCTCTCACCCACAGAATGGAAGAGCCGGATTCCGTGTCCCTTCCGACAAGTGCTCCGAATGCTCGCCGGACGAAGGTGGTCATGTGCCTGTTGGTCACGCGGCCGAGCCTCCGGCCGCGCATCGAATCCTCGGACGGTCGGGGGTGGTTCCGCTGCGACGAGTGAAGGCGCCTTCCACGCTGCCGGCTCCGGATGGCGACAAGGGACTCGGAGGGCCGGTAACTGCCCCCTCCTGTACCAGCGCCCGGACGAGGGGGCACGAGAGATGAACATGGCGCCCGGGCGCTTCCTCATCCTGAGCGCAGGCATGGGTTACGGTCACCATGCAGTGGCCGCCGAACTGACCCGCCGCCTGGAGGCCGGCGGAGGGCTGACGACGACGGTCGATGTCCTTGATCTGCTGCCCACTGGTATCGGCAGCGGACTGCGCTCCTTCTACCGGTCGGTCATCTGCCGGGCGCCCCTGGTCTATGCCGGCCTGTACGCAGCGTTCTTCCGCGCCGGGGCCGGCCCCCGCCCCGGGAGCGCCCCCCTGGCCGCCCTCGCGGAGCGAAGGTTGCTGATGCTTGTCGCACAACAACGACCGGACGTGATCGTCCCCGTCTTCCACCTCGCCGCCCAGCTCACCGGCGGGCTCCGCTCGCGCGGCGCGCTCCTGGTCCCGAGCGCTGTCGTCGTCACCGATTTCGCTGTTCACCGCCAGTGGATGCATCCGGGCAACGACCTCCATCTGTGTCTCACACCCGACGTCGCGCATCAGGTGCGGCGAACGGTAGGGCGCCCAGCCGTCACCTCCGGCGCTCTGGTGGCCCCCCGGTTCCACACCCTGGCGCCGACGACGGCGGACTGGCAGCAACGGTCCGACTCGCCGGACCGCCCGCCGGTACTGATCTCGACGGGTGCCTGGGGCGTCGGCGCCCACCTGGGACAGACCATTCGGTTGGTGGCTTCGGCGGGCTACAGACCGGTCGTGCTCTGCGGCACGAATACACGCCTGCGCCGGGACCTGTCACGCATCGCCCATGCCGATGCCAGGGGCTGGGTCGACGACATGCCGGGACTCATGACGGCCTCCCGGGCCCTCATCGACAACGCGGCAGGACAAACCGCGCTCGAAGCGATGGCTGCCGGATTGCCGGTGGTCAGCTATCGGCCCATTCCGGGGCATGGCAGAGAGGGCGCCCGACGGATGGCCGAGCACGGTCTCACCGAGTACGCACCGGACCCGTGGGCCCTGATCCGGGCCCTGGACCGCCTAACCGCTTCTGGCCCGGCGCGCGAGCTCCGCATCACCACGGCCCGCAGCCTGTTCTCCGGCGCGGGCGTGCGTCCTCTCGAAGCTCTGGTCCGACAGGGCTGAACGCCAACCACCGCTACGAACGTCAACTGGACAATCACCTGCGCGGCGCGCCGCAGTGCTGCGTCGCTACAAGCGCCTTCTCCGGATCACCACACAGGGCACCGTCCACGGCCGGCGCGCCGTACGCGATCGCTGTCGGAGATCCGGTCAAGGGGCCCTGGGCCGCTCCTTGACGTCTGTGTCCACGTGGGTGAGGGCGCCGGTCCCTCGTGCACGTGCATAACACCGGTACCGGGCGGAGCTCGTCGTACATCTCACGTCAGCAGGCACAGGACCGCCTTCTCAACGGCTTCCTGGGTGGCCGGCCCGCCAAGGACTGCGCCCTCGCCAGCCGAGGACGGCGGCAACCGTGAGGACCTCCTCGAAAAGCTTGATGACCCGTGGGCCGATGTACGAGGCCAGGCATACCACGGGCGTGTTGCCAAGGTACTCGCTGACCTCGTCGCCTCGTTGCCGACGCGGAAGAAGCCCCGGTCGCAGATCACTCGGCGGAATGTGTCGCGGGCATCGCGAGGACTCGAATCCTGAGGAGGCCAGGGGAGTGATTTCGCCAGCAGGCCAGGGAGCAGTGGCACGCAGTGCCGGAGGATAGGTGCGCTCTTTCGCTAGTGTCCAGGGGGCGCCGCACCTTCACGGGCCTGCGGGTGCCACGCTCATCGATTCCGGCAGCAAGGGGTGCTTCTCCATGGCCATGTGCGAGGTCTGCCACAACGACTACGAGATGGCGTTCGAGGTACGTACCGCGGAAGGGGTGGTTCACGTCTTCGACAGCATCGAGTGCGCAGCCCAGAAGATCGCCCCGACTTGTGTCAATTGCCTGTGCCGCATCCTCGGCCACGGTATGCAAGCCGACGGACAGTTCTTCTGCTGCGCACACTGCGCACGTGAAAAGGGCTTGTCCCGGACCCAACTGGTGGATCACGCCTGACCCTCCCGGCCCGGTCGCTGGAGCGGACCGCGGTGCCACCCTCCTCTCCATGGGTGCTGCTCAACGGTCGATCAGTCGGCAGTAGCGCTTCGAGGAGCCCGCCGACGGCCGGGTCGGGAAGTGCCCGGGCAGCATCAATCGGGGTGGCCATGAGGTCAACAAGGTTCCACGGCAGTCGCCAAGCAGAGGAGCCCAGTCCCCTCGGCCACGGCCTGCGGAACGGGTGAATTCCTGCCGGCGGCACTGACACTCCTGACCAGCCCCAACCCACTCATCAGGGAGTCCGCTTTCCAGGATGCGCTGGGGCCCGTGACTCACCAGAACAACCTCTGCGAGGCCACGGTGCCCGTGGCGCTCTACGTCGCGGCGATCCTCAACCACCCGGCTGTCACGGCCGGCGACTACAGTCAGGACGCCAAGACGCCCCCAAACCGTCCAACTCTCGTGCGGCTGCTCGAATGGCTCGGCAACACCGCCTACGACGCCGACGATGAGTGCGTTGCCATTGACGAACGTCTCTACGGTGAGGGATTTCTTGATGAGTACGAGGAGATGCGTGCATTTCGGGACGCGCGCCCGGCATTCCCCTCCGCTGTTCGTGCCCTCCTTGGTCATGACAACGCCGATGTGCGCCACACCGCCCTTGTCACTGCCATCCCCCTCATAGAGCACCCCCGCCTCACCCAGCACCAGGCCGCTCTGGCCAGCCACGCCCGACGCCTACTGGCCACCAGCACTGACCGGCACCACCGAGACCGCGTCCTGGACGCGCTGAAGGCCTGGGGTCACGACACCAGCAGCCTGGAGAACGCGTCAGACATTGCAGCCCATGAGCACTACACCCTCCTCAGAGCTGCACGCGCTTCTTGGGAAGGCGGCTGCAGCGAAGACCCGCCGTTCTGACTCAAGGTCCAAAACGCACCGAATCATCCAATGATCACCCTGCGTTGTCGCACCACAAGAAGTGGACCGGGGCCGCTGGAAGTGAACGAAGCCAGCATCGCGTCGGCCGGCCACGAGTGGGCCCGTTTTCTGGGCCCGCGGGGGTGGTGCCGAGAATGCTTTTGCTGGACGGCCACGCAGCCGAAGTCGGTGTGGTTGGTGGAATCGCGCCGTGGGGGTCGGTGCGGCCGGGGAACATTGCTTCGCCGAAGCAGGGGCGGCTGGCGGAAGTCGCACTGCCGGACTGGGCAGTGTTGAGTGGGTGCGGGGCGCTCTGATGTTTGTGGGCGTGCGAGATCTGGCTTTGCGTCGGTGGGGTGTGCGAGAGGGCAGACTGACGTGGCGCCAAGGGAACACATGTACCAGGGGAACATGACGAAGCCCTTCCCCAATGGAGAGAAGGGCTTCGTGGGTGAGCGCTGGGCAGGCCTTGCACCTGCATTTCCCCGCGGGAAGCGGGGCGTCTTTCCTTGGACCACCAACGCAGTGTCAGCTGCCGCGATTCGCGGCGAACTTCCAAGATCGACTATAGCGCATGCGATCCTGATGAGGTACAGCACCGGCGGGGAACGGCCATGCCCAGGCTCCGCGGCGGCATCACGACCAGCCGGCCATTGCCGCGCTCGGCACGACAGGACCGGGCTTCTCAGCGCATCGGCCGCCTGTTCAAGTGAGGCCCGGCCGAGGCCGGCGGCCTGCCTGAGAGCCTTTCAGTACGGTTCAGGGACCGTATTGCAGATCCGGGTGAATGCCACGACCTGGCAGCGGGCCTCGTGCCTCCGGGTCGCCCTGCAGAAGACGGACTCATCAGGCGCTGGACGCGTCCAGTGTGCCCCGCCGGAGGTCGAGTCCGACGCGGACCTGGGGGTCCATCTGCGTCACCACGGGGTCGCGGGTGGCACGCAGAACCATGCTGCTCTCCAAGGCGGAAGGGGGCGTGCGCCCTGCGCGGGCGTCCAGGGCGGGTCCGGCGGGATGTTGGTGGCGCCACAGTTCCAGCAGTCCCGTACTTCGGGCAGCCGCTACTGCTCGGTCCAGAACCCGGCCGGCTTCCCGTACACCACGCAGTCCGCGTCGCAGCGCCAGCACTCGAACTCGAAGTTCACGACGTGTCCCTCCCCCGGAATGTACGGCCGCCACCTTCATAACAGGGGCGCTCTGAGAGGGCGACCACGCAACAGCGGGGCGCGGTCCCTACGACGCTCTTCCTCGCCGATGCTGGGCTTCGTCAAGGTCACTGGCCGGCACGGTCGGCGAATCATCCTCGCCCCGGTTTCGGCCTTCAACCAGGCCGTCGTACGCCCAGTCCTCCCAGCACCTCTCGCACCACCATTCCCCAGGAGCGACGTTCACCAGGTCGTCGAGCATCGGTAGGCCATGGCACTTCCCGCAGCGTCCACCCATGCGTTCGACGGTCCGTCACGGTTCTGCCCGTGGGGAGGGAGCCAGGCGGGGCGCACGGGCGCTCAGGCCCAGCTCGGAGCCGTTATCTGCACCATGCGGCACGCGTGCCACGGCCGGCACGATTCTGCGCGGCGGCTCGTCCCGCCCGTGCCCAGCGCGTCCCCTCACGCGATCGGATCATGATGCTGTTGAGCACCACGCACAGGAGCGTGACCCGATGACCAGCGCACCGGACCACGGCCACGGCATCGGCACCGAGCACGCCCTCAAATACGCCATCCAGCACATCCGTGGAGACCGTGTCCAGATCATCGAGCCGGTGACTTCGACCTGGGACCACGAACGCGCCGCAAAGCTGGTCCGGCGGCAGATCGAGGACCGGGTCGACGAAGTCAGCTGCATCGAAGGATCCGGGAACCTCGACCTGCCCGTAACGTCAAACTGGCACGTCCCCGACATCGCCGTCGTCCCCGAAACCCTCGCGAAGGGCGGCGCACTCCTCCCCGGCCAGACGCGCCTCATCGTCGAGGTGGCGTCGGAGTCGAACGCCGAAACGGACCGGGTCGTGAAACGCCGCCGGTACGCCGAGTACGGGGCCCCGCTGTACCTCCTCGTCGACCGGATCGAAGGTGGCGTCACCCTGTTCTCCCAGCCCGGCCGGCTCGGCTGCACCCGCGTTGACGGCCCGCACCCCTTTGGCACGGTGGCACGCCTGCCCGAGCCGTTCGACCTGGACCTGGACACCAGCCGCCTCGCACCGTCCTGACCTTCCACACCCCCACAGGCCCCGAGCAAGTGGCTCTTCGCTGCGGAGTCGAGGTCAGCGGAACCAGGCAACGAGTCGCACATGGTCCGCTCCTTGGAGTTGGCTGAGTGTCCTCATCACGCTCCAGACCGGCCCTCAGTTGCTTGCGTCTCCGGCGACCGATTCTCGGCTCCGCGCGCCGGAGCTGTCTGTTCCCTGCCAGTGGGTCGAGGCAAGCTCGGT
The DNA here is from genome assembly GCF_040652135.1 of Streptomyces sp. NPDC048295. Lineage (NCBI taxonomy): Bacteria > Bacillati > Actinomycetota > Actinomycetes > Kitasatosporales > Streptomycetaceae > Streptomyces > Streptomyces sp. NPDC048295. The sequence continues at coordinate 18,126 of NZ_JBEZLL010000049.1, forward strand.
CATGTAATCCATGCAGTGCCGTGGGTGTCAGGAGATCCGCCGTACGTGATGCACTCGGTCTGGGCCCCCTTGGACGCGTCACTCGGAAAGCCGCAGCTTTCGGCCAGAGGGCGGAAGCCGAAGTAGTTCCGGCCTTGGGACCATCTTCGCGGGCGCGGGGCGCTCCCTGTCGAGATGACCAGCTCGAGGCCGAACAAACCACCAAGGATCTCCTCGCATCGTGGGAGGCCAACAAGGCGGCCGCGGAAGAAGCGAAGGCCGAGCCCGATCGGATCGATGAGGAAACCGTCCGGATGGGCCCGGCTTGCCGCACAGCACAGCACTCCCGAACAGGCCGCCGCGTACTGCGACAGCGCTCCATTCCGACCAGCTTCGCTACGGCGCGACGCCTCCGGCCCTGGTGAGCGATTGGGGGCGTCGACTCGTCCAGCACCCCAACACCTATTGCGCTGGCCAAAGTTTCGGCCCCCGGATGTCATCAGAACGACTGGCTCGCGGCTCTTCATAGTGATCGGCCGCTGCGCGTAGAGGATGCACAACGGTCGGACTCGGATTGAGAGGTTGGACTGTGGAGACTTTTGGCATGGTGGCATTGTTGGTTCTTCTGCTGGCCCCGAGCCTGAAGAAGCTGTTGAACAGTGTGGCGTACCGGAACCGGGCGCGCGGGAAAGCCGAGATCATCCGCGCCAAGCGCTCCGCGCAGGTCCACCTCCAGCCGCTACCCGAGTGGAAGAAGGGGAAGGAAAGGTCGAGTGTCTGAGCGCGAGGAAGTGAGCGCTGCGACCCTCGGCACAGTGTTCGAACAGCACCGCCAGGCGATGGCGCGGAAGGCCCGCCGGCTGCTCCAGGACGCCAACGTGCCGGCGTCTGTAGCAGAAGCGGACGATATCGTGAGCAGTGCGTTCACCAAAGCACTGCGAAATCCAGGCGCTGTGCTGCAGCCGGTGCCCTACATGTACGCGTTGATTCGTACCGAAGTCCGCCACCTTGCCATGCGCCGGGCGGAGCACCTACGCCTGGATCAGAAGCGGGTAGCCGACCCGCTCGACTCTCCTGCTCCATACGTCGCCGATTTCAGCACGCTGGTGGAGAACCGAGAGGCGGTGCATCAGGCCATGCTGGAGCTATCGGTCCCTCAGCGCACTGCGGTGTGGGCGACGCATGCCCTCGGGCACACCCGGGCAGAGACCGCAGTGCTGATGGGCAAGCACCCTGGCACCGTGGCTCGGCACACGACACGCGGCATGACCACACTGCGTGCGGCCTTCGCTGCCGTGTTCACCGCGATCCTGTCGGCCATCGGGCTGACGGTCGGCGGTCGACTCCGAGACTCGGCGCCCGTCGGTCGCCCCCATACCGACCCTGCTCTGCCGTCGGCCCAGTGGTGGCCCCTACCCTGGATCCTCGCTCTCAGCGCCATGGGCATCGCAGCCTGCGCCGTGATCATCTCCCGGCTTCTGGCCAGACGAGCGAAGCTCACGCCGCCCCGTACCGAGGAAACGCCGCCGAACATGGTGGTGCTGTGTGCCAGCTGCAACAGGTTGAATCGCACTGGCCACCTGGACCAGGAGCAGCGGCAGGTACTGGGAGCCAAGGCGTGCCACACAAGTGAGGCAGCGCGGCAAGCCGCAGGTTCGGCCTGCCAGCTCTGCGGCCATGGGGGCTCCTTGGCCTCTCCCCTCGACGTTCACCACCTCGTCCCGGTATCACGCGGGGGCAGCGCATCCGGCCGTTTCCACGGGGGTCACGTCATCCGGCGTACCATCCGCGAGCCCAACCCAGTGGACATCAAACCGTCAGGCTCCGGGTCAGACCTCCAAATGGAACAAGGTCCAGATCCTTCTGATGTGGCTGAGCAAGCCTCGACCTCGCGACGCCCCAGCCGGTAGGCGACGGGCCAACTGAGATCTGACACAGCTTCCGCACCATTGCTGGTCACCGCCTGGCTGTGATGCGGGATGAACTCGCCACCCTGCAGACACCGCAGGACCGAGCCCGATGAGCACCTCCTCAACCTGCTTCTGAGAAGGCGCCCATAGGCCCGGACACTCAGAATTCCAGAACCGGCAACGCTTCGTTCCGCTCGGACACCTTCGCTATCGAGGCATTCCTTGCCTGCAGCGGAACGGCAGCTGGGACGATCCCGCTTGCTCCAGTGACAGCGCGGGACCTGCCGGTGCGCAGGAGACGACGTGACTCCTCGTTGCCAAGCGCTGCCGCCTCCGCGCAGCTGCTCCTCCGGGTCACCGGACGGTGAAACCGGCTGCCTCGGTGTCCAAGGCCGTGGTGCCGTCCTGCGCGGTCACCAGGACGGCGACGTGCCAGGCACCGCGCGGGGACGACGCGGCGTCGGCACTGGTGACCTCGGCGGTGTAGGTGCAGCGCATGGCGTCCTGCGCGGAGGGCCTGCAATCGGCCGACTCCACTGCGGCCATGTCCTTGGCGGTCAGACCCTTCTTGGCGAAGGACGAGTTCTGCGGCCAGGCCAGTACCTTCACGCTCTTGACACCGGAGGACGCCGTGACTTCGGTGGCGAAGGCCAGCGCGCCATCACGGTCCCCGTCGGGAGCGGTGTAGCGGGCAGTGCTGTGCATCAGCGCCGGGGCCCGCTCTGCGGCCTGGGCGAAGGCGAAGGCACCGGCACCACCAAGAAGAACGACACTGGTAACAACGGACAGAGCAACACGTCGGGACACGGGATTCTCCGTAACTGTCTCAGCACTGAATCGGGTCGGCGCCGCTCCGATGCGGCGCTGCACCGATGCTCCCCGCGCAAGGATTCGCCGGACATGAGTGCACGTACTCAATCCGACCTGAGTGGTCGGTCAGGGGATTCCGGGGTACGGGCGTGCAGCTCGGCGTGCACGGGGGCGATGGACACCTCCTCGCCGGGCGGGGGGCGTTGCGGCGTGGTCTGCCTCTGCGGCCTTTGTTGCTGTGTTACGCCGAGGTGCAGCGGGTCCTCGATACGTGCGAGCGGTTGAGGGATCGGCTGTTGATGGCCATGATGTTCGAGACAGGCTGCCGGATCGGGCAGGCGCTAGCGGTTCGTCTCCCCGGCCGCGGCCGCCAGCGCGGGCACCCGCGCGGTGGTCGTGTGGAGCGGACTGAGGAACCGGCGCGGGGAACCGTTCTTCCACCTCTCCGTGGCGCAAAACGGTGCCGAGCAGTACGCCTTCACGTACGCGGACGGACAGATCCGCCGAACCGGGGAGATGCCACGGGTACTGGACCCGGGCCGGATTTTCGGCTCCCGGGACGAGGACGGAGAACGGCAGCTGCTGGAGGCCTTGACCGGCGAGTTCGGTGTCCAACTGCCGTGCCACGCGATCACGAACGGACGGCTGCACACCTTCACCACCCGCTCATGGACACGGCCGCCGGGAAACGGGGAGTCGTACGCCGTGATCAGCCTGAACTGGGATGCCGCGCGCTGACGGACAAGGCACCCGCGCCACCACCGCCGTACTGGCATCCCCGATGACCGACTCGTCGGCATCGGGTGTCCGACTCCACTGACATCTCGCTATCCAACGACAGTCACCCCACCCAGTACCGGGCGACAGGAGAACGTCAGTGGCCGACGACATCGGAAGCGCCAGTGGCTCGTACGGAGTCGGACCGGGCGTCCCCCGGGCAGCCGGGCCAGTAGAGATCCTGTCCGAGGGGTACGGCCTTGCGGGCACGCCGATCTCGGTGTGCTCCGCCCGGCCTCCCCGGGAACTGGCTGTGCTGGAGCAGGAGACTCACCTTGTTCTTCTGGGTATGTGCTGGAGACGCGACCCGGGGGGAAACGGTGTTGGCTCTCTTGATTTCGATCGTGGCGGCACTTGTGTCGCTGGGGTCGTTGATCCTTGCGTACACGTCCAGCCGACGGGCGTACATGCCTGTACTCCAGTTCATGTGGGAGAGCGGGCAAGCTGGTGGGGAGCCGAGGTGGTGGCTGGTGAACGTCGGGACCGGCCCCGCGACCAACATCGTGGTGGCCCAGGCTGCACGAACGGGACTCACCCGTGGCCTGGGCCGCGAGCGATGGTTCAACCCCGTGCTGATTCCGTCGATTCCGGCCGGCGACAAGCTGGCTCTGACGTGGCTCGGTGGAACCATGGGCCTGGACTGTGCCCTGGGCGCCAGCTATACGGATGTCGAAAGGCACTTCTACACGACCAAGTGCGGCGATGACGTGTCGATGTTCTTCGTCGGTCTGCATCTGCCGCGGTGGCCGCTGCTGAAATTGGACGGCCAGAAGGTGGTGAAGACCTGGTGGGGTGTGGAAGATCTGGCGGGCCCCCAGTGGTCAACTGTCGATGCGGGGGCCGCACGCCGTCGTTGGTGGCTTCCGCGGCGCTTCGGGATGTGCCGTCGGCTCGGAGGGTGGGGCGATCCCGTCCTTTCCTACCGCCAAACTTGATCAGGTCCGGCTGAACTTCTCCCGGAAGAGCCTGGTCCAGGTGGCTCCAGGGCGGTGTCCGATCCCTGTCAACTGAGCGAGAGCACAGGGGCTTGGGAACTCGTAGGCGTCGACGGGGACCTGCGCAGTGCCTTCTCACACAGCCGCCAGCAGGTCCTCGACCTTGTCGGCAGGGACGCCGGCCGTGATCGGATGAGGGCTACTGCGAGGCGTACGGCTCAGTCCAAGGACGAGGCGGTGGCAGAGGCGCCACGCCACAACTGGCGGACGCGCGCCGCGGCGGTGCTGGGCGGCGGGGCTGCTGTCGACGCGATGGTCACGGCCGCGCTTCCCGGGCCCGACGGACCCGCACCGTCGTGGCCCGGTGGTGATTGGCCGCTGATGCCGGGTCCGCAGGAGATCGCCTCGCAGATCTGGGATCCCGGACACGGGCTGACCGCGGCCCGGAAGGCTGTCACCCACACCCACGTCACGGCCGCCGTCACGCGGACGCTGCCCTACCTGCTGGGCAAGAACCAGCTGGCCGCGCCGACCGACGAGACCCCGTCCGTCGACGGGCATGCAGGGACACATATGACAGCGCCGCCGGCCCGAGCGCCCGAGCCACCGGAAGGGCCTCCCGGACCAAAGCGCTATCCACGACAGCCTCTTCCGGCAGTCTGCCCAGTGCCTTACGAACGGATCACGGCGGCACTGTCACTCGGCGCGGTCACGATCGCGGATCCGCCCAGAGCTACCACTCCGACCCAGCCGGCCCGGCACAGCCCGGACAGCGGGGAGACCACAACGTTCACGCAGCCCGGCGGGCGAACGACACCGGCGCCCGGGCCAGGTCCTCCCCGAGCCCACGGGCCCGGGCCACCAACGGATCCATCGACATGACCTCGATCCTGCCAGCCGAAGCAAGCTGCTGAGCTGGAAATTGACGCGAGGCATCGGCGGCTGTGGCACGGCGACACTCCATCGACGTCGTCGCGGGCGAACCGGATCGACTGAGATCACATGAGACGGACAGATGCAGTCTGTCTCAACGAACCGAGTCCACGCGTCTCACGCAATCCGGTCCACGCAGGTCAGCGTCACGCAGACAACCAACTTCGATGAGACAGGGTTCTGGCTCACTTCCTGTGAGGTGGTAGCTGATCGTCACCTGGCAGATGTCTTCGAGGCGGCCCAGGTACCGACCACTCCTCCCAGGGCCGGACCGGCGCATATCGCGATGGCGGTGGGGACGGAGAGCGAGAGGTCCCAGATGATCAGGGCGGTGATCAGCACACCCAGCCACAGTATTTGCAGCGGTAGTCACCTTGCGCCGTGTACTCCACTCACGCATTGCCGACATCGGTCGCATACGTTCCCTCCCGTGTCCGTCTGCGCTTCGGCACGCATCTTGGCACTCGCGCGACATCCACGGCCAGAACTGGATGTTCGTGATGCTCGGCCAGGTTGTTGTGCGAGGAGGAATCGCTTGCGGAGGACCGCGAAGCCCGGTTGACGTGTCCTTCGACCATGCCTGAGTTCCAGGGCAGGGTGAGGCCGGCGATCACGGCGTCGCGGTCGCCGTCGATGCCTGCGGCGAGGGTGTGGAGGCTGGGCAGGTCGTCCTGGCGGACGATGTCGAGCCATTCGGGGAGTCGTTGGCCTTGGCGGTCGGTGAGCATCTGGGCGAAGGACCGGACGTGACTGGTGAGGGCATCAAGCTCGGGGCAGTTGGCCAGCACGGCCTTGAGCCGTAGCTGCTCGACTTCCGTGAATGTTTCCGGTCGGCTGAGAACCCATCTGGCCACTTGGCCGGACCCACCACCGAACCGACCCCGGAGACGTCCGGCACTTCCGTCCGGGCAGCTGCCCGGACATCCCGGGCCACCCGCTCTCCCGCCTCCGCTCCGCAGGCGCCACCATCGTCCCCGTCCCCGCTGGAGGAGCGGGCGCGGGCGAACGCCGAGGCGGCGATGCCCGAAGTGCGGCGCGAGCTCCCGCTGTGGGCCGGCAACCACCTCCCGGACGGCGCAGGGTGGACCGCACGCGACGGGATCCTGTACGACGGCTACGGCGCACCGACATGGAAGCTGAAGGCATCCGTCGGCGCCCAGAAACAGACACGGATGGAGACGGAGGCGGCCTCGTCCGCCCCGGCCACCACTCCCCCGGAATCCGTCCGAACAGGCCGAACAGGCTGGGCCGATGACCACGATCCTGTGGACCAGTGGTCCACCGACCTCATCGAGCCGGTGGACCTGTCCGAGGCGCTCGAGAGGGTGGAGGAGGCATGGGCCGACGTCGCCCCGCCCGAACTGGGCACCGCCCAGGACCTGCGCGCCGCCCTCGACGACAACCTGCGCACCCTGGAGCAGCAGTGGCGGCGCACCCCGCCCGGCCCACGGACCGCCACCGACCACACCGGTCCGAGCCCCGCAGCCACCGCGCCCGCGCCCGCCTCAGTCAGAACAGCCGACGCCCGGCAGGCGGCAGGCGGCAGGCGGCAGCCACGGTCAACACCGCCCTGCAGGAAGCCGACCGTCATGCTCCGGCGCTCAAGGACCTGCCGGAGTGGCAGCAGCTGCAGACCGTCCGCGGCGCCGCTGCCCATCTGTGGGACGTCATCAAGGAGGAGGCCGGTCCGTACTTGGAGCAGCTGGCCGACGACGTACGCGTCCAATGGTTCTGGCGGACCGTCTCCGTCCGCTCCTGCGAGACCATCGCCCACTGGGCACAGGCCGGCGCCGACCGGCTGCGCAACGGAGCCACACGCCCGGAACTGCCGACCGCCGAAGCACTGCTCAAGCTCTCCGGCGCAGCCCTGGCCTACGGCAGTCCGCTCCGCGAGCGCCCCGGTGCCGACGCCGTGGCCGCCGCCCAGAGCCAGAACCTCGCAGAGATCCGCCGACTGCACAGCACCCTGCGCTCCAACGCCTCGCTCCCGAATGCCACGCGGGACGACGCCGTGGAGGCCTCCGCGCGGTCGCCCGCGGCTTCCAGGCATGGGCGGGCACCGATATGAGCAAGGAGCTCGGCGCTTCCACGCGCGCCGCCGGGTGGCGGAGTTCCGCGAGGCCTGGCAGCAGCTGCCACCCTCGGATCTGCCTACCAGTGCAGGACCGGCGGCCGGCCCCTACGGCGCAGTCGCCGAACAAGCACAGGGAATCATGGCCCGGGCCCAGGCCCAGCCGGGCTGCTTCGCGCCCTCCGACCTGGCCGCCCTGCAAGCGGTGGCCGATCTCGCCGAACACCACGGTGGCCGGCTCGCGGCCACCCTCCCACCGGGCCTCACCGGCCCCACCACCCTGGCCGCAGCCGTCCGGCAGAGCGTTCCATGCCTGCCCCGTGGTGGCGGCCCCGGGACCGGCGGCGGGGTCGCCTCGTCTGTCGGCCTGAGCTCTGAACGCATGGCATGGCCTGCGGTTCCCGAAGCCGGACCGGAGGAGATCTCGCAGAAGTACGCGTACCTCACGCTGACTCAGCCCCGCCTGATTCGGTTGTCCGTCAAAGCGGCTCAAACCCAGTGGCCCCTGGTGAGAAGACCCTCGGCTGCCGCCCCGGAAGCGGCTCGCAACATCGGGTTTCGCGCGAGTATTCCGACGCAACGGCTCTTCGGCGCGTGGTGGACCTCACTCCCCAGAGGTAGTTCATCATTCAACCATTCGGGGTTAGTGTCTTCACTGCCAGCAAGGCAAACACGCACTAACTCGCCCATGTACATCACAGGGTCGAGAAAGAGGGTAAATCATGACAAGCAGCATCATTCGTCGGACTGTCGTCGCAATCGCCTCGACCGCCATCGCCGCAGCCGGACTTCTCGCCGCCGGCGGCACCGCCTCGGCGGCGACACACCCGAGCAGCACCCAGCCGGGCGCCGTATCAACCATCCGGATCACCGACCACCAGGACGGGAACCGGCACATCCACAACGGAGACCGGCACGGCGCACTCGGCGGCCGGGGCAGCGACAGCCGGGGCCACTGGAAGCAGGATCGCGATGGAGGCCGCCACTGGATCCGGCACGATGACCGCCACGGTTACCAGGCGCGAATCGACGAAGAGCGTCGCCAGTGGGTTCTCGACCAGATCCGCTGGACCGAGGACCACGGACACACCTACTGGGGCAGCCTGGAGCACCACGACCGTTCACACCGCTGAGAATCGCGGGCATCAGGGCCATCACCGGCCCGGTCCGCCGCACACCGACGGGCAAGTGACACGGCCCGAATCACATGCGGGCGGGCATCCCAGGACAGCGGGAGCGCCGCAATCAGCGTCACCACAGGCCAGGCGCCGCCCCGGCCCCGACCCAAGACAAAGCCATGATCACTTGCCTCGACGGCATGCTCGACATGGAGCTCGTGTCGCCCCTGGGCACACGGTTCCCGGTACCAGCCCATCTGCTCTACAGGTCGCAGGACCCGCTGGTGGTGGAGTTCCTCTTCCATGACCTCGTCCGAGGCTCCGTCCCCTGGGTCATCTCACGCGAGCTGCTCGCCCGGGGAATGCTGGCACCCAGCGGAGAGGGTGACGTGCGGGTACGGCCCACCGGCACCGGCTCAGGCGCCCTCCTGCACGTTCTCCTGAATTCTCCGAGCGGCTCCGCCCACCTGGTCGCTCCGCTCCCGGCCCTCAAGCACTGGCTGCTGCGCACCTACCAGCTGGTGCCCGCCGCCCAGGAGGCCGAGGCACTGGACCTGGACGGCCACCTCGACCGGTTCCTGAACGGGGCGTCCTGAACCGATCGGACGAGCGGCGCAGCGCCGTCGCGGATGAAGGATGAGGCAGGAGCCGGAAGCATGACAGAACATATCCTTGCACGTGGTCACACCGTCGCTGTGTGGCGGCGGGACGCGGGGCGGTCCTGGTGGCCACCGCGAGTCGTGGGGGCGGGGCGGCCCGGGGCGATACGGTCCGCAGCGGTGCAGCCGGCCGTGGTACGGGCCGTCAAGGTCCTGATCGCGGCCCTCCTGGCCTGGCAGGCCGCTTCGTGGTGGTTGCCGGGAGAGCAGCGGTATCTCGCCGTGGCCACCGCGCTGGCCATGGTCAGTGCCCCCAACGTCTACCGGTCGGTGACGCAGGCGCTGCGCAGCGTGGCCGCCCGGGCGGCCGGGCTGGCGGTGGCCGTGGCCGTCGTGTGGCTGCTGGGCCCGGCCGCGGGGAGTGCCGCCGCCATTCCGGCGATCGCGCTGGTCGTGGCCGGGCGGCGGGGTTCGGACGGCCGTGTGCAGGTCGCCTCGACGGCGGTGCTGGCCCTGGCTGCGGCGACGGCCGTTCCCGTGGGCCATGTGGTCGCGCTGACGCTGGCGGCGTTGACCGGGGCTGTGGTGGGGGTCGCGGTGAACGCCCTTGTCCTGCCGCCCGTACACCTGGGCGCCTCCGGTTCCGCGGTGCGCGGTCTGGCCGCGGCCACGGGCGAGCTGCTGGTCGACATGGGCCGCGGGCTGAGGGGGCGGCAGCACGCCGACCGCGCGGACACCTGGCTGGAAAGGGGCAGGCGCCTGGAGGACCTGGCGGTGCGGGCGCACGAGGACGTCCGTGAGAGCCAGGAGAGCCTGCGCTGGAACACGCGGTGCGTCGCGGTACGCGGACGACGCGAGCCGTCGGGCCACGGCGAGGCCCTGCGCGCTCTGCACCGGATCACGTTCCAGGTCCGCGGCATCGCCCGGACGCTGGCCGACACCGTCGACGACCACCGCCTGGGGCAGATGTTCCTCGACCGCTATGCGGCGACCCTGGAAGCGGCGGGTGAGGCGGTGACGTACTTCGCCGCCCCCGGCCCGGCCGACCGTCCGGCCCGGGACGACGCGCGCGAGCGGCTGCGCCGGGCCATCGACGACGCCGCCCAGTGGCACGCGATGATGACCAGCGAGATCGAGCACGGCACCCTGACCGAGCCCGGCGCCTGGCACGTATACGGATCACTGATGACCGACGCCGAACGCCTGCTCGCCGACCTCGACCGTGCACCCCGCCCGGCCGTGACCCCGCAGATCTCACACCCGTAGACAGGAGCGGTCCCCGACCGCCGGGTCCCGGTCCGACAGGTCCGCTGTCTCCCCTTGCCCGCCGCCCCGATCGGGATCACTCGTGGACGCCCGGGCGCCCGGGCGCCGGGGCAAGGCCGTTGGCTACTCCCGCGGTGCGGTGGCGGCCGATCCCATCCCCGAAATGCTTGAAGCTTCACACATCGACTATTGTGGAGATGCTTGAACTCTCAAGTAAGACTTCTCGTTCTTCCCTGAAGGATCCGTTCAACATGGCTTCCATACTCACCCGTTCCCTCGATTCGCACCCCGGCGTCACCGAGGGCACCTCGCCGCACGCCTACGACGTCGGACTGCTGATCATCCGCATCGCCCTCGGACTGACCGTCGCAGCCCACGGTGCGCAGAAGCTGTTCGGCTGGTTCGGCGGCGGAGGTCTCAAGAGCACCGGCCAGTTCTTCACAATGAGCGGCTACCCCTCGGGTGAGACGATGGCCGCCATCGCCGGACTGAGCGAGGTCCTCGGCGGGCTCGGCCTGGTGCTCGGCCTGCTGACGCCGCTCGCCGGCGCCGCCGTCCTCGGCACCATGATCAACGCCCTCGCCGTCAAGTGGGGCGGCGGCTTCTTCGCTCCGCAGGGCGTCGAGTACGAAGTCCTGCTGGCCGCCGGTGCCGCCGGACTCGCCCTCACCGGGCCGGGCAGGACTGCCATCGACCGATTCCTGCCCGGGCTGCGTGCACACCGGCTTGCTTACGGGGCCGCTGCCGTGGCACTCGCCGTGGTGCTCGCCGGCCTCGTTCTGCTCATCCGCAACTGACCGCCGCCGCTGCCCGCATCGCCTCCTTCAGTCGGACCACCCAGGCGTAACGCGGGTACGGCAGCAGAGCCGACCGCGCGGCGGCGCGGTCGGCGAAATGGATGCGAGTCACGCAGAACGGCGTGCCCGAACCGGGTGGCCGCTGCACGGCCCCGCAGGCTGATTCCTACGGGGCCGTGTGGACGATCGTGAAATTCCCCAGGCGGAAGTTCATGCAATTCCCCAGCTGCTGACGTGAGCCGACGGTGAGGCGATCCGTGTCAGTCCCACCAGAGCACGACGAGATGCTGCCGTTGGGATGCACCACGGTAGAACTCGCGCACGGCGTCGAAGTGCCCAAGCAGGTACTTCTTCGGGCCACCGACGATCTTGTCTGCGCCGTTGCTGCGGATCAAGGCGGCGGCCTCTGTATCGTCTGTCGGCAAGGGGGCCGGAAAGTCGATCTGCCCGAGCAGTTCCGCAACGCGAGCTACTTGAGCCGCTGAGAGAGCCGCTGAGAGAGCCGTGGAGTCCGGCCCGAAGGGGCTGATGGCATGCGGATGCGTGCTGAGGAAGGCGAGGTCGATGGCAGTCTCGCCGTCGAGAGCCTGCCGAAATGCATTCCGATGAACGTCATCGAGACCTCCCGGATCACAAACCCGTTCGCTCAGGAACGGCACCCGGCAGGCACTCGGTGAGCAGAGCGACGACGTCACGCCAGGCTCGCTGTGCGTGCCGTGGGTGGTAACCGACGCCGGGACGCACGGTGTGGTCGACCGGTGGATGGTGGAAGGCGTGAAGGGCTCCCCCGTAAACCACGAGGCGCCAGTCGACACCCGCAGCCTCCATCTCTGCGGTGAACGCGTCCCGTTGGGCGGGCGGCATGATCGGGTCCTGCGACCCGACCCCGGCCCAGACCGGGCAGCGAATGCGCGCCGCCTCGCCCGGTCGGCCCGTGGTGAGCGCGTTGACTGTCCCGATCGCGCGCAGGTTGACGCCATCGCGCCCGAGTTCCAACGCAATGGCGCCCCCCGTGCCGTAGCCGACGGCGGCGATCCGGTCGTGGTCGGTCCGCGGTTCGGTGCGCAGCACGTCGAGCGCCGCGTGGCCGATGCCCCGCATCCGGTCGGGGTCGGCGAGCAGCGGCATGCAACGGGCCAGCATCTCCTCGGGGTCACCCAAATAGCGCCCGCCGTGAAGGTCGAAGGCCAGCGCTACATATCCCAGCTCGGCGAGAGCATCGGCCCTGCGGCGCTCGACGTCGCTGAGCCCCGTGCCCTCTGGTCCGAGCAGCACCGCGGGCCGGCGGTCGGCACCGGCCGGGAGCGCGAGGTGCCCGATCATCGTCAAACCGTCGGCCGGATACTCGACCGTACGCGTCGTAATCGTTGTCATGAGTCTGGACGGTACTGACCGTTGCGCCCGCTCGGGATGGTGTTCACCGATGGCAGACAGCAGTCTGTCCCGACTACAACACCCGGACGCATCGCCCTCCCGTCGGCAAACGATGGCGAGCTCAAGCGGTCAGCGCATCACCGCTGTTCAGAAGGTCAGCGTAGACCTCTGCCGGAGTTCGGTACCCATGGGTCTTGCGCGGACGATGGTTGAGCTCGTGGGCGATGGCGTCCAGGTCGTCCTGGCTGAACGTGCGGAGGTCCGCGCCCTTGGGAAGGTACTGCCGAAGCAGCCGGTTGGTGTTCTCGTTGGTGCCGCGCTGCCACGGGCTCCGCGGCTTGCAGAGGTAGATCGGCATCCCGGTCCGGGCGGTGATGGCTTGGTGCGCGGCGATCTCCCGGCCCCGGTCCCAGGTGAGCGTGCGCCGCAGTTGGGGCGGGATGCCGAGGAGACTCCTGGTGAGGTGCGGAGTGACCTGCTCAGCCTTGATGCCGTCCGGCAGCGCAACGATGGCCGTGTAGCGGCTGGTGCGCTCGACGAGCGTGGCGACCGCCGAGGGCCGGGTGCCCATCACGAGGTCACCCTCCCAATGGCCGGGAACCTTGCGGTTCTCGACCTCGGCGGGGCGGTCCGTGATCGACACCATGCCGCGGATGATCCCCCGCCCGGTGGGCCGACGGGCGATCTTCGGGCGGCGCATCGGCCTGGCTGACCACAGTCGCTGGGTGAGAGTGCAGTCGATCGCCTGGCGTCGGCGAGGGTCGTAGAGCGAGAGGTAGATCGCTTCATGCGAGATCTGCATGGCGGTGTCACCAGGAAACTGCCGGCGCAACCATCCTGCGATCTGCTCGGGCGACCAGCACAGAGCCAGCTTTGCCTCCACCAGGGCGCGCAGAGAAGGCCGTTGGGCAAGCTTTGCCTGCTTTGGGCCAGCGCCCGCTCTCGTAGGCGGCCACATCGGCCGAGGCGGCTCGGTAGCGGTCCCGGCCGCCATTGCGGGCGATCTCGCGGGAGACGGTCGAAGGGGATCGGCCTAGCCGCTTGGCCAGCTGCCGGGCCGATTCCCCGGCGGCGATGCCGCGAGATATCTCCTCTCGCTCGCTGCCGCTCAGATGCCGTTCTGAACGTGCTTGAGGGGCGAGACGGACGCCGCCGCTCTGGTACAAAGCGACGAGCGTGATGCATCGGTGCCCCGAGCGCCCGCCCGATCAAGCTGAACGACTGCCCCTCGCGCAAGCGTCTCCAAATCTCGTCCTGCTGAGCCGGCGAAAACCCGTAGTCACGCACCTGTACCTCCACGATCACGTGATCATCTGTGGGTGGTGCGTTGATCATTTGAGGGTGCCATCGTTTGACGACAGGCGGCTGACGCGTCCAATGAACTTGCGCAATCAGGGGGTCTGAGGCGGCGCGATTCCAATCAGATCCAATGGTGATTGCTGACAGGGATTGACAACAGATAGGGCCCGATCCTTCGTACGGAAGGGGCCCCTTGGTGACGAACCTGGTCTGCAAGCGGGTCTCGACCGACCAGCAGTCGACCGCCCGGCAGAACCTTGTCCTGGACGAGGCGGGGATCGAGGACCCGGTCGTCTTCGAGGAGGACCCGGACACCTCCAGCCGCCCCCACCCCCCTCCAGCGCCCGAGGTTCCGCGAACTGCTCACCTAACGAGCTGGTGCGTGATTGCGGGTGATGTGTTCTTGCTGGTGGGTGACATGATCCGGATGTGGCGATCATGCTCAGTCGGACGGTTCTTACGC
>NZ_JBEZLL010000050.1:0-32292 GCF_040652135.1 Streptomyces sp. NPDC048295
CGCGGTGTCCAGGGCGCGGGTGTGGGCGCCCATGTCCTCGTGCACCTTGAAGCCGCAGGCCCCGCCCTCGGCCAGCGCCTCGACCAGCGGTGCCTCGTGGGAGGCGGACCCCCGGGCCAGGAAGCCGATGTTGACGGGCCAGGCGTCGAAGGCGTTGAACCCGTGCTTCAGCGCCCACGGGGAGTTCACGCCGACGCCCCAGCTCGGCCCGATCTCCTGGCCGATGACCGTGGTGACGCCGGAGGCGAGCGAGGCCTCCATGATCCGCGGCGAGAGCAGGTGGACATGGGTGTCGATCGCACCGGCCGTGGCGATCATGCCCTCGCCCGGGATCATCGTGGTGCCCGTGCCCACCACCACGTCGACCCCGTCGAGGGTGTCGGGATTGCCGGCCCGCCCGATCGCGTGGATCCGGCCCTCGCGAATACCGATGGACACCTTGCGGATGCCCTGGACGGCATCGATGACCAGGACGTTGGTGATGACGACGTCGCAGGTGTCGCGGACGGCGGCGGCCTTGAGGTGCATTCCGTCGCGGGCGGTCTTGCCGAAACCGGCCAGGAACTCGTCTCCGAGAGCCTGCGAGTCCGATTCCACCCGTACGACGAGCCCGGAGTCACCGAGCCGTACCCGGTCCCCCGCGCGGGGGCCGTGCACGGTGGCGTACTCGTGCGGGTCGATGTGCCGGCTGCCGCCCGGAGCGCAGTGGTCACTGTGTCTGCTGGGCCTGCTCATCGCCCGGTCCCTTCCACTCCCAGGTAGCCGCAGGCGGCAGCGCGCCGCAGGGCCTCGGCCTTGGCGCCGGGCGCGTCCAGCGGCCCGTCGACCAGACCGGCGAAACCGATCGCGATCCGGTCTCCGCCCATCGGCACCAGCCCGACCTCGACGACGGCCCCGGGGTCGAACCGTGCGGACGACCCGGCCGGGGCCGCCAGCCGCATGCCGTAGGCGGCGGCCCGGTCGAAGTCCAGACGGGGGTTGGCCTCGAAGAAGTGGAAGTGCGAGGTCACGCTCACCGGGACCGGGGCCGTGTTGCGGACCGCGAGGGTGATCAGCGGTGCCGGCTCCGGCAGGGCGTCCCCGTGGGGCAGGACGGCGCCGGGGGCGCCGCCGCCATGCTCCACGTCGCCGAACGGGGCGCTGATGACGGCCAGGCGGGTGCCGTCGTCGAACACCGCCTCGACCTGGATCTCCGTCACGACATCGGTGACGCCGGGGAGCACGTCGTCCGGGCCGAGCGCACTGCGGCCGCACTCGATGGCCTCGGCCAGACGGAGGCCGTCGCGCGCGGCCTCGCACACCGTATCGGCGATCAGGGCGGTCGCCTCGGGCACATTGAGACGCAGCCCGCGCCCCAGTCGCGTCCGCGCGAGCCCGGCGGCCGTGAAGAGCAGCAGCCGGTCCCGCTCAGTGGGGGTCAGAGGCATGCCGCCCCCTGACGCACGGGCCTGATCACGCGCATCGCGTCCCTGCCTTTCTCCGGAATGTCAGAGGTGAGGTGTGCGGCACACTTTGACACTGACTGAAATATCAGTCAATACCTTGCCGCCGCTCCGCCCGCGCCCGGTCACGGCGAGGGCGAGCACCGGTCCGGTGAGCGCAACTTCACCTCCGGAAGTGCCGCGAGCGGTCCGGGAGGCCGGCCGGCGGCGACCGGGCCCCGGCGGGCCGGATTCGTCGTGGACCCTGTCACGGGATGCCACCGAGC
Source organism: Streptomyces sp. NPDC048295 (assembly GCF_040652135.1). Classification (NCBI taxonomy): domain Bacteria; kingdom Bacillati; phylum Actinomycetota; class Actinomycetes; order Kitasatosporales; family Streptomycetaceae; genus Streptomyces; species Streptomyces sp. NPDC048295. Next base: position 1,709 of record NZ_JBEZLL010000050.1, read on the forward strand.
GGGCTCTCGCGGGGTGCTGCGGCCGCCCGCCCCGTCGGCACCGTCAGCGGCCTCGACGAACGACTCGGCCCGGACGGACCGCACCGCTAGGTCCGCGAACCCGGGGCTGAGCCCCCTCGGCCCCGGCGCCCGCTCTCCGGCGGGTGGCGGGGCCGCGCCCGTACCGGGAGGGGGGACGGGGCGCAGGCCGGGAGCTCGCGGCGCCGGAGCGAGCGGTCAGGGCCTTTCGTTCGGATCAGGCCGGATCAGGGAGCAGGGTCTGGTGCATGCGATCGCAAGGCGGGGAGGGAGCCGGTCGGGGCCTCCCCCGCTCGATCGGAGCCGAGAGCCCGGGGAAGAAGCGCCGGCGACCGACGACAGCGCGGCGAGTGCGTGCCGAACCGCGCGGGCCCGGCGTGGTCCGGGCGAGAGACCCTAGCGGCCCAGCCGTTCGACCTCGGCATCGATGGCCTCGCCCAACAGGGTCCGGGCGTGGGCGATCTGGAGCGTGCCGCTGAGCCAGCGCATGCTCAGACCCTCCAGGAGGGCGGTGAGCCGCTCGGCGGCCCCCGCGAGGGCGACCGCCGGGGCCATCGGCCGGACCTGGCCCAGCAGGGCCGCCACTTCCTGGACCCAGGTCAGGGTCGCTCTCGCCAGGTCCTCCCGCAGCTCGGGCTCGAAGACGGCACTGGCCCGCAACTCGCCCCAGGCGCTGCTGTTCTCCCTGACCTCGGTCGTGTCCTGGAGTTCCAGCAGCAGCGTCTGCTCCAGTTCCTCTCGCGGGCCGAGCGGCTCGGCGTCCGGATCGAGGCGGGTCGTGTAGCGCTCGGCACGGTCGCTGATGAACTCCAGCGTCTTGCGCAGGATCCCGGTGCGGTCCTTGAAGTGGTAATAGATCAGCGCGGTGGACACTCCCGCCTCGGCGGCCAGCTCCTCCACGCGCAGGCCACGGACCCCGCGCCGGGCGATCACCCGTGCGGCGGCTTCGAGGATCTGAGTGCTGCGAGGCGCCATGGCCCGAACCCTATCCGGCCGCTCCCGTCCGTGGAATCACGACCCTGAGCGAGGGGTGCGGACGGCCCTTCGGCCGTCGATGACACATCCGCGGCAGGGAGCCGACGCACGCCGACCGGCCCGGAATACTTATGCGCAATATTCTAACTGAAGATTCAGTCAATGTGTGACACTGTCGACTCCGGATCAATGCAGGAGGGGAATCACGTGGCGACGGACCGCCGGAGAGACATCCTGGAAGGTGCCGCCCGGGTCATAGCCCGGCGAGGGGTCCGCGGGCTGCGCATGGAGGAGCTGGCGGCCGAGGCCGGGGTCTCCACCGCGCTGATCTACTACCACTTCAAGGACCGCGCCGGCGCCCTGCGCCACACCCTGGAGTTCATCAGCGACCGGGCCGAGCGCTATACGTCCGACGAGGACGGCACAGCCGGACCGCACGACGCCCGGCAGGAACTGGTGCGGTCCCTCCTGCTGGAGTTCCAGGACGTTCCCGAAGTCCGCGAGAACAGCACGGCGTGGGGCGAACTGCGCGCCAGCGCGATCTTCGAGCCCGAGCTGCGCGGAGATCTCGCCAGAGCCACGCTGGCCTGGATCCACGATGTCGCGACCCTCCTGGGCCACATCCTGCCGACAGTTCCCGCACCGGCTCTCACGGCGTCCGCGGAGCGGCTCACCGGCCTCCTGGAAGGACTCAGCACGCGGTGGCTGAGCGGCGCCCTGCCGCTGGCTCATGCCCGCGAGCTGATGAGGGAGGCGGTCCACGTCGAGATCCAGCGGCTGAGTCGCTGACAAGGGGCGCACGGTACGCGGGCCCACGCCGTACGCCACACGGCCGCGATGAATGGCGGGCGCCGGGCCGGACCAGCCCGGCGTCACCAGCCGCCTTCACCGCGGAAGCCCCCTCTCCCCGGGGCCGGCGGCCTCAGCCCCGCCCGCGCGCCCGCCGCGAGACCGCCGCGCGCAGCACCCGCTGGCCCTCCGCCGAAGCGTCCAGCACCCGCCGCGGAGGCGTCCGCCGTCTCCGCCAGCAGCTCCAGGATCCGGATCTGGCGGCGCAGCTCCCCGGCCGGCAGCGGAGCGGCCCCGTCCGGACCGGCCTCGCGGCAGCGGCGCACCGTCTCCGGGCCGGTGTCCGACGCCGCTTCCGTGCCGAGGTGGACCTCCAGGGCCAGCAGCGAGCAGACGTCGGCCCACTCCCGCAGCCCCGGCGCCGCCCGGCCGGCCGGTGCCTCACCCAGCAGCTTCCGGATCCGCGGGGCCGCACCCTCCGCGTCGGCCACGGCGTCCAGCCCGGCGCGGACCTCCACCGGTCGCGAGTAGCAGCGGTACAGCGGTTAGCGCTAAGGAATGATCTTCGCTGCCGGGGGCGGCCCGGCCAGAACGGGCGCACGCTGGAGGTGTGGCTGAGGACCGGAACGCCGAGCTTGCCGCTCTCGCCCGCCAGGCCGTGGCAGCCGCGGGCGGCCTGCGGCTGCTGGTCGAGCGGATGGGCGATCTCGGCTGGCGGATGCAGGACTACCGCGACGAGGACCTGCTGAACGTCGCCTCCGCCCTGCGCGGCACCGCGATCCTGATCGCCCTCGACACCGAGGACATGGACCTGCACGAGGAAGTCACCGGGCGCCGGGTGCACGAGGTGCACGATGTCGCCGAGTGGCTCCGAGAGCACGGCGAAGGCGACGGCCGGCCGTTACCCTGCCGACCCGGGCCGGTTGTCCCGGCCGCCGGGGATGACTCGCAGGACGGGGCCGGCGGGGGCGAACTCGCCGAGGTCGAGAGCGGCGTCGCGTCCGCCCGCGCGGGACGCCGGGCCCCGCCCCCACCCCGGGCGGCAGCGGCGCGAGGTCCTGGGACACCCTTCCGTCCCAGCTGTGATTCACGTCACTGCCGGCGGCTCGGTGCAGCACCCGGCCCCGTTCCGCCGTCATGGGGGCAGTGATCGGGACGGGACGAGGAGAGGAGGTCGGCGGGTGAGGTTTCGCAGGAGCGGTCCGGGCAACGGATTCACGGAGTTCGTCGCACAGCGGTCGGGAGCGTTGTTCCGCACCGCGTATGCGCTGACCGGTGACGTGCACGTGGCCGAGGATCTGGTGCAGGAGGCGCTGGAGCGGGCGTGCCGACGCTGGCGGAAGGTCGAGGTGGCGGACTCGCCGGAGGCGTACGTGCGCAAAGTGCTGGTCAACCTGGCCAACGACCGCTGGCGGCGGCTGTCGCGCCTGGGCGAGCGCCCCGGGCTGTCGGGGGTGCCCGAGACGGCCGACCCCCGGGACCGGTTCGGGCAGGTGGATCTGCGCGCGGAACTGATCGAGGCACTGCTCGGGCTGCCGATGGGCATGCGCAGCGTGGTGGTCCTGTACTACCTGCACGATCTGGACGCCCGGCAGGTCGCCGGCATCCTGGACATCTCTTCGAGTGCGGTGAGGTCCCAGCTCGCCCGCGGCCTGGCCAAGCTGCGCGATTCCGTATCGGGCGCCCAGGCGCCGCACACCCCGTCGGCCGCTTTCGGAGGTACGAAGTGAGGAACACGTCGTCCGGACCCGCCCCGTTCGAGCCGGGCCTCGAAGCCGAGCTGCGTGCCGCGGTGGCCTCCTTCGCCGACGGGCCGACGGCGCCGGTCGTCGACGCGGCCGCGATCGAGCGAGTCGTCAGCCGCAGCCGCACGCGCCGGGCGCTCCTCGGCACCGCTGCGGCGTGCTGCGTGCTGGCGTGCGCCACGGTGGGGTTCTTCGCGCTGAAGCCCGTGCCGCCCGCGCCCGGCGCCTCCCCGTCCCTGTCCCCACCGGCGAACGGGGCGTGCACCCCGCTCGCCACCGGCACCCCCAAGAGCGGAAGCGCCGATGCGACTCCGACACAGGAGCAGGAGCAGACCGCGGCAGCGGGCATCGCGCTGCCGGACCTGGCCGGCATGCCGGTCGAACAGGCCGGAAGCCTGCTGCGCGGACTCGGACTGAGCTGCACGATCATGCGGCACACGGACTGGAACGCTCCCGCCGGGCAGGTGATCAGCAGTGACCCCCGGGGCGGCGCAGAACCGGTGGCACCGGGCTCGTCCGTCCTCCTGCTGGTCTCGACGGGCAAACCCGGCAGAACCTGAGCGACCGGGCCCTTCGGCCCGCGCACCGGCTCAACGACGCCCCAGCCCGCCCGTTCCTCGCGGTTGGGCCGCCGGAGCTACTCGTCGTCCTGGTCGTCGTCGTCCACCGCGTCCGGGTCGCGCAGCGGACGCAGAGCGCCTTCGGGCTGGGAGGGGGTGAAGGCGTACCGGCCCAGGACGTTCAGGTGGCCGGCCTTGAGCGGGGACAGGCGGGCGACGTCCTCGTCCAGGACGTCGTGCTCGCGCTGGTCGGCGGGCAGCGCCCGCAGCTGCTCGACGGCGGCGTCGAGGTAGCGGGTGTTCCACAGCACCACGGCATTGAGGACCAGTCCGAGGCTGGCCAACTGGTCCTCCTGGCCGTCCTTGTAGGCCTGCTGGATGTGGCCGCGCTTGCCGTGGCAGATCGCGCGGGCCAGGGTGTGGCGGGACTCCTGCACGGTGAGCTGGCGGTTCATCCGGCGCCGGTAGGTGTCGTCCACCGGGTCGACCAGGTCGAAGAGGTGGAAGGTCTTCTCGATCCGGCCGTACTCGGCGAACGCCTGCCCCAGCGGGGTGGGGTGGCCTTCGCGGCCGAACATCCGCAGCAGGTCGTAGGCGCGGACCTGGTTGGTGATCAGCGACCCGGCCACCCGCAGCATGTCGGGCCACTGCTCGCGGATCTTCTTGAGGTTCACCTTGTTGCGGGCGATGGCCTCCAGCGGCCCGTAGCCGCTGGCCGGTTGCTCGCCGGGGATGTCGGCGCGCCAGAACCGCTGGTCGGCCAGGTCGCGGAAGCGCGGCGCGAAGCGGAAGCCGAGCATCTTGAAGATCCCGAAGACCATGTCGGAGCACGAGGCGTTGTCGGTCGCCACCATCTCCGGGCGCACCCCGCCGTCCAGGTTCAGCAGGGTGTCCAGGATGAACAGGGAGTCGCGCGGGGTGCCGGGCACCAGCATCGCGCCGATCCCCGACACCTGGTCATTCAGTGCGTTGAGCCAGGTCAGACCCCTCTTCTGCCCGAAGTACTTGGGCGAGGGCGCCGAGTTGATGCTGCGCTTGGGCACGACGAACCGCAGGCCGTCCACCGAGGCGAGCATTCCGCCGCCCCAGCTCTGCGCGAGCGGCACCCGCGCCTGGGCCGAGATGAGCAGGGCGTTGCTGGCTGCGATCGTGTCGGCCCGCAGGTAGTTCTGGTCCACGTGGGAGAGCCGGCTGCGGGTCAGCTCCGGGTAGGCCGGGTTCGTCACCGGGGTCAGCCCGATGTTGCAGCTCTCGCTCACGAGCAGCGCCACCAGGCTGACCGGCAGGCCCTCCATCCGGGTCGCGCTGGTGGAGACGTGGGTGAAGGCGTCCAGGAACCCGGTCCAGGAGTGCACCTCGAACAGCAGGTCCGGCAGGTCGATGCGCGGCAGCATCGCCAGCGTGGTCTTGCGCAGCCAGTTCAGCGACCGGCTCTCGCCGAGCGCGCCGAGCTTGTCCACGCTCAGCCGGGCCCGCCCGCCCTCCGGCGGCACCACGATCTCCACCTTCGCCGCCGGGCCCGCCTCCTCCAGCCGGGCCGCCATCTGCCGCCACGCCGTGTCCAGCCCGCAGGTCAGCCCGTCCAGGTGCTCGTCCACCGGCTCGGTCAGGCTCAGGCCGGCCAGCACGTCCTCGCGCACCGCCTCCCACCGGGCGCCGTCCAGCAGCCGCGCCCGAGGGTCGGACCAGCGGTTCGACGGCGCGGCGAAGACGTCGCGCCGGGTCAGCGCGCGGTGCAGCTGCTCCAGCACGCACACCACGTAGGCGTCACGGTCGACCGCGCCCTCGGGCAGCGCGGTGTTGGAATACACTGCCTTGCGCCAGGCCGGCGGCACCAGCTCGGCGTCGATCTCCTTGGGCAGCAGCGGGCGCTGGGCCACCTTGCGCCGGGCCAGCACCGGCAGCCGCCGCACCGCCTTCAGCACGCGGCGCCCGCCCTGCGCGGCCCCGAGCGCGTCGCTGTCGCCCAGCAGCGCGAGGAACGGGCGCACCGTGTTGTACCGGCCGGTCAGCTGCTGGCGCAGCGCGATCTCCGCCGAGCCGTCGTCCTCGGGCACCAGCTGCTCGACCACCCGCACCGCGCTGTTCACCGCGGCCCGCGAGACGACCTCCTCCAGTGCCCGCCACAGCGCCGCCACATCCAGATCCGCCTCGACCTCGTCGGTCAGCTCCAGCTCGCGGATCAGCACCCGGGCCGCCTTCGCCACCGTGCGCGACGCCTTCTCCAGGTGCGGCAACATCACCAGCCGCTCCCGGTCGGAGACCCGCCGGGCCGGGTTGATCAGCCGGGTGGCCATCAGCAGCACGAACAGGTCCAGCGCGTCGTCGATCGCCGCCGCCTCCAGGCTGCGGACCACCGCGGTCAGCAGCGCGGTGCGCTTCGGCTCCGCCGACCGCTCCAGCGTCTGGGCCTTCGAGGCGAGCCCGTACCGGGCCAGGGTGGTCAGCCGGTTCACCGGCACCCGGGTCAGGTTCACCCGGCCCAGCTGGAACGCCGAGATCTCGTTCACCCGGTCCAGCGCCCGCGCCATCGCGGTGCCGGTCGTGCGGGTCGGCGGCCGGCGCAGCCGCTCCAGAGCTCGGAGACCCGGGCGCCGTCAGGCACCTCCAGCAGCCGCACCAGCTCCCCCGGCAGCGCGGCGTCCGCGCGGTGCGCGGCCCGGGCCACCGTGGCGTGCAGCCGCTTCTCCGCCACCGCCCGCACCTCCGACACCTGCCGGGCCAGCACCGAGACGCCCGGCAGCAGCACCCGGTGCCGGCGCAGCCACGCCACCGCGTGGTCGAACAGCGCCACCGGCCCCTCGGCGTGCGTCCAGGCCCGGCCATGCAGGAAGGTGCGGAACCGCCGGCCCCACCCCGCGTCCTCGAAGTCCCGGTAGCCGTAGGCGTCCCGGATCTCCCAGGCGTGCTCGTACGGCGTCATCTGCCGCTCGGTGTACCGCTTCACGCACGAGGCGTCCTCGACGCCCAGCTGCTCGGCCAGGTAGTCCACCACCGCCCACGGCACGTCCAGCGGGTCCGCCAGGAACAGCCCCACGTACCGGACGGTGCAGATCTGCAGGGCGAAGCCGAGGCGGTTGTGGTCCCCGCGCCGTTTCGCGATCAGCAGGCGGTCCTCGTCATCGAGGAAGAAGAATCGCTCCAGCTCAGGGCGGGTCGGCACCTCTTTGAAGGAGCCGTAGGACGCGGCCTGATCATCAGTTAAGAACTCAACCGGCACGGGCCGGAGGGTAGCCGGGCCGCCGCTGGCTCAGTTAGCCGTCACTCGAACCCCTGCGCGGAAGATCCCTTCCGTGATATCGGGCCCCCGAGCGTGATCCCCCTCAGCGCCAATCACGGCCGCTGACCTGCCCCGGAGGCTTAGCGCTAACCGCTGTACCGCTGCTACTCACGACCGTCCACGAGGCGGCCGGGCCAGAGTGCCGGGTCCGCGCACGCCGCCCAGAGCGGACGGAGCGGATCCGGGTCCGCTCCGTCCGGGGGCTGCGGCAGACAGCGGTCGAGGCAGGCGACCGCACTCGCGGCGAGCCCGCGCTCGTCGGCGGCGGCGATCAGTTCCAGCAGGCTCATCGGCGTCTCCCGTCGGCACGTCCCCGTGTGCGCACAGGGGGACGAGGCGCTTCCTGTTACCGCGTACAGCGCCGGATGGCTCAAAACCGTCACTACCGAGGGCCGAATTGCATCGTTCAGTGGGCGCGGCCCCAGGGTGCGCGCTCCGGCAGACCGGGTGTGCTCGGCGGATACACGCCGAGGGCCGCCCGCTCCCCCTGCATCCGGGTCAGTCTGCGCACGAAGAGGATGGCGAACACCGCGGCCACGATGTCGACGGCGTCGGTCGCCACCAGCAGGACCGTCGTGTCCAGGATTTCCTGCGGCTGCGCGGCCGCCCAGTACCGCCGGGCCGTGAACTGGGAAAGGACCTGCGAGCAGACCCAGGCGCCCCACCACAGGTTCATCACGGTGGCCGGGACCGTGCGCCGGCTGCCGTCGGTGCTGGTCTGGGCGCTCGCGGTCCAGATGCCGCCCGCGATCCGGCGCGGCAGCACCCAGCCGGCGATCGGGATGAACCAGGCGCCGACGGCCCAGCCGGGCCGCATCGACTGCATGCTCGGGTCGAACACCTCGGCGTTGAGCCGTACCCGCCGGAACCAGATGATGAAGACGACCGCGATCGCCAGGCCCACAAAGCTCTGGAGCCAGCTCGTGGCCCCGTACAGATTGTCCGCGAGGTTCGCCGCCTCCTCGTCGTACGCCGCGAAGTCGTTCGCCACCCCGGCCGCGAGCACACGGTGGGTGTTCAGCCCCGCGGCCACGGCGAGCAGATCCGCCCCGATCATGACCGCCAGCAGCACGACGACGGCCTTCGCGAGCCCTTCGGGCGAACGCAGGTACTGCTGCGGCGCGAAGAAGGCCGGGGCGGGCGGCATCGGGGCAGGCACCGGACCGGCCGGACCGGCGCAGAGCAGGCAGTGTCCGTCGTCGGTGACCGGCGGTCTGAGACGGCAGGTGGAACAGAGCATGAAGCGGAACCCCCCAAGGTTCTGAGCGCGAACGCGAGAACGCGCGCTCCTCCCCGGTAGCGCGCGGCACGCGGAACCTAGCTCCCGTCCATCCCGCTGTCCATGCCGATTCCGCTCAGCCCGTCCCGTCGATCCGCGCGGCCAGGGCCCGGAACCGGTCCCAGCTCAGCGCCGGCTTCCCCGGGACCCACAGCTTCTGGGCGGTCGCCCGCAGCGGCATCCGGATGCCCTGCGCCACCTGCGCCGCGGTCTGCGCCTGCGGGAGATCGCCCCAGACCGCGAACCGGCCGCCGAGGATCTGGCCGGAGTAGCGGGCCGGGACCGGCTGGGTGCCGCGCAGGACGAGCGGGGTCCACTGCTCGTAGATCCGCTCGCCCGTCGGGTAGACGAAGTTGTTGGGCTGGCCGAGCACGTAATAGAGGAACTCGTCGTTGAGGTTCACCACGCGCCGCCCCTCGCTCAGATACTCCTCCGGCGGCCGGGCTCCGTACTCCTTGCCCGTCCAGTACTCGACCTCGATGTCCTTGTCGGCGTGGACGATCCCGTCGCGGAAGAAGCCGTCGTTCCAGGCCTTGGGCCGTTTGCCGTGCGGGCGCACCACCGCCGCGCGGTCGTTGAGCCAGCCGGTCGTCAGGTCCTTGATGCCTGCCTGCGCCCCGTACTTCTGCTGGGCTGCGCGCTGGAGCTGCGGGTAGGAGGCGGCCGGGTCCCGTGCCATCAGCGCGAGGTACTCGTCGCCGCCGAGATGCCAGTACGGGCCGCCGAAGAGCCCGGTGAACTCGCCGAGGAGTTCGTCGATGAGCTTCGCCGAGCCCGGGTTGGAGATGTCGAGCGACCCGGGCGAGCGGGTGCCCGACACATTGCGCAGCTGGAGGTCGGGGTGGGCCCGCAGCACCGCGCCGAGATGGCCCGGCGAGTCGATCTCCGGGACGACCTCGATGTGCAGCCGGGACGCGAGGCCGAGGATCCGGCGGACCTCCGCCTTGCTGAGGTGCTCCGGCGACACCACCTCGGGGTGGGTGTCGGACTCGATGCGGAAGGCCTGGTCGTCGGAGAAGTGCAGGCCGAGCTGATTGAGCTTGAGGTCGGCCATCTCGCGCAGCCGGTCCTCGATCCAGTCGACGGAGTAGTACTTGCGCGCGATGTCGAGGTTGAGGCCGCGCTGCGGCCGGTCGGGGCGGTCGCGCACCTCGCCCTCCGGCATCGCCCCGTCGGCGCGCACCGACTGCTTGAGGGTGCGGGTCCCGTAGAAGACCCCGGCCTGGTCGGGTCCGCTGATCCTGACCCGTCCGTCGTGGACGTCGAGGGTGTACGACTCGGGGGCGCCCGCGCCGGGGGCGAGGGCCAGCTCCACGTCGCCCGCACGGGCGGGGACCTCGCCCCGGTACTGGATCTTCAGCTCCTTGGCCAGCAGCTGCCCCTCGTCCGCGAGCGTCCCGCTGCCGCCGGCGACGACCACCCCGCCGTCCGGGCCCGGGCGCCATCCGGGGCCGCGGGCCGCGATGTGCTCCCGTACGGCGGGGATGGTGCGCGGGGCGGTGGAGAGCGGGTAGCTCCGGGTGGGTGAAGGGGAGGGCGCAGGGGTGCGGGCGTTCGACCCCTCGCCGGCGAGTCCGCTGTCGGAGCCTTCCGGCCAGACGACGACGGCGATCGTCGCGGCGGCCGCCGCGGTGAGGACCGCACCGGCCGCGAGAGCGCCACGTGAGGGCGACATCGTTCAGAAACCTCCGTCTTTTACGAAAAACAAGGCTAAAGCAGGCGGACCCGATCAAAATCGAGTCGACAGCCGGATGTTCTCCTTGGATTACGGTTCAGCGGGCGTTCCGAAACTCTCCCGTCCGGGTGAAGTTCGCGCATTTGTCGGACGTCCGTTGCCCCCTCTCGCTAGCTTTGAGGCACATTCGTCTCTCCCTGCACCCTGCATCTGCCTGGTCCCATCCGTCCCTGCCCGCTCCAGGGCAACAGATGCCGTTGATCCGAGGAGCCCACGCTGTCCAGGTCCAGCGAGTCCCCCACAGGCCTCCCGGAGCAACTGCGGCAACCGGCCACCCGGACGGCCGTGCCCGTCCAGAGTTCCGGATCCGCTTACGCCCAGGGCCTCGGCCTCTTCAACACCGTGCCGTCCGCCGAGGCGGAGGCGGCCCTGCTGGAGTGCTGCGGCAGCCACCGCTGGGCACAGCGGCTGACCGCCCACCGCCCCTATCCCGATCTGGACGCACTGCTGGCCGCGGCCGACGAGGCGGGCTACGACCTGGCCCCGGCGGATCTCGCCGAGGCGCTCGCCGTAGAGGTCCCGCCCGGGCTGCACCACGCCGCGCCGCACTCCGCCCATCTCGCGCTGCGGGCGGCGCACGCCGCTTACGAGTCCCGCTTCGGCCATGTCTTCGTGATGTGCGTGGACGCGCTGGAGCCGGCCGAACAGCCGGACCAGGTGCTCGCCGGGATCCGGGCCAGACTGGGCCACGAACCCGACCAGGAGCGGGTGGTCTCCGCGGACGAGATGCGCCGACTCGCCCGGGGCCGCATCATCGAGCTGGTATCGGGTTCATAACGGAACGGACTCGGCGGTGGGGCCAGGGCTTGTCCGGAAGGTCATGACCCGGGCCCCAACAGGCCTTTCTAGCCCGTCCGTGGCTGTTTGATTGCCACTTTGATCACACCGCGGGCCCCCGCGCGAACGAACCGACAAACCGTCGCTACGATGGCCGGGGCCGGTGGACCGTACCCGGCCGGGTCAGACCGACAGTCAAGCCGGCCGGCCCCAATCCCCGCTCCCGGAGGGTTCTTCCGTGCCGGCTGGAACGCTGTACCGCGGCCGGGAAGGCATGTGGTCCTGGGTGGCTCATCGAGTCACCGGTGTCCTCATTTTCTTCTTCCTGTTCGTACACGTCCTGGACACCGCTCTCGTCCGCGTCTCCCCGGAGGCCTACGACGACGTCGTGGCCACGTACAAGACGCCGATCGTCGCGCTCCTCGAATACGGCCTGGTGGCCGCCATTCTCTTCCACGCGCTGAACGGTCTCCGGATCGTCGCCGTGGACTTCTGGGCCAAGGGCCCGCGCTACCAGAAGCAGATGCTCTGGTCGGTCGTGGGTATCTGGGTCGTGCTGATGGTCGGGGCGCTGTACCCGGTCCTCGGCCACGCCGTACGCGAAGTATTCGGGAGCTGAGGCCAATGTCCACCGAGTCCTCCGCCGCGATCGGCGCCGTCGAGGGGGTCGGCCTGTACGACGTCGACAACCCGGCCCCGGTCATCGAGCCGCCGCGCAAGCGGACCGGCAAGACCCCCAAGGGTTCGCGCACCAATTTCGAGATGTACGCCTGGCTCTTCATGCGCCTGTCGGGCATCGTCCTGGTCGTCCTGGTCCTGGGCCACCTGCTGATCCAGCTGGTGCTGGACGGCGGCGTCTCCAAGATCGGCTTCGCCTTCGTGGCGGGCCGCTGGGCCTCGCCGTTCTGGCAGCTCTGGGACCTCGGGATGCTGTGGCTGGCCATGCTGCACGGCGCCAATGGTCTCCGTACGGTCATCAACGACTACGCCGAACGGGAGAACACCCGTTTCTGGCTGAAGATGCTCCTGTACACCGCCACGGTGTTCACCGTCCTGCTGGGCACGCTGGTGATCTTCACCTTCGACCCGAACATCCGCTAGGCGCCGGGCCAGAGGGACCAGAGGAAATCATGCAGATCCACAAGTACGACACCGTCATCGTCGGCGCCGGCGGCGCCGGCATGCGCGCGGCCATCGAGTCCACCAAGCGCAGCCGTACCGCCGTGCTCACGAAGCTGTACCCGACCCGCTCCCACACGGGCGCCGCGCAGGGCGGCATGGCCGCCGCGCTCGCCAACGTGGAGGAGGACAACTGGGAGTGGCACACCTTCGACACCGTCAAGGGCGGCGACTACCTGGTCGACCAGGACGCCGCCGAGATCCTGGCGAAGGAGGCCATCGACGCCGTCCTCGACCTGGAGAAGATGGGCCTCCCGTTCAACCGCACGCCCGAGGGCCGCATCGACCAGCGCCGCTTCGGCGGTCACACCCGCAGCCACGGCGAGGCCCCGGTCCGCCGGTCCTGCTACGCCGCGGACCGCACCGGCCACATGATCCTCCAGACGCTGTACCAGAACTGCGTCAAGGAGGGTGTGGAGTTCTTCAACGAGTTCTACGTCCTGGACCAGCTGCTCCAGGAGGTCGACGGGGTCAAGAAGTCCGCCGGCGTGGTCGCGTACGAGCTGGCCACCGGCGAGATCCACGTCTTCCAGGCGAAGTCGGTCATCTACGCGTCCGGCGGCACCGGCAAGTTCTTCAAGGTGACGTCCAACGCGCACACCCTGACCGGTGACGGCCAGGCCGCCTGCTACCGCCGGGGCCTGCCGCTGGAGGACATGGAGTTCTTCCAGTTCCACCCGACGGGCATCTGGCGCATGGGCATCCTGCTGACGGAGGGCGCCCGCGGTGAGGGCGGCATCCTCCGCAACAAGGACGGCGAGCGCTTCATGGAGAAGTACGCGCCGGTCATGAAGGACCTCGCGTCCCGTGACGTCGTGTCCCGCTCCATCTACACGGAGATCCGTGAGGGCCGCGGCTGCGGTCCCGAGGGCGACCACGTCTACCTCGACCTCACGCACCTGCCGCCGGAGCAGCTGGACGCCAAGCTCCCGGACATCACCGAGTTCGCGCGCACGTACCTCGGCATCGAGCCCTACACGGACCCGATCCCGATCCAGCCGACCGCGCACTACGCCATGGGCGGCATCCCGACCAACGTCGAGGGCGAGGTGCTGGCCGACAACACCACCGTCGTCCCGGGCCTGTACGCCGCCGGCGAGGTCGCCTGTGTCTCGGTGCACGGCGCCAACCGCCTCGGCACCAACTCGCTGCTCGACATCAACGTCTTCGGACGCCGCTCGGGCATCGGCGCCGCCGAGTACGCCGTGAAGAACGACTTCGTCGAGCTTCCCGAGAACCCGGCGCAGATGGTCGAGGAGCAGATCGAGCGGCTGCGCAACTCGACGGGCACCGAGCGGGTCTCGGTGATCCGCACGGAGCTCCAGGAGTGCATGGACGCCAATGTGATGGTGTTCCGCACCGAGCAGACCATCAAGACGGCCGTCGACAAGATCGCGGAGCTGCGCAGGCGCTACCTCGACGTGTCCATCCAGGACAAGGGCAAGCGGTTCAACACGGACCTCCTGGAGGCCGTCGAGCTGGGCAACCTGCTCGACCTGGCCGAGGTCATGGCGACCTCCGCGCTGGCCCGCAAGGAGTCCCGCGGCGGTCACTACCGCGAGGACTACCCGAACCGCGACGACGTCAACTTCATGCGCCACACCATGGCGTACCGCGAGGTCTCGGCCGACGGCACCGAGTCGATCCGGCTCGACTACAAGCCGGTCGTCCAGACCCGCTACCAGCCGATGGAGCGTAAGTACTGATGGCAACCCCGATTCTGGACAAGGTCGAGGCGGAGTCCGCCGCTTCCCCGTACATCACGGTCACCCTCCGGATCCGCCGCTTCAACCCGGAGGTCTCCGACGAGGTCCAGTGGCAGGACTTCCAGATCTCGATCGACCCGAAGGAGCGTGTGCTCGACGCCCTTCACAAGATCAAGTGGGAGACGGACGGCACCCTGACCTTCCGCCGCTCCTGCGCGCACGGCATCTGCGGCTCCGACGCGATGCGGATCAACGGCAAGAACAGGCTCGCCTGCAAGACGCTGATCAAGGACATCAACCCGGAGAAGCCGATCACGGTCGAGGCCATAAAGGGCCTCACGGTCCTCAAGGACCTCGTGGTCGACATGGACCCGTTCTTCCAGGCGTACCGCGACGTCATGCCCTTCCTCATCACCAAGGGGAACGAGCCGACCCGTGAGCGCCTGCAGTCCGCCGAGGACCGCGAGCGCTTCGACGACACCACCAAGTGCATCCTCTGCGCCGCGTGCACGTCCTCGTGCCCGGTGTTCTGGAACGACGGCCAGTACTTCGGCCCGGCGGCGATCGTCAACGCGCACCGCTTCATCTTCGACTCGCGCGACGAGGGCGGCGAGCAGCGCCTGGAGATCCTCAACGACCGTGACGGGGTGTGGCGTTGCCGCACCACCTTCAACTGCACGGACGCCTGCCCGCGTGGCATCGAGGTCACCAAGGCGATCCAGGAGGTCAAGCGGGCGCTGATCACGCGCCGCTTCTGACCGCCCCTCCGCGGCAGCCGCATCCGGCCCCGTTCTCCGCAGGAACACTGCGGGGAGCGGGGCCTCTTGCTGCGCCGTCCGGGCCTTGACGGTACGGTCGTGCGGAACCGGGCACCGGTTCGCCGCCGGCGCAGCAGGGCCCGGGGCGCACAGGCTTGATCGAGAGCGGGGAACGTTGAGCGATCCGAATCCGTACGCGGACGACTCATACAAGTGGGGGCCGACTCCCCAGCAGCCGGGCAATCCGCCCACCGCCGCGGACGGCCAGGCGCAGCCGGGTCCGGGCGCCCCGGCCTACGGCTACCCGCAGCCGCTGCCCGAGTCAGCTGCCCAGCCCGGGCCCGCCTACGGCTATCCGCAGGGCGGCGCTGCTCAGCCGACCATGCCCGGTCACGGCTTCCCGCAACAGCCGGGCGCCCCGATGGGCGCCGGGATGCCGGTCCTGACCTTCGGTGACATCGCCGTGATGCAGGACCAGATCGTGACTCCGGCCGGTCCGATGCCGCTCAAGGGCTCGGTGTGGACGGCCACGGACCTGACCCGCACCGAGGAGAAGATCCCGACGGTGGGGATCGTGCTCGCGATCGTCTTCGCGCTGTTCTGCCTGGTCGGTCTGCTGTTCCTGCTGATGAAGGAGAAGCGGACGACCGGCTTCGTCCAGGTCTCGGTGACCAGCGGCGGGCGGCACCACTCGACGATGATCCCGGCGGTCGGCCCCGACACCTTCCCCATGGTGATGGCGCAGCTCAACACGGCCCGTGCGATGAGCGTCTGACGATGGCCCACGACGGCCAGGGGCGCTCCCGGCGGCCCGCGCCCCGGCCGTCGCACGCCTGAGTCACCGGGCCGGAGCACCGGCCGGGCAGGCCCGTACCGGCCCTAGTCCCAGGCGGCGCCGCCCCGGTCCTCGGCGACCACCATCACGCGCCGCAGCATGTCGTTGAGCAGTGTGCGTTCGTCCTTGCCGAGGACGCCGAGCAGCCGGTACTCCTCGTGGCCGAGGACGTCCATCGCGCCCAGCCAGGTCGAGCGGCCCTCGTCGGTGAGCTCCACGTCGACCCGCCGGCGGTCGGTGGTGGAGGGCGTACGGCGGACGAAGCCGCGCCGTTCGAGCGCGTCCAGCCGGCCGGTGACGGAGGCGGGCGCGAGGTCGAGGTCGGCGGCGAGTTCGGAGGGGGCCGCCTTCCCGCCGCGTCCGGCCAGCTTGTGGAGCGTGTCGAACTCCTGGCGGTCCAGGTCGAAGTCGACCAGGGACTGTTCGCGTACCCGGCGCAGATGGACGGAGAGCTTCTTCATACGGGTCACCGCGCCCTCGACCTCGGGATCGAGGTCGGGAAGCACGGGCTTCCAGCGCTCCACATGTCCGTCGGTCCAGTCGCGTCGTTCCATGGGGAAAGCGTACGCCCGAGCCCCAACTACCCTTCGGAGTCAGATATTTCGTTGACGAATAGTTCGGTACCGAATTAGATTCTCGCGCATGCCGCACCCCTTGCGCACGCGCGCCTTCCGCCTGCTCTTCATCGGCCGCACCCTCTCGCTCCTCGGCGACGCCGTCATCCCCGCCGCCCTCTCCCTGGCCGTCTACCTGGCCACCGGCTCGACCGGGGCGCTCGCCCTCGTCCTGGGCTGCGCGATGGTCCCCAAGCTGCTCCTGCTGCCGCTGGGCGGCGTCGTGGGCGACCGCTTCAACGCCCGTACGGTCGCGCTCACCACGGACCTCGTGCGGTGCGCGACCCAGCTCTTCGTCGGCGCGGAGCTGCTCGGCGGCTCCCCCGCGCTCTGGCAGATCGCGCTCGCCGAGGCGATCGGCGGCGCCGCGGGGGCCTTCGCGATGCCGACCGCGTCGCCGCTGATCCGCGGCACCGTGGGGGAATCCGGGCTGCTGCGCGCCAATTCGCTGATGGCGGTCGTCAACAGCTCCACCCGGCTCGGCGGACCGGCCCTCGCCGGCGTGCTGATCCTCACCGCGGGTCCGGGCTGGGCCTTCGTGCTGGACGGCGTCACCTTCGCGGTGAGCGCCGCGCTGCTGTCCGCCGTCGAGGTCCGGCACGTACCCATCCCGAGGCGCTCGCTGCTCACGGACCTCAAGGAGGGCTGGAGCGAGGTCCGCGACCGCGACTGGTACTGGACGAGCCTGATCGCGCACGCCGCCTGGAACGGTGCGGCGGCCGTCCTGATGACCGTCGGCCCGGCGCTCTTCGTCCGGGAGCTGGGCGGCAAGGGCGTCTGGGTCGCCCTCCTCCAGACCGGTGCGGTCGGCCTGCTCCTCGGCTCCCTGCTGGCCGGCCGGGCCCGCCCCCGCCGTCCGGTCCTGGTGGCCAACCTGGGCCTCGCCACGTACGCCCTGCCGCTCGGCCTGCTGGCCGCCCACGCACCCGTCGCGCTCACCATCGCCGCGTACGGCGTCGCCCAGGCCGGTCTCGGCTTCCTCGGCCCGGTCTGGGAGACCTCGGTCCAGTCCGCCGTACCGGCGCACGCGCTGGCCCGGGTGACCTCGTACGACTGGCTGCTCTCCCTCGGCGCGATGCCGCTCGGCTACGCCCTGGCCCCGCTCGCGGCCTCGGCCTGGGGCGCCGAAGCCCCCCTGACCGTGGCCGCGGTGGTGGTCGGCGCTGCCTGCCTGGGGACGGCGGCGGTGCCGGGGGTACGGCGTCTCGGGGCGGCCGGCAAGCAGGTGGAGCGCGTCACACCGACTCCGGCTTGAACATGTTCAAAAGCAGGTCTACAGTCCATGACAACAGCTTTTGAACGCGTTCAAGGGAGGGTGGGGCATGGACCTCACTGTTGTCGCGTATGTCATCTACCTGCTGATCAGCGTGGCGTTGACCATCTGGGTCGCGCGCACGCTCAGCCGCAACGGCAGGGTGTTCCTCGCCGATGTGCTGCACGGGAACGAGAAGCTCGCCGATGCCGTCAACCATCTGCTGGTGGTCGGCTTCTACCTGGTCAACCTCGGCTTCGTGACCCTCTATCTGAGGAGCTCCGACGGCGTCACCGACGCCCGCGGGCTCTTCGAGGCACTGTCGGTGAAGCTCGGCGTCGTCCTGCTCGTCCTCGGCGTGATGCACCTCGGCAATGTCTATGTGCTCAACAAGATCCGCCGCCGCGGTCTGATGGAGCGTGAGCAGATCCCGCCCGTGGCCCCGCAGGGCTGGACGGGACCGGGCAGCGGCCCGTGGGCGGCGCCCACCCCCGGGGCCTGAGCGCCATGACGGACGGACCGGGCGGGCGGCCGCTCCCCGTCGGGCGCCTCACGGTGCTGTACGACGCGCGGTGCCCGCTCTGCCGGCACCTGCGGCAGTGGCTGATGAAGCAGCGTCAGCTCGTCCCGCTCGACCTCGTCCCGGCGGCCTCCGAGGAGGCGCGCCGCCGCTTCCCCGGGCTCGACCACTCCGGGACGCTGGACGAGATCACGGTGATCGGCGACCGGGGCCAGATCTACCGCTCCACCTCCGCGTGGATCGTCTGCCTCTGGGCGCTGGCCGAGCACCGGCCCAGGGCGCACTGGCTGACCACTCCGGCGGGCCGCCCGTTCGCCCGGGCCACCGTGCTCGCCGCCGCGAAGTACCGGTCCCTGACCGCTCCGCCGTGCGGCGAGGGGGACGGGGGCGGTGCCTGTACGGTCCCCGGATCCGAGGGCTGACCGGGCCGGATACCCTCGGGGCTGTGGTGAAGGAAGCGAAGGACGTGAAGGAAGCCAAGGCTCCCAAGAGCGAGCAGACCCGCACGCTCATCCTCGAAACGGCGCTCCGGCTCTTCCAGGAACGCGGCTACGACAAGACGACGATGCGGGCCATCGCCCAGGAGGCCGGCGTCTCCGTGGGGAACGCCTACTACTACTTCACGAACAAGGAACACCTCGTCCAGGGCTTCTACGACCGGCTCGCCGCCGAGCACGCGGCGGCGGTGCAGCCGGTCCTGGACGGCGACAGGGACCTCGCGGTGCGCATGCGCGGGGTCCTGCTCACCTGGCTGGACGTGGCGGAGCCGTACCACCGCTTCGCCGCCCAGTTCTTCAAGAACGCCGCCGACCCGGAGAGCCCGCTCAGCCCGTTCTCGGCGGAGTCGGTCGCGGCCCGCGAGGCGGCGATCTCCATCCACCGGCGGTGCCTGGCCGGTTCCGACACCAAGACCGATCCCGAACTGGCCGAACTGCTGCCGCAGTTGATGTGGCTGATGCAGATGGGGCTGGTGCTGTACTGGGTGTACGACCGGACGGAGCACACCGAGCGCAGCCGCCGCCTGGTCGAGCGCTCCGCCCCGATCGGCGCCCGCGCCATCGCGCTCACCCGGTTCCGGGTGCTGCGGCCGCTGGTGCGGCAGATCCACGACGTACTGGAGGAGTTCCTGCCCGGCGCCGCGAAGTCCGGGGGCCGGAAGCGCTCCGGCGCATCGGAGTAGGAAAGCGGCGGGGCGGCCGTCCGGCAGTGCCGGTACGACCGCCCCGTGTCCGGTCCGGCGGGCCGTCAGGACCTCGGGACCGTCCGGTCCGCCAGGTCCGTCCGGTCCATCAGATCGATCCGGTCCCTCAGGTCCGTCAGATCCGCTTCAGTTCCCAGAGCCGCCAGAGGCCGGTGCCGTCCGAGAGGTACTGCGAACCGGAGACGTCCGTCGTGCTGACGACGTAGTCCTTCTTCTGCCACAGCGGGACCAGCGGCACGTCCTCGCCGACCTGCGCCTGGAGCTCCTTGAAGTCGGCCGCGGTGCGCCCGCGGTCGCTGTACTGCAGCGTGGAGCTGATCAGGCTGTCCACCTTCTTGCTGGAGTAGCCGTTGTGGAGGCTGTTGTCGCGGCCGACCAGCGGCTGGCTGAAGGTGTCGGAGTCCGGGTAGTCGGGGAGCCAGCCGACCGTGTACGCGTCGTACTTGCCGGCCGCGTAGTCCTTCTGGAACTGCTGCCAGTCGACGGCGTGGACCGTGACCTTGAACAGTCCGTCGGCCTCCAGCTGGCGGCGGAGCTCCGCGGTCTCCTTCGTGTACGTCTCGTCGCCGCCGCGGTAGCCGAAGCTGATCTTCACCGGCGTCTGCACACCGGCGTCGCTCAGCAGCTGCTTGGCGCGCGCCGGGTCGGGCGAGGGGTAGGCGTCGAAGAACGGGGTGCTGTGCCCGATGTAGCCCTGCGGGATCAGCGAGTAGAGCGGCTCGACGGTGCCCTTGTAGATACCGGTCACCAGCGGCCCGCGGTCGATGATCGAGGCGATGGCCTGCCGGACCTTCTTGTTGGCCAGCGGGGAGCTCGGACGGACGTTGAAGACGAGATTGCGGATCTCGGCGCTGTCCGCCTCGGTGACGCGCAGATCGGGGTCACCGGGATTCAGCTCGGCGAGCGTGGCCGGCGGCAGTTCGCGGTGCGTGACGTCGAGCTGCTTGGCATTCCAGGCGGCCAGGAGCTCGTCCGACTTGTCGTAGTAGTGCACGGTGACCGGGACACCGGTCCTGCTCAGCGCGCCCTTGTAGAGGGGGTTGGGGACCAGCTCGGCGATCTCGCCCGGCCGGTACGACTTCAGGAGATACGGCCCCGAGCCGTCGATGGTGTCGCCCGTGCGGAGCTTGTCCGCCGGGTACGACTCGCGGTCGACGATCGAACCGGCTCCGGTGGCGAGCTTCTGCGGGAAGGTCGCGTCGCGCGCGGAGAGATTGAAGGTGATGGTGCGGCCGTCGGCCACCACGTTCTTGAGACTCGGGAAGAGCACCCAGGGACCGACGTCCGTCTTGATCTTGATCATGCGCTCGATGGAGTACTTGACGTCCTCGGCCGTGATCTTGCGGCCGTTGGAGAACGTCAGGTCGTCGCGGAGCCTGCACTGGTACGTCTGGAGCTTCTGGCCGATGAACCCGCAGCTCTCGGCGGCGTCGGGCTCGGGCACGACCGCCCCGGACTTGAACGTCATCAGGGACTGGTAGATGTTGCTGTACATCGCCCAGGAGCCCGCGTCGTACGCACCGGCCGGGTCGAGCGAGGTGACCTCGTCCGTCGTGCCGACCGCGATGGGGTCACCCTTCACCTCGTCCGAGGGGAGCAGCTGCCAGGCGACAACGCCTGCGATGACCAAAACCGCGAGAATCGCGAGAATCCGTAGCCGGACCGACCGCATTGACGTGCTCTCCCTTACCAGCCCCACCTCGGCGTTGCGCTCAGATCCGCACATCACCGCATGCTCGCGATCAGCCAATCACACGATTTTCACATCTGGAAGAGTAAAACTGTGACTCATAGCCTTTTGTTCGGCAGTTGAAACCTTGGGTGCATGTGAACGTCCGGAACCTGTCGTCGACGGAGAGTCACGCCTGAAGTGAAGCGAGCTCCACGACGGTGATGTCGGAGGGTGCGCCGACCCGTACGGGCGGGCCCCAGGCGCCCGCGCCGCGTGAAACGTAGAGCTGGGTGTCGCCGTACCGGTCGAGTCCGGCGCCCGTGGGATTGGCCAGATCTGCGATGTAGTTGCCCGGCCAGAGCTGGCCGCCATGGGTGTGACCGGAGAGCTGGAGGTCCACTCCGTGGGCTACCGCCTCATGGATGACGACGGGCTGGTGGGCCAGGAGAACGGCGGCGCGGGTGCGGTCCCGGTCGCCGAGCGCGCGGGCGAAGTCGGGGCCCTGCCCTTCGCTCTCGCCGGCCACGTCATTGACGCCCGCAAGATCGAATCCATTGAACTCGACCCGGGAGTTCTCCAGCGGGTGAAGCCCCAATTCCCGCACCTCGTCGACCCATTGGGCGGCGCCGGAGTAGTACTCGTGATTACCGGTGACGAAGAAATTCCCCTGCCGGGAACGCAGCCGGGCGAGCGGCCGGGCGGCGGGCCCGAGGTCGGCGACGGTTCCGTCGACGAGATCCCCGACCACGGCGACCAGATCCGGCTGGGTCCGGTTGATGGTGTCGACGATCCGCTGGGTGTGGGCGCGGCCGAGGATCGGGCCGAGGTGGATGTCGCTGACGACGGCGATCCGGTAGCCGTGCGCGGAGCGGGGCAGTTTGGCGAGCGGGACGGTGATCCGCTTGACCCGCGGCCCGCGCAGCACCCCGTAGGTGCCGTAGCCGACCGTTCCGAGCCCGGCGACGGCGGCGGCACCGCCGACCGCCCGCGCGACGAACAGCCGGCGCGTGGGAGCGGCGGGGCGTCGCGGGGCGGGGGCCTCGGCGACGAGGGTGGCCGGGGCGGCTCCGCCGGACGCCTCCGCGGCCGAGACGACCGAGGCGGCCGAGGTGATCGACGGGCGATTCGCACCATTCGGGCAATCCGTGGGGAGCGCGCTCTCCGCTGACGCCTCGTCCGCGTCCTCCGCCCGGCCCGCCCGGTCCGCCCGGTTCGCGAGCACCCGGCGGAGCACCGGCCGTACCGCCTCGCCCACCAGCAGAGCCAGCGTCAGGTACAGCACGGCGGCCAGCCACAGATAGCCCGGCCAGGCCAGCACCTGCTGGAGCCAGAAGGGTGCACCCGTACGGCCGGAGACCAGCGCGCCGATGCTCAGCAGGGGCAGGAGGTACGCGGCCACCGTGCCGGCCCGGCGCAGGGCGCTGCCCTCGGCCGTCGTGTCACCGACGAGACGCCGCCAGAGATAGCGGTGCACACCGGCGAGCAGTGCGAGCACCACGATCACCATCACCACGAGACCGACCACTGCCACTGCCACCCGTCCTCACCTGCCCGTCGTGCGGCCTGCTATGCGCGTTCGCGGCGCAGGGCCTTGACGCCACGGAACCCGATCACACCAACAGCCGTCCCCAGGAGAAAGGACGTGATGGCGAGCAGCAGATGCACCCAGAAGTACGCAGTCGGGTCACCCGCGTCGTCGAAGGCGAGTCCGCTGCCGTCCTTCCACAGGTTCTTGACGAAAGTGATCCAGATGAACCAGCTCCACACCCCGAAGGCGAGCAGGAACCAGGAGACGGGGCGGCTGAGCTTCATGGACTCAGTATCTCCGCCGAGCCCGGGCCGAGCCGCCCGGGGTGGGCTGTCCCGGCGGTATGCCCGGCGGGTCAAGCCGTCCGAGCACATTTTCATATCTTCTGCCTGTACGTTTCCGACCGTGCCTGCTCTCAAAAAGACCGCAGTGACGGTCATCTCTGCCGCCTTGTTGTCCGCTTTTGTCGTAAGCCCGGCATCGGCGGTCGGCAAGGACGCCTCCGACGACCAGCCGAAGCCGCCCTCGGACATGTCCAAGGTCGGTGGCGAACTGCTGGGCAGAGCCGGTACGCAGGTCAAACTGGGACCGGACGCCCCGGTGCTGCCGAAGGACCTCACGGGCAGGTCCTGGATCGTCGCGGACGCCGAGAGCGGCCAGGTCCTCGCCTCGCACAACCCGCACTGGCGGCTGCCTCCCGCCTCCACCCTGAAGATGCTCTTCGCGGACACCGTGATGCCTGCGCTCCAGCCGAAGACCCAGGAGTACACCGTCAAGGACGAGGATCTCGCCGACCTCGGCGAGGGCAGCAGCCTGGTCGGGGTCAAGGAGAAGCTCACCTACACGGTCCACGACCTGTGGCTCGGGGTGTTCCTGCGGTCGGGCAACGACGCGGTGCACGTCCTGTCCTCGATGTACGGCGGTGTCCCCAAGACGGTCGACGCGATGCAGGCGCACGCCGAGGAGCTGCAGGCAATCGACACCAAGGTGGTCTCGCCCGACGGGTACGACGCGCCCGACCAGGTCTCCAGCGCGTACGACCTGACGCTGTTCGCCCGCAGCGGGCTCCAGAAGGCGGACTTCCGGGAGTACTGCTCGACGGCCGAGGCGCAGTTCCCCGGCGCGGAGAAGAAGGGGAAGCGCGAGAGCTTCGGCATCCAGAACACCAACAAGCTGCTCACCGGCGCGGACGGCGTCACCCCGTACAAGGGCATCGCGGGCGTCAAGAACGGCTACACCACGCATGCCGGCAACACCTTCACCGGCGTCGCCGAACGCAACGGCAAGGTGCTGCTCGTCACCGTCATGAACCCCTCGTCCGAGAAGGCCCACGCCGTCTACAACGAGGCCGCCAGTCTCCTCGACTGGGGTTTCGACGCGAGCGGCAAGGTGACGCCGGTCGGTGAGCTGGTGCCCCCGAAGTCCGCCACCACCGGGACCGGGAAGGGCCCCGCGGCCGGGCAGGGCAAGGACGAGGGCCGGAACGGCCCCGCACGGGCCGCGGGGACCGCCGCGGCCGAGAACGGCGGCGGAGGCGTCGGGATCGCACTGGGCATCGCCGCAGGCGCCCTGGTGCTGCTGGCCGGCGGGGTGTTCCTGGTCAACCGGCGCTGGCCGCTGCCGGACCTGATGCGCCGCCGTCCTCGCCGCTGAGCTCCCCGGACGCCGCCTCGGTGTCCTCGTCGTTCTGCGTCGCCGTCCAGGCGGCGCAGAACAGCAGCAGCCGCGCCGAGAAGTTGATCCACAGCAGCAGTGCCACCGGCACCCCGAAGGCGCCGTACATGCTCTTCGACGCCACGCTCCTCATGTAGCTGCCGAGCAGCAGCTTGAGCAGTTCGAAGCAGACCGCGCCGATCGCCCCGGCGACCAGCAGACGGCGCCGCGGGGGCTCGACGCCGGGCAACAGGGTCAGCATGTAGAGCAGCAGCAGGAAGCCGGCGAGCGCCGCCACGACCAGGGCGGCCACCCGCAGCACCACACCACCCGCCCCCCGGTCCGAGATGTTCAGCAGATCGGCGGCCCAGCCGACGGCGACGGAGCCGACCGACGACACGGCGAAGGTGGCGAGCGCCGCCCCGCCGAGGCCGAACAGCAGCCCCACGTCCTTGAGTTTGCGCAGGACCGGATTGCCCAGGTCCATGTCGTCCATGCCCCAGACGGCACGCAGACAGTCCCGCATCGAACCGATCCAGCCGATACCGGTCAGGAGCAGCAGCGCACCGGCCACCAGTCCGACCGTGCCCGCGTGGGTCACCAGGTTCTCGATGCCGAGCTGGTCGGAGATGCCGGGCACCTGTTCGGCGAGCTTCTCCTCGATCTTGTGGAGCTGCTCGGCGGAGAGCAGCGCGGCACCGATCGCCGCACCCACCGCGATCAGCGGGAAGAGCGCCAGGAAGCTGATGAAGGTGATCGCGGCGGCGAGCCTGGCCCAGTGGACCCGCTCCAGCGTCTCGTAGGAGCGCCAGGCGTGCGTCGCCATCAGCCGGGCGACGATCGGCCCGATGACGGGGAGGTTCTTCAGCCAGTCCATGACGTACGGCTTACCCTCCCTGGCACGGAAAACCGGCACCGGGCCTCGTCGGCGTACGGTCTGACACTTCCTCAATCACCCATACCGGTGAGTGTTGTAACAAATACCTCAAAAGGGTTTTCCCGGGCGATACGGTCACCGTCATGTCTGTCGACACCGTGTCCCTGACCGGCTGGGGCCGCACCGCCCCGACGACCGCCCTGCGCTTCCGCCCCCGTTCGTACGAGGAGGCGGCGGCGACGGTACGCGGCTGCGGACCGCGCGGCTCCATCGCCCGGGGCCTCGGCCGGGCCCACGGCGACGCGGCCCAGAACGCGGGCGGCTCCGTCCTCGACATGACCGCGCTGAACCGGATCCGCACCATCGACGCCGACGCCGGAACCGTGGTCTGCGACGCCGGGGTCAGCCTGCACCGGCTGATGGAGGTCCTGCTGCCGCTCGGCTGGTTCGTCCCCGTCACGCCCACCACCCGCTACGTCACGGTGGGCGGTGCGATCGGCGCCGACATCCACGGCCACAACCAGCACGTCTCCGGCTCCTTCTCCCGGCACGTCCAGGAGCTGGAGCTGCTGACCGCCGGGGGCGGGATCCGTACGGTCCGGCCCGGCACCTCCCTCTTCGACGCGACCGCGGGCGGCCTGGGCCTGACGGGTGTGATCCTCTCGGCCACGCTCCGGTGCCACCGTGTCACCAGCTCATGGATGTCGGTCGACACCGAACGCGCCGTCGATCTGGACGACCTGCTGGAGAGGCTCTGTGCCGGGGACCACCGCTACCGCTACTCGGCCGCCTGGATCGATCTCCGCGCCCGAGGCCGGGCGACGGGGCGCTCCGTGCTCACCCGGGGGGAGCACGTGCCCCGGTACGCGCTACCGGCGCGCGCCCGGCGCACACCGCTCGCGTTCCGCCCGGGACCGCTGCCGGCCTCCCCCGCCCTCGTACCGGAGGCGCTGCTCGGCGGCGCCCGGGCCGCCCTCTTCAACGAGGTCCGGTACCGCGGGGCGCCCAGGTACCGGATCGGCGAACTCCAGAGGCTGGCCGCGTTCTTCCACCCGCTGGACGGGCTGCCGCCGTGGAGCCGGGTCCAGGGGCGGGCCGGGTCCGTGCGGTACCAGTTCGTCGTCGGACACGGCCGGGAGGAGGCGCTGCGCCGGATCGTGCACCGGCTCGCCCGGCGGCGCTGCCCCTCGTCGAACGCGGTGCTCAAGCGGTTCGGCGCCGGCGACCCGGGCTGGCTGTCGTTCCCCGTGCCCGGCTGGACGCTCGCCCTCGACCTGCCCGCCGCCCTGCCCGGACTGGCCCGCTTCCTGGACTCGCTGGACGAGGAGGTCGCGGCGGCCGGCGGCCGGGTCTGTCTGGCGAAGGACTCCCGGCTCCGGCCGGAGCTGCTGGCCGCGATGTACCCGAGGCTGGCCGACTTCCGGTCGCTGCGCGCCGAGCTGGACCCGGACGGGGCCTTCCGCTCGGACCTGTCGCGCCGCCTGTCGCTCTGACCACCGCTGCCCGCCCCTCCCTCCCCACCTCGCAAGGAGTGTTCCCGTGAAGGACGCCTTCGGAGCCCCGCAGTCCCTGCTCGTCCTCGGCGGCACGTCGGAGATCGCGCTGGCCACCGCACGGCGGCTGATCGCCCTGCGGACCCGGACGGTCCACCTGGCCGGGCGCCCCTCCCCCGCGCTCGACGCGGCCGCCGCCGAACTGCGCGCACGCGGCGCCGAGGTCCGCACGGTCGCCTTCGACGCGCTGGACTCCGCGTCGCACGAGACCACGCTCGGCAAGGTCTTCGCCGAGGGCGACATCGACATGGTGCTGCTCGCCTTCGGCATCGCGGGCGACCAGGGGCGCGACGAGGAGGAGCCGCTCGCCGCGGTCCGGGTCGCCCAGACCAACTACACGGGGGCCGTCTCCGCCGGGCTGGTCTGCGCCGGCGCACTCCAGGCGCAGGGGCACGGCTCGCTGGTGGTGCTGTCCTCGGTGGCGGGCGAGCGCGTCCGCCGCGCCGACTTCATCTACGGGTCCAGCAAGGCGGGGCTGGACGCGTTCACGCAGGGGCTGGGGGACGCGCTGCACGGGACGGGGGTGCATGTGATGGTCGTGCGCCCCGGCATCGTACGTCCGGAGGCGGAGGCGGAGACGCTGACGGAGACGGGAACGCTGACGGTGCGGGTGGCGGGAGCGGGGGCCGTGCGGGCCTCGGAAGCGGTGCGGGGAGCGGGAGCGGTGCGGAGTGCCGGAGCGGTGCGGGCCGCGGCCCTGTTCGTCTCGGCGCCGCTGGAGGCATCGCCGCTCACCACGACCCCGGACGCGGTCGCGGAGGCCATCGTGACGGGGCTGCGGCGGCGTTCGGAGACGGTGTGGGTGCCCGGGGCGCTGCGTGCGGTGATGTCGGCGCTGCGGCACGTACCGCGCCCGTTGTTCCGGCGGCTGCCGATCTGAGCCGGAGCCGCCGGGAGGCGATCAGGGCCGCCGGGAGGTGATCAGGGCTGCAGGGAGGGCTCGTCCACGGAGGAGCCGCCCTGCGCGGGCACGGCGGGCGTGCCGCCACCGGCGCCGAACGGGAACTCGTTGATCTTGCGCCAGACGCTGTCCGAGCCCTGCTCGTACAGCGCGAAGGAACCGCAGGTCCAGGCGGCCTCGTAGTCGGCGAGCTCCGCATACGCCCGGTCCATCGCCGCCTCGGCGATGTCGTGCGCCACGGTCACATGCGGGTGGTACGGGAACTGGAGCTCGCGCACTAGCGGCCCGGAGGCGTCCCGGACCCGCTTCTGCAGCCAGGTGCAGGCCGAGGCGCCCTCGACGACCTGGACGAAGACGACCGGTGAGAGGGGGCGGAAGGTCCCCGTACCGGACAGCCGCATCGGGAAGGGGCGGCCGCCCGTCGCGATCTGGGCGAGATGCGCCTCGATCGCGGGCAGGTCGGCCGCCTCGGCCTCGGTCGGCGGAAGAAGGGTGACGTGGGTGGGAATGCCGTACGCGGCAGGATCCCCGAAGCTCGCGCGCCGCTCCTGGAGCAGGCTGCCGTAGGGCTCCGGGACCGCGATCGAAACGCCGAGCGTTACGGTCCCCACGTCGTCCTCCTCAATCTTCGATGGCCGATGGCCTGTTTTCAGCCACCGACCGGTTCAGCTTCCCGTCGCCAGTGTGACCCCTGCGGCCGCCAAACCGCCAGGGTCCTTGGACTCAGTGCTTCGCGGGCAGAAAGCCCATCCGGTCGTACGTCAGGGCCAGGGTCTCGGCCGCGACGGCACGGGCCTTCTCCGCGCCCTTGGCCAGGATCGAGTCCAGCGTCTCCGGGTCGTCCAGGTATTCCTGGGTGCGGGTACGGAACGGTGTGACGAACTCGACCATGACCTCGGCGAGGTCGGTCTTGAGCGCACCGTAGCCCTTGCCCTCGTACTTCTGCTCCAGATCCGCGATACCGGTCCCGGTGAGTGTCGAGTAGATGCTCAGCAGATTGCTGACACCGGGCTTCTCCGCACGGTCGAAGCGGATCACCGTGTCGGTGTCGGTGACCGCGCTCTTCACCTTCTTGGCGGTGGCCTTCGGCTCGTCCAGGAGGTTGATCAGGCCCTTCGGCGTCGGCGCCGACTTGCTCATCTTCGCCGACGGGTCCTGGAGGTCGTAGATCTTCGCCGTCTCCTTGAGGATGTACGGGTCCGGCACGGTGAACGTGTCGCCGTAGCTGCCGTTGAACCGCTCGGCGAGATTACGGGTCAGCTCCAGGTGCTGGCGCTGGTCCTCACCGACCGGGACCTGGTCGGCCTGGTACAGCAGGATGTCGGCCACCATCAGCATCGGATACGTGAAGAGACCGACCGTGGTGCGGTCGGCGCCCTGCTTGGCGGACTTGTCCTTGAACTGCGTCATGCGCGAGGCCTCGCCGAAACCGGTGAGGCAGTTCATGATCCAGCCGAGCTGGGCGTGCTCGGGGACATGGCTCTGGACGAAGAGCGTGCAGCGCTCCGGGTCGAGACCGGCGGCGAGGAGCTGGGCGACGGCGAGCCTGGTGTTCGCGCGCAGCTCCGCGGGGTCCTGCGGGATGGTGATCGCATGCAGGTCGACGACCATGTAGAAGGCGTCGTGTGATTCCTGCAGTGCCACCCACTGGCGGACCGCGCCGAGGTAGTTGCCGAGGTGGAACGAGCCTGCGGTGGGCTGGATTCCGGAGAGCACGCGGGGGCGTTCAGAGGCCATGGAACTCATTGTCTCAGGTGCGGGCAGCGACCCCCGACCGGCCTGGCGCGCCGGGAAATACAGGTTTCCTCGCCTCGGATCCGACCGACGATACAAAGTGGGCACCACCCCGCCCACGCCGCACGACGAACGGAGATCCCGTGTCGACCACGGAAACCGCCATCGCCTCCGCCGAGGCGCACAGCGCGCACAACTACCATCCGCTGCCCGTCGTCGTCGCCACGGCGGACGGAGCCTGGATGACCGATGTCGAGGGCCGCCGCTACCTCGACATGCTCGCCGGCTACTCGGCGCTCAACTTCGGTCACGGCAACCGGCGCCTGATCGACGCGGCGAAGGCGCAGCTGGAGCGGGTGACCCTCACCTCGCGCGCCTTCCACCACGACCGGTTCGCCGACTTCTGTACGCAGCTCGCCGCGTTGTGCGGCATGGAGTCGGTGCTGCCGATGAACACGGGCGCGGAGGCCGTGGAGACCGCGGTGAAGACGGCCCGTAAGTGGGGATACCGGGTGAAGGGCGTCCCGGACGGCATGGCGAAGATCATCGTCGCCGCGAACAACTTCCACGGCCGTACGACGACGATCATCAGCTTCTCCACGGACCCGGAGGCGCGGGAGGACTTCGGCCCGTACACGCCGGGGTTCGAGATCGTGCCGTACGGGGACCTCACGGCGCTCCGGGAGGCGATGACCGAGAACACGGTGGCGGTGCTCATGGAGCCGATCCAGGGCGAGGCCGGGGTGCTGGTGCCGCCGCCGGGCTATCTCCCCGGGGTGCGCGCGCTCACCCGCGAGCGGAACGTGCTGTTCATCGCGGACGAGATCCAGTCGGGCCTGGGCCGGACCGGCCGGACCTTCGCCTGCGAGCACGAGGGGGTCGTGCCGGACATGTACGTGCTCGGCAAGGCGCTGGGCGGTGGTGTGGTGCCGGTGTCGGCGGTGGTCTCGTCGCGGGAGGTGCTGGGGGTGTTCCGGCCCGGTGAGCACGGTTCGACGTTCGGCGGCAATCCGCTGGCCTGCGCGGTCGCGCTGGAGGTCATCGCGATGCTCCGCACCGGCGAGTTCCAGCAGCGGGCGGCCGAGCTGGGCGAGCACCTGCACCAGGAGCTGGGGCTGCTGGTGGGCGGCGGCGCGGTGGAGGAGGTGCGCGGCCGCGGGCTGTGGGCGGGCGTCGACATCGCCCCGGCGCTCGGCACCGGCCGGGAGATCTCCGAGAAGCTGATGGACCGCGGGGTGCTGGTCAAGGACACCCACGGCTCGACGATCCGGATCGCCCCGCCACTGGTGATCAGCAAGGAGGACCTGGACTGGGGCCTCGAACAGATCCGCGCCGTGCTGCGCGGCTGACCCCGGCGCCGGCCCGCCGGGCGGCGTGGATGTCCGGGCCGCCCACGATCTTGCCGGTGGAGCTGTCGACCACGATGAAGACCGAGATGATGCC
>NZ_JBEZLL010000051.1:0-27851 GCF_040652135.1 Streptomyces sp. NPDC048295
GCGTTGGTGCCGCTGATCCCGAACGAGGACACCGCGGCCCGCCGCGGTCGTCCGGTCTCGGGCCAGGAGACGGGCTCGGTCAGGAGACTGACCGCACCGGCCGTCCAGTCGACGTGCGGGGTCGGCTCGTCGATGTGCAGGGTCCTGGGAAGGGACCCGTGGTGCATGGCCTGCACCATCTTGATCACCCCCGCCACACCGGCGGCGGCCTGGGTATGACCGATGTTCGACTTCAGTGATCCCAGCAGCAGCGGATGCTCACGGGAGCGGCCGTAGGTCGCGAGCACGGCCTCGGCCTCGATCGGATCACCCAGCGCGGTCCCCGTCCCATGCGCCTCCAGCACATCCACATCCGAAGTGGACAGTCCCGCGTCCCGCAGCGCGGCACGGATCACCCGCTGCTGCGAGGGCCCGTTCGGCGCGGTCAGCCCGTTCGACGCACCATCGGAATTGATGGCCGTACCACGCACCAGAGCCAGCACATGATGCCCGTTGCGTTCGGCATCCGACAGCCGCTCCAGCAACACCATCCCGACACCCTCACCCCACCCCGTACCATCCGCGCCACCCGCAAACGCCTTGCAACGCCCGTCCGGCGCAAGGCCGCGCTGCCGGCTGAACTCCACGAACATGCCAGGAGTGGCCAGCACGGTCGCTCCGCCGGCCAGGGCCATCGTGCACTCGCCCTGCCGCAACGACCGGACCGCGAGGTGCAGCGCCACCAACGACGACGAGCACGCCGTGTCCACCGTGACCGCAGGTCCCTCGGTCCCCAGCGTGTACGCGATCCGGCCGGACGCCACGCTCGCCGTGCCACCGGTCAGCCGGTACCCGTCGAAACCGTCGGCGGGCTCGTGCAGCCGGGGGCCGTACTCCTGCGCGGTCGCACCGACGAACACCCCGGTGTGGCCGCCCCGCAAGGACTTCGGCTCGACACCCGCGTGCTCCAGCGCCTCCCACGAGACCTCCAGCAGGATCCGCTGCTGCGGATCCATCGCCGCCGCTTCGCGCGGACCGATGCCGAAGAACTCCGCGTCGAACCCGGCGGCGTCGGACAGGAAGCCGCCCTCCCGCACGTACGACTTCCCTCGCGCGGCCGGGTCGGGGTCGAACAGTGCGTCGAGATCCCAGCCCCGGTCGGTGGGGAAGGGACCGATGGCGTCCCGCTCGCCGGCCACGAATTCCCACAGATCCGCCGGGTTGGCGACCCCGCCCGGGTAGCGGCAGGCCATCCCGACGATGGCGATCGGATCGTCGTCGACGGCTCGTACCGGCGCAACCGGCTCGGCGACGGCCCGGTCGCCGAGCAGCTCGGCGTACAGATGCTCGGTCAACGCCATGGGCGTCGGGTAGTTGAAGAGCAGACTGGACGGCAGTCGCAGCCCGGTGGTGACGGAGAGCCGGTTGCCGAACTCGACCGCGGTCAGCGAGTCGAACCCCTGCTCCCGGAATGCCCGCTCCACGTCGACCGCGTCCGGCGTCACATGTCCCAGCACCGTCGCGGTGGTACTGAGGACCAGGTCGAGCAGCATGGTGTCCTGCTCGTCCCTGCTCGCCTCGGCGAGCCTGCCGGCGAACGACACCTCCGTCTGCGGTGCGGCCGGCTGGACCTCCCCGGTGTCCACCCAGTGCCGTTCCCGCTGGAAGGCGTAGGTAGGCAGGCGTACCCGCTCGGCCCGCCCGAACACGGCCCGCCAGTCCACCTCGACTCCGGCGGTGAACGCCCGGCCGAGCGTCGCCAGCAGTGCGGGCAGTTCCTCGTGATCGCGGCGCAGGGTCGGGATCACCTGCACGGTGTCCGGAAGGGACGGCCGGGCCATCGCGCTCAGCACGGCATCGGGGCCGAGCTCGACACAGGCCGTGACGTCGTGGTCCCGCAGCATGCGCACGCAGTCACCGAACCGGACGGTCGCCCGCACGTGCCGCACCCAGTAGCCGGGCGTGGCCAGCTCGTCCCCGGCCAGTGTCCCCGTGACGTTGGACAGCACCGGAATCGACGGAGACGAGTAGTCGAGCCCCTCCGCGACCCGGCGGAACTCCTCCAGCATGGGATCCATCAGCCCGGAGTGGAACGCGTGGCTCACCCGCAGCGAGCTGGTCCGCCTGCCCTGCTCGCGGAACACGGCGGCGACTTCCGCCACCTGGTCCAGGTCCCCGGAGACGACGGTCGCCAGTGGACCGTTCACCGCGGCGACGTCCACACCCGGGAACTCCCCCACCACCGGCCGGACCTCGTCCTCGGCGGCCTCGATCGCCGCCATCCCGCCACCGGGCGGCAGCTGCTGCATCAGCCGGCCACGCGCGGCCACCAGGGCCGCCGCGCTCGGCAGGTCGAGCACACCGGCCAGGTACGCGGCGACCAGCTCCCCTATGGAGTGTCCGCACAGGATGTCCGGGCGGATGCCCCAGTGTTCGAGCAGACGGGCCAGCGCGACCTCTACGGCGAACAGCGCGGGCTGTGCGTAACCGGTCTGCTGCAGGGCCACGCCGTCGGCGATCACCTCGGCCATCGGCCGGTCGAGGTGCCGGTCGAGCTCGGCGCACACCTCGTCGAACGCCGCCGCGAACACGGTTGACTGCTCACGCAGTTGCAGGCCCATGCCGGTCCGCTGGCTGCCCTGGCCGGTGAACAGGAACGCCGTGCCGCCACCCGCCCCGGCCTGTCCGGTGAGGACGGACGGGGACTCCGTGCCGTCGCGGAGCGCGGCGAGTCCGACGGCGGGATCCTGGCCGAGAATGGCGGCCCGGTGCCTGAACGCCGACCTGGTCGTGGCGAGCGACAGCCCGACATCACCGGGTTCACCGGCGGGCAGGGCGTCCAGCAGGCGTCCGGCCTGCGCCCGGAGCGCGGCCGGCGAGCGCGCGGACAGGACCCACGGCCCGGCGGACGGGGCGGGCGGCCGGGGCACGCCTTCCGGCCGCTCGACCCCGGCCAGGACGAGATGGCAGTTGGTGCCGCCCATGCCGAACGAGCTGACCCCGGCGACCGCCGGTCCCGGCCACGTCCTCGGCTCGGTGACCACGCTGAGGCGCAGCTCGTCGAGTGGGATGCGCGGGTTGGGTTCGGTGAAGTTCAGGCTCGCCGGCAGCTCCCCGTGCCGGATGCTCAGGGTGGCCTTCAGCAGGCCGACGATCCCGGCCGCGCCCTCCAGGTGCCCGACGTTGGTCTTGGCCGACCCGACGAGCAGCGGCTCGGCCCGGTCACCGCCGAGCGCGGCGCCGAGCGCGGTCGCCTCGATCGGATCGCCGACGGGTGTGCCGGTTCCGTGCAGCTCGACGTACCGTACGTCGGCCGCGCGCACGCCCGCGTCACGCATGGCCCGCTCCACGACGTCCTGCTGTGCCGCCGCGCTCGGCACGGTCAGACCGTCGGTCGCACCGTCGTTGTTGACCGCACCGCCGCGGATCACACAGTAGATGTCATCGCCGTCGGCGAGCGCCCGGGCCAGTGGCTTGAGCAGTACCGCGCCGCCGCCTTCGCCACGTACGTAACCGTTGGCGCGCGCGTCGAAGGTATAGCAGCGGCCGTCAGGGGACAGGCCACCGAACTGGGCGGCCATCAGCGCGCTGTCGGCGAAGAGGTTGAGGTTCACCCCACCCGCGATCGCGGTCTCGCAGTCTCCCCGTCGCAGGCTCTCGACCGCGAGGTGCACCGCGACCAGCGAAGAGGACTGCGCGGTGTCGACGGTGAGGCTCGGCCCCCGCAGCCCGAGAACGTAGGACACCCGGTTGGCGAGGATGCCGCGGTGCACCCCGGTGATCGCGTGCTGGCCGATCATCCCGGCGTTGCGGACGATCGATGCGTAGTCGTCCCACATCGCGCCGACGAAGACGCCGGTCCGGCCGCCGCGCAGGCTCGTCGGCGGGACCCCGGCGTCCTCCGCGGCCTCCCAGGCCAGTTCGAGCATGAGCCGCTGCTGCGGGTCCAGCAGTGCGGCCTCGCGTGGACTGATGCCGAAGAACGCGGCGTCGAACCGGTCGACCTCCGGCAGGAAGGCGCCGAACCTGGTCATAGGCGTCGGTGTCCACCGGCCGGAAGGGACCTCGGCGATCGCGTGCTCGCCGGCCAGCAACAGCCGCCAGAACGCGGCGGGATCCTCCGCGCCCGGCAACCGGCACGAGATGCCCACAATCGCGACCGCGTTCCCGGCAATCCCCTCGGCCATCCAGCAACCCCGCCTTCGCTCGACTCTTCCGGCCAGTGCCCCCGTCAAGGGAGGTCGGTGCGTCTACCGTGGGTTCGGTCGCCCGACGAGCCGATGGAGCGAAGTCCTCGCACCGGTCGTGTCCGGGGCTTGCGGCAGCTGCGGCACAGACGTCGAGCGAGCCGGGCCGCTGCGAAACGTGCGGAACCTTCCTTGACGGGCACCAGTGTCGGCCGGGCCTCTTAGCCCCGTCTTGCGACGGCCTTGTCGGTCCCTAAAGTTCAAGGTGAACGGCGTGCCGATGCAACGGCACCGCCTCACTTCCGCTGGTGGCGGAGGGTGCCGCCGTCCGAGGCCCCGGCCGCTGCGCGAGCCCTCCTCACCCAGCGGGTGGAGACCGGGAGGGCGAGGGCCGGTGGCCGAGTTGCCGAGTGCGGTCACCCCAGCCGTGCCGGCGGCAGTCGCCGGGCACACGGCGTACCGGGCCCGGGGCTGTGGGCGTGGACGCGCATGCGCATGACCAGGTACGCGGACATGTACGCGGGACAGGCCGCGTGGCCGGTCCGAACGTCTCGGAGGCCGTGGTCATCCGTCATCCCGGGGTGGCGGACACGCCCCGCCTTCCAGGGCCCCCGCGGACGTCGACCGCGTCGGTGTTCCCCTCGGCGAGCCCGCACCTCATCGATCCGCCATCTCGTCTCCGGTGGCCAAGGGCCCCGGCCATCGCCGAGGCCCTTGGCCACCACGGCGAGGCCGCCACCCGACGGGGTACCGATTCCGGAGAAGCCTGAGCCCGGATCGCCTGTCCGGCTTTCAGACGACTACGACCCGGCGCCCGCGCGTGTGGCCCGCCTGGCTGTCGATGTGCGCCGCCGCGGCCTCGGAGAGTGTGTACGACTTCTCGACCGGGATATGGAGCCTTCCCCGCGAGATGAGGTCGGCGGCCACGGCGAGCGCTTCCGGCACGCTCCCGGCCACGCCGGAGAATCGGACACCGAGCTCCGGCGCACCGAGATCGGCGATGGAGACCACCTTCCGCGGGTTCCCGGTCAGATCGACGAGCTCGCGGATCACACCCGAGCCGGCCAGATCGACGGCCGCGTCGACCTGGCCGAGCTGCCGCACCCGCTCGACCCAGCCCTCGCCATACGTCGTGGCGAGGGCGCCCAGGCTGCGCAGATACTCCTGGTTCGCGGCCCCAGCCGTGCCGATCACCGTGATGCCGCGGTCGCGGGCGATCTGCAGCACCGCTGAGCCGACTCCTCCGGACGCGCCGCTGACCAGCAGCGTCTGCCCGGACTGCACACCGACCTCGCGGATGATGCGCAGCGCGGTCTCCACCACGGAGGGGTACCCGGCCGCCTCTTCGAATGTCAGCCCCTCGGGCATGCGGGCCCAGGCCGACAGCACGGCGAACTCGGCATAGGTGCTGGAGCCTTCGCCGAACACCTGGTCACCGACCTCGACTTCTTCGACGCCCTCGCCGACCTCGTCCACCACCCCGGCGGCGTCCAGCCCGACTCCGGAGGGCAACTCGATCGGATGGGCCCCCAGCTTCTGGCCTTCACGAATCCTCCAGTCGACGGGGTTCACGCCCGCCGCCCGCACGGCGATGCGTATCCGGCCGGGGCCCGCGTGGGGCTCCTCGGCGTCCACGAGGCGCAGAACGCCCGGACCACCGAACTCGGCGAAGCTCACTTTCTTCATGCGGAGCACCATAACACTAACCGTTAGCTTTTTGGAGTTGCTGCATTTTCGTGTCTGATAGCGTCAGCGCATGACCGTGCCGCCCGGACGCCGTGAGCGCAAGAAGGCCGCGACCCGCCAGAAGATCGCCGACACAGCCCTCCGGCTCTTCTTGGAACGCGGGTACGAGGCGGTGGGAATCCGTGACGTGGCCGCCGAGGCCGACGTGGCCGTCACCACGCTCTTCTCCCACTTCGCCTCGAAAGAGGCCCTGGTGTTCGAGCAGGACGACGACTTCGAGCAACGCCTCACGCAGGCGGTCACCGGCCGGGCACCGCACGAGCCGCTCATCCCCGCGCTACGCCGCGAGATCCAGGCCCTGGTCCGACATTGCACGGCGGACAACGCCACTCCGATCTGGCGCATGATCGAAGGATCTCCCGCCCTGCGGGAGTACGAGGAGTCGATGAGGCTGCGCCACGCGGAGTCGCTGGCAACGGCCATCGCCGCCGATCCCGGCCTGTCACAGACCACGACGGCGAGTCGGGCGATCGCTAGGTTCGTGATCGACGCCTACTCACTGGCCCGCGAAGCACCCGGTCCGGACGCCGCGCTGGACGAGATCTTCCGGATGATCGAGGCAGCCTGGGCCGTCACCTGCCCCTCCGGAAACCCCACCGGCACGGCCGCACCGTGATCAGGACTCGCCCCGCCCGACGCTCCCCCTCCAGGAAGCCGCCGGCAGGGCGTACAGCTTCATGCGCACGTACGGCCGTAACCGACTGAGCACGCAGACCTGTACGCCGACAAGGGCAGGCGAGGAGTCTTCGGCCTTCAGAGCGTGGGAGAGATGGACAAGGTCATGGCCGGAGTCCGTCACGATTCGGGATCTCGGGGCCGTCCGGCTCCATGTGCCCTTCTCACGTGCCCTTCTGCTACGGAGGGCACTTCACGACCTCTCGCGGCCGGGTTCCAACGCCGCGACGCGATCCGCCCGTCGATCGTCGGCGACGGTTCGACCTGGGTGTTCGCGTCCGCCGGCCCGTTCGCACACAGCACGGAGCTGGTGAGCACGATGCGCGCGTCGGCGCGAGCGGAGAGGCTCTCGTGGAACTCGACCCGAAGACGGGAAAGCGAGCCCGACGGTGCGCCTGCGAGCACGCCGACGAGGAGACTCATCGACAACGGCCGTTCTCCCGCGCTTCGTTGGTCGACATCTCGAAGCGTGGAGAACGGCCGCGTCACGTGCTGTCGTCGGATCCCGGAGACCTCAGCAGGTCGGGTGACCGACGACGTCGAACGTCAAGCCCGGAAACCGTTGCCCTCACGGTCGTGACCCCTAGGACAAGGGCTTCTCGTGCGGTCGGGCCACCGGACGGCTGTCGCGCAACAGGAACACCGCGATCACCAGGCCGACGGCGATGAGCGCACTCGACAGGGCGAAAGCCCGCCCGAACCCGTCGGCCATGATCTCGTGCGCCCGTGCCGTCGAAACACCGCCCTCACCCGGCGCCGCACGGCCGACCGTACTGATCATGGTTACCGTGGCCGCCAGCCCGAGCGATGCGCCGATGCGCATCGTGCTCTGCTGCAGGCCGGAGGCCGCGCCGGAGTCACCATGCGGAACCCCGGCCAGGATCAGCGAGTTGAGCGCGGTGACACTGCTGCCCTGCCCCGCCCCGATCAGCAGCAGCGGGCCGAGCACACCCGCCGCGTACGAGGTGTCCCAGCTGAGGAACGACAGCCAGAACGTGCCCGCCGTCAACGAGGCCGCCCCGGCGACGACGACCGCTTTCGCCCCTCGGCGGGCGATCAGCCTCGGTGTGGCGACGGCCGCGCCGAACAGGGTCACCGCGAGCGGCAGGAACGCGAAGCCGGCCTCGATCGGGCTGAACCCCACGATGTCCTCGAGGAACTGGGTCAGGCAGAACAGCATCCCCGCGCCGACTGTGCCGACGAGCACGGTGTTGATGTACGCCGTCGCCCGTCGCCCGTTCCGGAACAGGTGCAAGGGCACCAGGGGGTGGCTCGCCCGCGCCTCCACCAGGACCGCCGACACCAGCAGCACGATCGCGGCGGCGAACGAGCCGAGCACCCATCCGTCGCTCCACCCGGCCGAGCCGGCCCTGGTCAGCCCGAACACCAGCGCGACGACTCCGAAGGTCACCGTCAGGGCGCCGCCCACGTCGAACCGGCCACGGTTGCGCGGGGACTCCCGCAGCACGAACGGCGTGCCCACGAGGATGACCAGTCCGAGTGGGACGTTCACGAACAACGCCGCCCGCCAGGAGATCTCGCTGAGCAGGCCGCCGACGAGCAGCCCGACGGCCAGGCCGAGCCCGGCCGCGGTCGCGAACACCGCGAGCGCCCGGTCGCGGCGACTGCCCTCGGTGAAGTTGACCGCGATCAGGGAGAGCGAGGCCGGCTCGGCGAACGCGGCGCCCGCACCCTGCCCGACCAGGGCGACGAGCAGCATCGCCGACGAGTCGGCCAGCGTGCCGACCAGTGAGGACACGGTGAACACCGCGATGCCCGCCAGGAACACACGGCGCCGGCCGAGCAGGTCGCCTGCCCGGCCCCCGAGCAGCAGCAGACCGGAGAAGGTGAGCATGTAGAGGTTGGTCACCCACGACAGTTCGCTGAGCGAGAGGTTCAGCCCGGACCTGATCGCCGGCAGGGCGATGTTCAGCGACGAGAACCCAATCGCGACCATCAGCTGACAGCCCACGATCAACGCGAGCGAGACCGCCGTCCCCTGCCCCTTGACCGCGGACGCCGATCCCGGCGTCGCGGGCAGGGAATCGAGTTCGTTGGACATGCGCCGGCCCTAGTGGGAGACCTCGAGCAGCACCCGGCGCCGCCCGACGTAGGCGCTGTGCTTCATGATCTGGTTGCGCACACTGACCTCGTGGATCTCGCGCACGCGCAGCCCGGCGCTCTCGATCTCCTCGGTCAGCATCGCCGGGGTGATCAGGTGGGTCCACGCCGTGTAGATCCGGCTGTCGGTGACGGCGCCGTCCACGACGCGATGGGTCACGAAGCTGGTCAGCCGCCGCCGCTCGCCGGGGTCGACGTGCTCGATCATGGTGACCGAGACCGGGGCGACGCTGTCGTGCGCGTCGGTGGCCACGATGGTCTCGAACGGGGCCGCCGAGTCGTCGAGGCCGGGGAACTCCAGCAGGGTCAGCAGGAACCGGCCGTCCTCGGCCAGGTGCTCACGCACGGAGCGGAACAGACCGGCGCGGTTCTCCGCGTCGAGGTTCCACACCGTGGTCATGCCGAGCAGGACGATGCCGAACGTGCGGCCGAGGGAGAACGAGCTCATGTCCCCCTCGACGGTGTCGAGCTTGTCCCCCAGCTCGGTCCGCCCGGACTCGACCAGCCGGTCCGACAGCCGGGCCAGCATGTCGGGCGAGGAGTCGAGGCCGACAACGTCGTAACCCGCCTCCAGGAACGGAATGGTCGTCCGGCCGTTGCCACACGCCAGCTCCAGCACCGGCCCCGAGTGCGGCTCGGACACGCGCAGCATGTCGTCGATCTCCGCGCGGTCGTTGCGGGTGAAGTGGTTGTAGATCTGGGAACCGTGCGGTCCATAGATGCTCTCGACCGGCAGCTTCCCACCGAACAGCGTGTTGATACGGCCGGCGGAACCCGGCAGCTCGAAGGCTGTCTGAGTCATGACTCGCCCCTCTCTGGTGTCGAAACTCAGCACAAGAATCGAGAGCTTCGCTAAGGGACGCCTACGCCTGGTCTAAAGCGCCGGCCCGGTCCGGAGCACCGGCCGGTTCGCAGCGCCGAAAGGGCCCGGCACCGGTTGGGGAACCGGTGCCGGGCCGCTTTCGCCTCAAGGGTGGTCGCGCCTTGGGCGCCCGGCGGGCGTCCAAGGTGTGACCACCTCCTACTCGGCCGTCTTGTGTGCCCGGACCGCGAAGGCGATCAGGAAGGCCAGCACCCCGAAGGGGGCCGCCCACACGAACAGCATGTGCGTCGCATCGACGACGGAAGCCATGTAGCCCTCCCGCACCGAGTCCGCGAGCCCCTCGATACCGGCGGGGTCGAGCCGCCCCGACCCACCGGCCAGCCGCGCGTAGTCGTCGGCCGGCAGGCGCTGTGCCAGCCCGTCCAGCAGGCGCCCGGTGAACACCGAGCCGAACAACGCCACACCGAACGAACCGCCGATGGACCGGGAGAAGGTGACCGTACTGCTGGCCACCCCCATGTTGGCGCGTTCGACGCTGTTCTGCGCGGTGACCACGGTGACCTGGAAGAGCACGCCGAGCCCGAGGCCGAAGACGATCATGTAGATCGAGAACAGCAGCTCGCTCGTGCCCTGGTCGACCAGCAGCAGCAGACACAGGCCGGCGGCGAACAGGAAGCTGCCGCCGATGAGGATCGCCCGGTGGTTGTCGGTCTTGGTCAGCAGGGTGCCGGAGTACATGGTGGTGACCAGCGACGCCCCGAGCATCGGCAGCAGCAACAGACCGCTGCTGGTGGCCGAATAGCCGTGCGCCGACTGCTGGTACAACGGCAGGAACGCGACCATGCTGTACATCGCGAACCCGACCAGGAAGGTCAGGACCTGGGCGATGCTGAAGTTCCGGATGGCGAACAGCCGCAGCGGAAGCACTGGTTCGGCGGCCCTGCGTTCCACCAGCAGCATCGCGACGAACACCACCACTCCGGCCGCGGCGAGCAGCAGGATCTGCGGCGAGTCCCAGTCGAACTTCACCCCTCCCCAGCTGGTGACCAGGACGATCGCGACGGCGAACAGGGCGATCAGCAGAGCGCCGAGGTAGTCGATCCGGTGCTCGACCCGTTGCCCGACGTGGTTGAGCCGGGTCACGACGATCACCAGCGCGATCGCGCCGATCGGCAGGTTGATCAGGAACGCCCACCGCCAGGACGCCACGTCGGTGAGGAAGCCGCCGATCAGCGGCCCGCCGATCATCGCGACGGCGCCGAGCGCGGCGATGAAGCTCTGGAACTTCCCGCGTTCGCGAGGGGTGGCCAGGTGCCCGATGATCGCGATGACCCCGACCAGCAGGCCGCCCGCGCCGATTCCCTGCAGTGCGCGGAACGCGATGAGCTGGCCTATGGTCTGAGCCGCGCCGCACAGCGCGGAGCCGAGCATGAACACCACGATCGCGAAGACCAGGATCCACTTGCGACCGTAGAGATCGCCGAACTTGCCGTACAACGGCGTCGAGGCCAGCGTGGCCAGGGTGTACGCGGTGACGACCCAGGAGAGCTGGTCCACCCCGCCCATCTCACCCACGATGGTCGGCAGCGCCGTGCTGACGATCATCGCGTCGAGCTGGGCGAGCAACATCGCTAACAGCAGGCCGGGCAGGACACGCATCAGCTCCGTCCGCTCGGCGTTTGTCGTGGACGTTGCCACGCGAGACTCCATTCACTCAACGGATGATGAGTGAATGACCCTACAAGTGGCACCAGATTTCAGTCAACGCCTGTTGTGCGAACTTGGGTACAGTGGCACCGTGACCAGATCCGAGGAACAACTGCCCCGCGCCCAACGACGTGCGCTGACGGCCAAACGGATCCTCGCCGCCGCACGCACGCTGTTCACCGAGTCCGGCTACGACCGGACCACCATCCGCGCGGTGGCGGCCAAGGCCCAGGTCGACCCCGCACTTGTCATGCAGCACTTCGGCAGCAAGGACGAGCTGTTCCGGCGGGCGATCACGGTGTCGTCCCAGGAGGCGATGGAGGGCGGCCAGGAGAAGCTGGCCGAGCTGCTGCTCGGCATCCTCGGCGTCAAGCTCGGCGAGGTGCCCGACACCTCGCTGGCCCTGCTGCGCTCGATGCTGACCTATCCGGAGGCGGCCGAACAGGTCCGGGCGGCCAACACCCGTCAGCTCGACCAGATCAGCGACGTCATCGGCGGCGACGACGCGGAGTTGCGGGCCGCGCTGACGGTCAGCACGCTGCTCGGCATCACCATCGGCCGCCACCTGCTCGAACTGGACCCGCTCCGCACGGTCGACCCGGAACGCATCGCCGACGTGATGA
Source organism: Streptomyces sp. NPDC048295 (assembly GCF_040652135.1). Lineage (NCBI taxonomy): Bacteria > Bacillati > Actinomycetota > Actinomycetes > Kitasatosporales > Streptomycetaceae > Streptomyces > Streptomyces sp. NPDC048295. The sequence continues at coordinate 11,862 of NZ_JBEZLL010000051.1, forward strand.
AGCCGTGCCTGGAAGCCCTCACGGACAAGAAGCGTTAGGTCCCGTCCCGCCCGTCGAGGATGGTGATCGCCCGTTCGGGGCAGGCCACGGCGCCCCGGCGGACCACGGCGGCCAGCCCGTCCGGGACGTCGAACTCGCCCATCTCGTTGAAGCCTTCCTCGGAGAGCCGGAAGACCTCGGCGGCACGGGCCTGGCACATGGTGTGCCCCATGCACAGTTCCGGGTCGACGCGCACCTTCATGCCGGCGCCCCCACGGTGACGTCGAGGTCGAACACGCCGAGTGCCGGTGAGTAGTGGTGCGTCGGCTCGGTGCCGGGGGTCAGGTGGTAGCTCGGGATCCTCTCGTGCCAGACCTCCACGGCCACCTGGATGATCCGGCGGGCGAGGTGCATGCCGAGGCAGCGGTGCGGGCCCGCACCGAAGGCGAGGTGCCTGGTCACCTGACGGTCGAAGTCGACTCGCCCGGCGTCGGTGAAGACGTCCGGATCCCGCCCGGCCATGCCCCAGGACATGAGCACCCGGTCGCCCTTGCGCAGGGTGACCCCGTGCCGCTCGACATCCCGGGTCACCACCCGGCCGGTGGTGGACACCGGTTCGTGCCGGATCAGCTCCTCGACGATGCGCGGGATGGACTCCGGGGACTCCACGACCGTGCGCTGGGCCTCCGGGTCCGTGGCCAAGTACCGGAAGACCAGGCTCAGCTGGGAGGAGGTGGTGTCCAGGCTGGCGAGCATCGCGACGAACAACGCGTTGATCATCTCGTCACGGGTCGGCGGGCGCCCGTCGTAGGTGGCGTGCAGCAGCCTGCTGATCACATCCCGCCTGCCCTCGGTGCCCTCGGCCCTGCGCCGGTCGATGGCCGCTCCGAAGAAGTCCCACAGCGGCTTGTTCGCCGCACGCAGTTCCTCGTCGGTACGGGCGCTGGGGATGCCGACCCGGCGCAGCCAGTCCTTGTGGTCCACGAATGCCTTGAGGTGTTCGCGGCCGATACCGAACGCGATCATGAACGCCTCGGACGGCAGCACCGAGGCGTACTCGGAGATCAGCTCGCACCGTCCCTTGCGGACGATCGGCTCGATGGTGTCGGCGGTCGCCTGGCGCAGCTGCGGGGTGAAGTGATTGACCGCGCTCGGGTTGAACAGTTCGGCGAGCGTCTGACGCCATTTACGGTGGACATCCCCGTCGAGCTGGATCGGGATCAGCTTCTCGTGGAAGATCCTCCGGTGCGGCACGGTGAGTTCGGCGCTGGAGAAGATGTCCGGGTTCTTCGCCGCCCACTCGATGTCCTCGTACCTGGTGAGGATCCAGAACCCGCCGTGTTGCTCGGACCGGACGATCGGCGCGTGTGCACGCATCTCCTCCCAGTGCTCGACGGTGGACTGCTGCAGCCACGGCGCGTAGATGCTCCAGTTCCGGATGCGTTCCTCGAGCGTGGCCGGTATCTCCGGCGCTTCGGTCATGATCGTCCCTTCCCGGCAGCGACTGATGGTGGTGCCGCCCAGCCTCGCCACACCCGCTAACCGCAACCTTCGTCCGCCCTAAAGCCTTTAGACGGTTGCAAGGGGCTCCTTAGCCCGCGCCGTGAGCCTTTCACTCGTGACCACCCAACTGACCGCCGAGGACAAGCTCCGGGACTATCTGCGCCGGGCGACCGCCGAACTGCGCGACACCCGCAGACAATTGGCCGAGGTCGAGGCCAAAGCGGCCGAGCCGGTCGCGATCGTGGCGATGGCCTGCCGGTATCCGGGAGACGTGCGCGACCCGGACCAGCTGTGGCAACTGGTGTCCGGCGGTGTCGACGCGATCACACCGTTCCCGGCCAACCGGGGGTGGCCGCTGGGCGAGTTGCACGACCCGGACCCCGACCGGCACGGGCGGTCCTACGTGCGCGAGGGCGGGTTCCTGCACGACGCGGACGAGTTCGACGCGGAGTTCTTCGGTATGAGCCCGCGCGAGGCCGCGGCGACCGACCCGCAGCAGCGGCTGCTCCTGGAGATCGTCTGGGAGGCGGTGGAGCGGGCCGGGATGGACCCGGCGGATCTGCGCGGCAGCCGGACCGGCGTGTGGACAGGTGTGATGTACGACGACTACGCCGCCCGGCTGCGTCCCATGCCCGCGGAGTACGAGGGCTACCTCGGCAGCGGCAGCGCGGGCAGCGTCGCCTCCGGCCGGATCTCCTACACCTTCGGCTTCGAGGGCCCCGCGCTCACGGTCGACACCGCGTGCTCGTCCTCCCTGGTCGCCCTCCACCTCGCCGTGCAGTCGCTGCGGCGCGGCGAGTGCGATCACGCGCTGGCGGGCGGGGTGACGGTGATGGCGACCCCCGACACCTTCATCGAGTTCAGCAGGCAGCGCGGCCTGGCGAAGGACGGGCGCTGCAAGCCGTTCGCCGCGGCGGCCGACGGCACCAGCTGGGCCGAGGGCGCCGGCATCCTCATGCTGCGCAGGCTCTCCGACGCCCAGCGGGACGGGAACCCGGTCCTCGCCGTCGTGCGCGGCAGCGCCGTCAACCAGGACGGCACCAGCAGCCAGCTCACCGCACCCAACGGACCGTCGCAGGAACGGGTCATCCGCGACGCGCTGGCCGACGCGGGCCTGACCCCCGCGGAGGTCGACGCGGTCGAGGCGCACGGGACCGGCACGACACTCGGGGACCCGGTCGAGGCCGGGGCCCTGCTCGCCACGTACGGCCGCGACCGGCCGACTCCGCTGCTGCTGGGGTCGCTCAAGTCCAATCTCGGCCACACCCAGGCCGCCGCCGGGGTCGCCGGTGTGATCAAGATGGTGCAGGCCATGCGGCACGGGATGCTGCCCAAGACCCTGCACATCGACGAACCGACCCCGCACGTGGACTGGGCCTCGGGCGGGGTGTCACTGCTGACCGAGCACACCCCGTGGCCCGGCCCCGAGGACACCGCCGACCGGCCGAGGCGGGCCGCGGTGTCGTCGTTCGGCATCAGCGGCACCAACGCCCACGTCGTGCTGGAGCAGGGTCCCGACGCCACGGTGTCGCCGGGGACCGCCGGCGCGCCGTGGGTGCTCTCGGCCGGCTCGGCCCCGGCTCTGCGCCAACGTGCCGAGGAGTTGGCGGGCATGGCGGCCACCGCCCCCGGTGCTGTCGCCCACACACTTGCCACGCGCAGGGCGCACTTGCGCCACCGGGCCGCGCTGCTCGACGACAGGCCGGCCGGCCTGCGCGCGCTGGCCGAGGACCGTCCGGCCCCGGGCCTGGTCCGAGGGGTCGCACAGGACGGCCGTTGCGCGTTCGTCTTCCCCGGGCAGGGGTCGCAGTGGGTGGGCATGGCGACCGGGCTGATGAGCGAGTCGCCGGTGTTCGCCGAGTCGATCCGCCGCTGCTCCGGGGCGATGGCGCGGTTCGTCGACTGGGACCTGGTCGAGGAGTTGGCCGGCCCGCTCGACCGGGTCGATGTCGTGCAGCCGGCGCTGTTCGCCGTCATGGTCTCCCTCGCCGAGCTGTGGAAGTCGGTCGGCGTCCGGCCGGACGCCGTCGTCGGGCACTCACAGGGGGAGATCGCCGCGGCCTACGTCGCGGGAGCCCTCGGTATCGACGATGCCGCCCGGATCGTCACCCTGCGGTCCAGGGCTCTCACCGCACTCGCCGGCGGGGGCGGCATGGTGTCGGTGGCACTGCCCGCGAAAGAGGTCGAGGCGCTGCTCGGTGCCGGGGCCGGCGTCGCGGCCGTCAACGGCCCGATGTCGACCGTCGTCTCCGGACAGAACGGCGCGCTCGACGAGCTGATGGCGTTGTGTGCGAAGAGGGACATCCGCGCGCGACGGGTGCCTGTGGACTACGCGTCCCACTCCCCCCAGGTCGAGCAGATCCGGGACGAGCTGCGTACCGCGCTCGCGGGGATCGCACCCCGGCCGTCGAGCGTGCCCTTCTACTCCACACTGACCGGCGAACTCATCGACACGTCCGCCCTGGACGGTGACTACTGGTACCGCAACCTCCGCGAGCAGGTGCGGTTCGCGCAGGCCACGACGGCACTCGCGGACGCGGGGCACGGCCTGTTCATCGAGGTGAGCCCGCACCCGGTGCTCACCGTCGGCCTCGACCACACCGCCGTCGGTACGCTGCGGCGCGACGAGGGCGACCTGCGCCGGTTCCGTGCCGCGGCCGCCGAGGCATACGTCCACGGCGCGGACATCGACTGGGCGACCCTCATCGAGCCCACCGAACCGGTGGACCTGCCGGGCTATCCGTTCCAGCGCAGCCGATACTGGGTCGACACCGTGGCCGGCAATGTCGGCGATCTCGGTCTCGGCCAGGCCGACCACCCCCTGCTGAAGGCCGTGGTCGACACCGCGCACACCGGCGAGACCGTCCTGACCGGACTGCTGTCGCTCCCCCGCCAGCCCTGGCTCGCCGACCATACGGTGTCGGGTACGCCGCTGCTGCCTGGTGCCGCGTTCGTGGAACTGGCGGCCCATGCCGGGCACCTGACCGGCTGCGGCCGCATCGCCGAGCTGACCCTGCACCAGCCGCTGCCGCTGCCCGGGACGGAGTCCGTGCGCGTGCAGGTGGTGGTCGGCGCGGAACGGGACGGTCACCGCGAGATCAGCGTCTACAGCGGCAGCGACGAGCAGTGGACCGTCCACGCCTCCGGTCTGCTCGCGCCGGACACCGGCATCCCCGTGCCGCCCCTGTCCTGGCCACCCGAGGACGCGACGGAACTCGACCTCCGCGGCGCCTACGAGCGGCTCGCCGAGGCCGGTCTCGGCTACGGCCCGGCGTTCCGCGGCCTGGTGGCGGCCTGGCAGGGCGAACGGGTGCGTTACGCCGAGGTGGAGCTGCCGGTCGAGCCCGGCGCGTTCGGGGTGCACCCGGCCCTGCTCGACGCCGCGCTGCACGCCGCGGCGCTCGACGGAGCGGCGCGGCTGCCGTTCAACTATCGCGACGTGACCCTGCACGCGGTCGGCGCCACCCGGGTCCGGGTCCGGCTGACCGAAGTGGACGGCGACACGGTCTCCGTGCTGATCACCGACGAACAGGGCGAACCGGTGCTGGAGATCGGTGCCCTGACCGTGCGGCCGTTCGCCGCCGGCTCGCTGACCGTCCGGCCACCGCTGTACGCGCTCGACTGGGTCGAGGCCGAGGCCACCGAGGACGCGGACCGGGTCGTCGCGGACTTCACGGCGGAAGCCGACGTTCACGCGGCCACCACCCGGGCGCTCCGGCTCGTCCGCGACCACGCTGCCGAGGGGCCGCCCGTGACGGTGGTGACCAGGCGAGCCGAGGGAGCGGGAGCGGTCGACCCCGTCGGTGCGGCCGTGTGGGGGCTGATCCGCACCGCGCAGACCGAGCACCCCGGCCGCTTCGCCCTCCTGGACACCGACGAGGCGCCGGCCGGGGTGGCCGGCACCGGCGAACCGCAGCTGGTGGTGCGTGACGGTGTCGCCATGGCACCCAGGCTGGCCCGCGCCGGTGAGGGAATGCCGGTGCCCGCCGGACCGTGGCGGCTGGCCCGGGGCGCGCTCGGCAGCCTCGACCGGCTGCGCCTGGACCCGTGCCCCGAGGTCGCGGATGCTCTGACAACCGGTCAGGTCCGTATCTCCGTGCGCGCGGTCGGGGTGAACTTCCGGGACGTGCTGATCACCCTGGGCATGGTGCCCGACGACGACCGGGCCGCGGCCACCGAAGGCGCGGGCGTGGTCACCGAGGTCGCACCGGACGTGACCGACCTGGCCCCCGGTGACCGGGTGATGGGCCTGTTCGCGGGTGGCGCCGGCCCGGTGACGGTCACCGACCGGCGTCTGGTCACCCGGATGCCGCGCGGCACGGGGTTCGCCGAGGCCGCCGGCATGCCGATCGTGTTCCTGACCGCCTACTACGGCCTGGTCGACCTGTGCGCCGCGCGGCCGGGCGAGCGGATCCTGGTGCACGCGGCGGCCGGCGGGGTCGGGATGGCCGCCACCCAGCTGGCCCGCCACCTCGGTCTCGACGTGTTCGGCACCGCGCACCCGGCCAAGTGGTCCGCGCTGGACATTCCGGCCGACCGGCTCGCCTCCTCGCGCGACCTCGACTTCGCCGACCGCTTCGCGGACCTGGACATCGTGCTGAACTCTCTGGCCGGCCCCTTCGTCGACGCTTCGCTGCGGACCATGCGACCGGGCGGCCGGTTCCTCGAACTCGGCAAGACCGACATCCGTTCCGGGCTGCCCGGCTACCGCGCCTACGACCTCGCCGAGGCCGGCCCCGACCGGATCGGCGAGATGCTCGCCGAACTCCGCGACCTCGTCGAGACCGGCGTACTGCGGCCGCTGCCGGTCACCGCCTGGGACATCCGGCATGCCCCCGACGCGTACCGCCACCTCAGCCAGGCCCGTCACATCGGCAAGGTGGTACTGCGCGTCCCGGCACCTCTCGACCCGGCCGGCACGGTGCTGATCACCGGCGGCACCGGGGGCCTGGGCACCCTCGTCGCCCGGCACCTCGCCACCGCCGGCATGCGCAACCTGGTCCTGGTGAGCCGGTCCGGCCGCGCGGCCGATCTGTCCGACCTGGACGCCGAGGTGACGATCGTCAAGGCGGACGCCGCCGACCGCGACGCCATGGCCGGGGTGCTCGCGGCCATCCCGGCCGAGCACCCGCTCACGGCCGTGATCCACGCGGCAGGGGTGCTGCGCGACGCCACCGTGGACAGGCTCGGCCCGGAGGACCTGGAGGCCGTGCTGCGCCCCAAGGCCGACGCCGCGGTGCACCTCGACGAGCTGACCCGCGACCTCGACCTGTCGGCGTTCGTGTTGTTCTCCTCGCTCGCCGGTACGCTCGGCGGCCCGGGGCAGGCCAACTACGCCGCGGCGAACGCGTTCCTCGACGGCCTCGCCAGACGGCGGCAGTCCGCAGGACTGCCCGCCACGTCGATGGCCTGGGGGCTGTGGGCCACGCCGAGCGGTATGACCGGTCATCTCGACGAGGCGGACCGCGACCGGCTGGCCCGCGACGGCCTGCCCGCCATGTCCGACGAGCAGGTGCTCGCACTGTTCGACGCGGCTTTCGGCAGCGCCCTGCCGGTGGTGGTGCCGGCGGTGATCGACACCGCGGCGCTGCGCAGGGCCGATGCCGTGCCCCCGGTCCTGCGTGGCCTGGCCGGGACGGGCCGTACCCGGGTCAGGACCGCCGGCGCACCCGACGCTTCGTGGTCCACGCGGCTCGTCGGCCTGTCCGAGCGTGCCAGGTTCGACGCGGTGCTCGACCTGGTGCGATCCACCGCTGCCGCCGTGCTCGGCCACGGCGGCAGCCAGGCGGTGGCCGACACTCGTGCGTTCAAGGAGCTGGGGTTCGATTCGCTGACCGGGGTCGAGCTGCGCAACCGCCTCGCCGCGGCGACCGGGCTCACCCTGCCGGCGACGCTGGTGTTCGACCATGCAACGCCCCGCGCACTGGCCACCCACCTTCGTGACCGGCTGCTTCCCCGGCAGGAATCGCCATCCGTGCTCGACGAGCTGGACCGGGTGGCCGCCGCACTGCGCGGTGAGGAGGATCCGGCCACCCTGCTGCGGGTCGGTGACCGGCTGCGCGACCTGCTCGCCGGAGTCGCCCCGCCCGGAGAGGTGGACGAGCGGCTGGAGACCGCGTCGGACGGCGAGATCTTCGACTTCATCGACAACGACTTGGAGGTGCGGTGACCACCGAGGAGAAGCTGCGCGACTACCTCAAGCGCGTCACCGCGGACCTGAGCCGCACCCGTCAGCGGTTGCGCGAGGTCACCGACGCCGACCGCGAGCCCATCGCGATCGTGGCCATGAGCTGCCGGTACCCGGGCGACGTGAGCTCGCCGGAAGAGCTGTGGGAGCTGATCGCCGCCGAGGGTGACGCGATCGGCCCGTTCCCGGCCGACCGCGGCTGGGACCTCGATGCGCTCTACGACGCCGACCCGGACCTGCCGGGCCACACCTACGTGACCCGAGGCGGGTTCGTCAGCGGCGCGGACCGCTTCGACGCCGGGTTCTTCGGCATGAGCGCGAGAGAGGCCGCCGCGACCGACCCGCAACAGCGGCTGTTGCTGGAGACCTCGTGGGAGCTCTTCGAGCGCGCGGGCATCGATGCCGGCACCTTGCGCGGCAGCGACACCGGTGTGTACGTCGGCGTGATCGCCCAGGACTACGCCAACAGGCTGCACGAGCCGGCGGACGGGGTCGGCGGGCATCTGCTCACCGGGACCACGACCAGCGTGGCATCCGGCCGGATCGCGTACACCTTCGGCTTCGAGGGCCCCGCACTCACCGTGGACACCGCGTGCTCGTCCTCACTCGTCGCGCTGCACCTCGCGGTGCGGGCACTGCGCAGACGCGAGTGCGGACTCGCGCTGGTCGGCGGTGCGACGGTGATGGCCACCCCCGGAGTGTTCACCGAGTTCAGCCGGCAACGCGGGCTGGCCCCGGACGGCCGGTGCAAGGCGTTCGCCGCCGCGGCCGACGGGACCGCGTTCGCCGAGGGCGCCGGCATGCTGCTGGTCGAACGGCTCTCGGACGCCGTGCGGCACGGCCACCCGGTGCTCGCCGTGGTGCGGGGCACCGCGATGAACTCCGACGGCGCGTCGAACGGGTTGACCGCGCCCAACGGTGCGGCACAGGAACGTCTGATCCGGCAGGCGCTCGCCGATGCCGGCCTGTCTCCCGCCGACGTCGATCTGGTGGAGGCGCACGGCACCGGAACGACGCTCGGCGACCCGATCGAGGCCAGAGCCGTACTGGCCGCCTACGGCCGGGACCGGGCGGAGCCGCTGTGGCTGGGGACGGTCAAGTCGACGCTCGGGCACACCCAGGCAGCCGCCGGGGTGGCCGGCGTGATCAAGGCGGTCCAGGCCATCCGGCACGCCACTCTGCCGAAGACCTTGCACGTCGACGCGCCGACCCCGCACGTCGACTGGGCCGAGGGCAAGGTCGAGTTGCTCACCGGGTCGCTTCCGTGGCCCGCGGTCGGCCGGCCGCGCCGGGCCGCGGTGTCCTCGTTCGGCATCAGCGGGACGAACACGCACGTGATCCTGGAGGAGGTTCCGGCGAGCCCGGCGCCGGACCCGGTCCCGGCCCCGCCGGTGGTCGCGGTGCCCTGGTTGCTCTCCGGGCCGGACGACGCCGGTGTACGTGCCCAGGCCGAATCGCTCGCCCACTACCTGGACGGCCATCCCGACACCCATCCGGTCGATGTCGCCGTGACCCTCGCCAGGCACCGCACCGCGCTGCCCCGCCGGGCCGCCGTCGTCGCCGCCGGCCCCGACGCTCTCCGCACCGCTCTGACCACGGTGGACGGTCAGGGCGAGGCGGGTGAACTCGGCGGCATGGCGTTCCTGTTCACCGGTCAGGGCAGTCAGCGGGCCGGGATGGGCCGGGACCTGGCCGCCAGGTTCCCGGTCTTCGCCTCGGCATTCGACGAGGTCGTGGGCCGTTTCGACGGCCTCCGCGAGGTGATGTGGGGCGCGGACCGTGACAGTGCCCTTCAGGACACCGGGTGGACACAGCCGGCCCTCTTCGCCTTCGAGGTCGCCGTGTGCCGGCTGCTCGCGCACTGGGGTGTGCGTCCGGACCTGTTGATCGGGCACTCGGTGGGAGAGATCGCCGCCGCGCACGTGGCCGGCGTGCTGTCCCTGGACGACGCGTGCACCCTGGTCGGCGCCCGTGGCCGGCTCATGCGGGCGCTGCCCGCCGGTGGCGCGATGGTCGCGGTGGAGGCGGGCGCGGACGTCCTCGCCGAGGCGGTGGCTCCGGTGGCCGGCCGGGTGACGGTGGCGGCCGTCAACACCGACCGTGCCGGCGTGCTCTCCGGTGACGAGGACGTGGTGCTCCGGCTTGCGGAGGAACTGTCCGCGCGCGGGCACCGGACCAGGCGGCTGCGGGTCAGCCACGCGTTCCACTCCCCCCTGATGGAACCGATGCTGGCGGAGTTCCGTGCCGTCGCCCGGAGCCTCACCTACCGGGATCCTCGGATCGCGGTGGTGTCCAACGTGACGGGTGAGGTCGCCCCGGCCGACCTGCTGCGCTCACCCGATTACTGGGTCGAGCACGTCCGCGCGACCGTGCGCTTCGCCGACGGCGTACGGGCGGCACGTACTGCGGGCACCGGGACGTTCGTCGAGGTCGGTCCTGACGCCGTGCTGGCCGGGATGGCGGGCTCGGTGCTCGGGGACGAACCCGGGGTCGCGCTGCTGCCGGTGGCCAGGGCGAACCGGCCGGAGGACCACACCGCCACCGAGGCGCTCGCGGGGCTGCATGTCCGCGGCGCCGACGTGAACTGGGGTGCGTACTTCGACGCAACGGGCGGTAGCCGGATCGAGCTTCCGACGTACTCCTTCCGCCGGGACCGGTACTGGCTGGCCGGGCGGAGCGGGGACGGCGGCGCCGGGCACGCGCTGCTCGGGGCCGCGGTCGGGCTGGCCGAGCGCGACGAGGTGGTGTGCACCGGACGGCTTTCGCCCCGGTCGCACCCGTGGCTGGCCGACCACACCATCGCGGGTGCCCTGCTGCTCCCCGGCACGGCGTTCGTCGACCTGGCCGGCCATCTGGCCGACCAGGTCGGGGCGGCCGGGATCGAGGAGCTCACCATCGAGGTCCCGCTCGTCCTGCCGGACCGGGATTCGGTGGCCGTCCAGGCCGTTGCCGGCAGCGCGGACGAGACGGGGCGCCGACCGGTCACCGTCCACTCCCGTGTCGATGACGGCGAGTGGGTCCGGCACGCGAGCGGTGTCCTCACCGGCACCGGCGCACCGGCCCAGGACCGGATGGTGTGGCCCCCCGCCGGGGCCGCACCGGTCCCGGTCGACGACTTCTACCCGGGCATCGCGGCGGCCGGCTACGGCTACGGACCCGCGTTCCACGGGCTGCGCGCCGCGTGGCGGGCGGGCGCCGAGATCTACGCCGAGGTGCGGCTGCCCGACGGGATCGACAGCGCGGGCTACGGTCTGCACCCCGCGCTGCTCGACGCGGCGCTGCACGCCATCGGTCTGGGCGATGCCGATCCCGACCGGGTCCGGCTGCCGTTCGCCTGGTCCGGCGTGCACCGTCACGCCGACGCGGCGACCGAACTGCGGGTGCACATCCGTCCGCTGGGGACGGACAGCTACCGGCTGGTGTGCACCGACCCGGCCGGCGACCCGGTGCTGACCGTCGAATCGCTGACCATGCGGCCGGTCCCGCAGGGGAACCTGACCACGGACCGGTTGCTGGACATCGCTTGGACGCCGGTGGCGCCGGGCTCCGGCGAACGGCTCGATGTCGCGTGGTGCTCGACGGCGGACGAGGCCCTGCGGGTGGTGCGGGACCGCCTCGGTGCGGACGGGCCGCCGCTGGTGATCGCGACCCGCGACGCCGTCGCCGCCGTCCCCGGCGACCGGGTCGCCGACCCCTCCCGGGCGGCGGTGTGGGGGTTGGTGCGGTCCGTACAGGCCGAGCACCCCGGCCGGTTCGTACTCGTGGACACCGACGGTGAAATCCCGCCCGGCCTTCCGGCCCAGCACCCCCAGCTCGCGATCCGCGGCGGGCTCCCGCACGTTCCCCGGATCTCGGCAGGCGGCCCTTCCCGACTGCGGGTGCCCGGCGAACCGTGGCGGCTCGACGCCTCGGCCGAGCGGGGCACCACCGACAGCGTCGAGTTGGTGCCCTGCCCGGAGGCGATCGCTCCGCTGGCGGCCGGCGAGATCCGTGTGTCCATGCGTGCCGCCGGTGTGAACTTCCGGGACGTGCTGATCGCGCTCGGCAGGTATCCGGGCGAAGCCACGATCGGCAGCGAAGGCGCCGGCGTGGTCGTGGAGGTCGGTGCCGAAGTCACCGACCTCCGGCCGGGTGACCGGGTGATGGGCATGTTCGCCGGCGCCGCCGGTCCCCTCTCGGTGACCGACCGCCGGCTGGTCACCCGGATACCGGCCGGATTCACCTTCGCCGAGGCCGCGGCGACGCCGATCGTGTTCCTCACCGCCTACTACGGCCTGGTCGACGTCGGCCGGTTGCGGGCCGGTGAGTCGGTGCTGGTGCACTCCGCGGCCGGCGGCGTCGGGATGGCCGCCGTCCAGCTCGCCAGGCACTGGGGCGCGGTCGTGTACGGCACGGCGAGCCAGGCCAAGTGGCCGGCGACCGGGCTGCCCGAGAACCGCCTCGCCTCGTCGCGCGACCTCGACTTCGAGGAGCGGCTGCGGGCGGCGACCGGCGGCGAGGGTTTCGACATGGTGCTGAACTCGCTGACCGAGGGGTTCCTCGACGCGTCATTGCGGCTGATGCCGCGCGGCGGCCGGTTCGTCGAGATGGGCAAGGCCGACATCCGCGACGCCGCCGACGTGGCCGAGGACCATCCCGGCGTGCGCTACCGGGCGTTCGACCTCGGCGAGGCGGGGCCCGACCGGATCAAGGAGATGCTCACCGAGTTGGTCGCCCTGTTCGAGGCGGGCGTGCTGACCCCGTTGCCGGTCAGCTCGTGGGACGTACGCAACGCCCCGGCCGCACTCCGGTTCCTCGGGCAGGCCAGGCACGTCGGCAAGGTCGTCGTCACGATCCCGACCGCGCTCGACCCGAACGGCACGGTGCTGATCACCGGGGGCACGGGCGGCCTCGGCCGCACGGTCGCCGAGCACCTCGTGCGTCGGCACGGCGTGCGGCACCTGGTGCTGCTCAGCCGCTCCGGCGGTGATCCGGGGCCGCTGGCCGACCTCGGCGCCGAGGTCGATGTGGTCCGGTGCGATGTCGCGGACCGGGAGGCGCTGCGGGCCGTGCTCGCCGGAATCCCGCAGGAGCATCCGCTGACCGCGGTCGTCCACGCCGCCGGGGTCGTCGACGACGGCGTCGTGGCCTCGCTCACCCCCGAGCGCCTGCACACGGTACTGCGCCCGAAGGCCGACGCGGCAAGGCACCTGCACGAGCTGACCGAGCATCTCGATCTGGCCGCTTTCGTGCTGTTCTCCTCACTCGCGGGCGTGCTGGGCAGTTCGGGCCAGGGGAACTACGCCGCGGCCAACGCCGCGCTCGACGCCGTCGCCCAGCACCGGCGCGTGCGCGGACTGCCCGCGGTGTCGGTGGCCTGGGGCATGTGGGAGCGGCGGAGCGGGATCACCGAACACCTCGATGCCCAGGACCTGGACCGCATGACTCGCGCCGGTCTGCCCGCGCTGCGCGACGACGAGGCACTCGCCCTGTTCGACGCCGCACTCACCACCGACCGGGCGCTCGCCGTCGGTGCCCGGATCGACGTGAAGGCCTTGCGGGAACCCGTGCATCCGATGCTCCGCGGCCTGGCCGGCACACCCGCTCGCAGGGTCGCCGGGACGGGTGGCGGCCGGGGCGACTGGCTGGCGGCGGTACCGCCCGCGGAGCGCCCGGCCGCCCTGCTCGACCTGGTACGGGACAAGGCCGCGGCCGTGCTCGGCCATGCGGGGAGCGAGACCATCGGCGCCGGCCGGGCGTTCCGGGACCTGGGTTTCGACTCGCTCACCTCGGTCGAGCTCCGCAACCGGATCGCCGACGCGCTCGGCGTCCGGCTGCCGTCGACGTTGGTGTTCGACTACCCGACACCGACCGCGCTCGCCGGCTTCCTGGACGGGGAACTCGGCGCTTCGGCGGCATCGCCCGCTCAGCCGGCCGACGCGGCACAGTCGCTCGACGAGGACCCGATCGCCATTGTCGGGATGGCCTGCCACTACCCGGGCGGAGCCGACTCACCCGACCGGCTGTGGCAGCTGGTCGAGTCCGAAGTGGACGCGGTGGGACCGTTGCCGACCAACCGCGGCTGGGATCTCGGTGAGCTGTTCGACCCGGATCCCGACCGCCACGGCAAGTCCTATGTCCAGGAGGGTGCGTTCCTGTACGACGCGGACCTGTTCGACGCGGAGTTCTTCGGCATGAGCCCGCGCGAGGCGACCGCGACCGACCCGCAGCAACGCCTCCTGGTGCAGACGACGTGGGAGACCTTCGAACACGCCGGCATCGATCCGTCGACGCTGCGCGGCGATCAAGTCGGCGTGTTCGCCGGGGTGATCGCCGGCGACTACGCCGTCGGAGCACCGGAGGGCTACGAGGGGCACCTGTCGACGGGCAACACGACGAGCGTGGCATCCGGCCGGATCGCGTACACCTTCGGTCTTGAGGGGCCGGCGCTCACGGTGGACACGGCGTGCTCGTCGTCGTTGGTGGCGCTGCACCTCGCGGTCCGGTCGTTGCGGCAGGGCGAGTGCACGATGGCCCTGGCCGGCGGAGCGACCGTGCTGTCGACCCCGACGGCGTTCGTGGAGTTCAGCCGCCAGCGTGCGCTGTCGCCGAGCGGGCGTTGCAAGGCGTTTGCGGGTGGCGCGGATGGTACGGGGTGGGGTGAGGGTGTCGGGATGGTCTTGCTGGAGCGGCTGTCGGATGCCGAACGCAAGGGGCATCATGTGCTGGCTCTGGTGCGTGGTACGGCCATCAATTCCGATGGTGCGTCGAACGGTCTGACCGCGCCGAACGGGCCCTCGCAGCAGCGGGTGATCCGTGCCGCGCTGGCCGACGCGGGACTGTCGACCTCGGATGTGGATGTGCTGGAGGCGCATGGGACGGGGACCGCGCTGGGTGATCCGATCGAGGCCGAGGCGGTGCTCGCGACCTACGGCCGCTCCCGTGAGCATCCGCTGCTGCTGGGTTCGCTGAAGTCGAACATCGGTCATACCCAGGCCGCCGCCGGTGTGGCGGGGGTGATCAAGATGGTGCAGGCCATGCATCACGGGTCCCTTCCCAGGACCCTGCACATCGACGAGCCGACCCCGCACGTCGACTGGACGGCCGGTGCGGTCAGTCTCCTGACCGAGCCCGTCTCCTGGCCCGAGACCGGACGACCGCGGCGGGCCGCGGTGTCCTCGTTCGGGATCAGCGGCACCAACGCCCACGTCATCCTCGAACACACCCCCACACCCGAACCCGTCGCGACAACAGCACCGGTGCCGGGTTCAGCGGTGATTGCTCCGTGGCTGTTCTCCGCACGGACCGAACAGGCCCTGCACGACTACGCCGACGCACTGCGCACCGTCACCGCCGATCCCGCCCACGTCTCCGCGGCCCTGGCCACCCGCCAGACCTTCGAGCACCGAGGCGCACTCGTCGACGGCCAACTCCTCACCAACACCGGCGCTGGCGTTGGCATGGGCACGGGTAGGAGGGTTGCGTTCCTGTTCACCGGTCAGGGTTCCCAGCATGCCGGGATGGGACACGACCTCTACCGGTCCGAGCCCGTCTTCGCCGCCGCGATCGACGAGATCAACACCCATCTCGGCGAGACCATCTTCGCCGACGACCTCGGACCGACCGGCAACGCCCAGCCCGCCCTCTTCGCCCTCCAGGTCGCCCTCCACCGCCTCCTCGAACACTGGGGCATCACCCCCGACATCGTCTGCGGACACTCCATCGGCGAAATCGCCGCCGCCCACATCGCAGGCATCCTCACCCTCCCCGACGCCTGCACCCTCGTCAGAACACGCGCCCGCCTCATGCAGAACCTCCCCACCGGCGGCGCCATGATCTCCATCCGCGCCACCCTCGAAGAAGTCACCCCCCACCTCACCCCCGGCGTCAGCATCGCCGCCATCAACGCCCCCGACGCCCTCGTCATCTCAGGCACCGAACACGAAACCCTCGCCACCGCAGCCCACTTCCCCCACACCAAACGCCTCCACGTCAGCCACGCCTTCCACTCCCACCTCATGGAACCCGCACTCCCCGCATTCCACACCACCGCCCAAACCCTCACCTACCACCAACCCACCACCCCCATCATCACCACCACACCCGGCGACCCCACCACCCCCCACTACTGGACCAACCAGATCCGCACCACCGTCGACTTCGCCACCGCCACCACCACACTCACCAACCACCTCACCATCGAACTCGGACCCCACCCCACCCTCACCACCCTCACCAACGGCCACCCCACCCTCCACCGCACCACCCCCCACCACACCACCCTCGCCACCACCATCGCCCACACCTACCTCAACGGCACCAACCCCACCAACCCCCACACC